>JACIXQ010000008.1 GCA_014360465.1 bacterium
CAGTACCTGTGGATTTTCTTGGAAATGAATTGAACGACCACAAAATTAAGGTAGAGAAAAATAATGTCTATTTAAAAATAAACCCTTGGAAAATCGTAACCCTCAAATTGAAAGGCTCTTCTTTCGCTCCTTGAGCGCCAAGACTCTTTCGTAGCTCACTTTACACTGCTCAATAAGGAGGATATCCTTTTTAGAGTGGGCGTCCGAGCCCCCGGTTGCAAGGAGGGAGTATGCCCTTACTATTTCCAGATAATGAAGTGAATCCTCGGGGCAATGTGAAGGATGCCATACTTCTATTCCTAATATACCTTCCTTGACCATTTGAGGTATCAAATGATCGACAAAAGATTTCCCTGGATGAGCGAGAACAGCAATGCCACCCGCCTGATTTATTATTCTCACAGCCTCTTGCCAGAACATTGAATAACGGGGTACATAAGCTGGGCTATCCCTTTTCAACCACTTAGAGAAAGCCTCCTCTTTGCTTTCCGCATAGCCTTTATCAACAAGCGTTTGGGCGATATGCGGTCTGCCTATTGACTCACCTTTAGCCCGCTCCAACACCTCTTCCAAAGTTAGTTTGAAACCAAGCTTTTTCAATCTTTTTATAATTTCTTCATTTCTCCGCAACCTTGCCTCCCTCTGTTTCTTAAGAGCCTTTAGAAGTTGAGGGTATTCAATATCAATATAATAGCCAAGGATGTGGATTTCCCTATCGTTGTAATCGGTATTAATCTCCACGGCGGGGATGAGTTCTATCCCCGCCGTGGAGGCTTCCTTCTCTGCCTTTGCTATTGCTGATACCGAATCATGGTCGGTAATCGCAATAGCCCGAAGTCCAAGCCTAACTACTTCCTGGATTATCTCCTGAGGGCTCCACTCTCCATCGGAAAATGACGAATGGATATGGAGGTCAGCCCATCCTTTAAGATTCCTCATCTAAGAGGCGACGCACAAAATCCAAAGCCTCTTCTTTGGTGCTTATCAAACCCTCGGCATAGGCCTCTTCCGAGAGCCGCAGTAGCCTGCCAATTGTTGGACCAGGGAGCTGTCCGAATTCCTGCACTATATCTCTTCCACTCAATAGTCTTCTCGGTCGGCGACTCTCCTTCTTCGCTTCCTCTATAAGCTTCAAGGTAAGCTGTTTGTGCTTTTCCAGTTCCTCCTCGCTAACTTTCTTTGTAGCTAACCTATCGGCGTATGAGAGTAGAAGCAACAGGATGGCATCCTCTTTAAGGTCCTGGAAGAAACGAAATACCACACGATGAGAGAGTTCACCAAAATGGCTGAGAAAGGCAGGACGCAGGTGATGTCTGACCAATCTCCTTAGTGTCTTCACATCCTTTTTGGAAAGTCTCAAACGCCTTCCTATTTCCCGCATCATAGATTCGCCGAGAACATCATGTCCGATGAACCTCACTGTTCCATCCGGCTCGGTTCTGCGTGTGGCAAACTTGCCCACATCGTGAATAAGAGCGCCAAGCTTGAGTATGAAGGCATCCTTGCTATCAAGCTTTATATCGGCGAATCCCTCAGCCAGAAGGTTCTCGACTTCCTTTAGGGTGTTGACGGAATGCTCAAATACATCGTCCCCATCCTGCATAACTCCTTTCAAAGCCGAGAGCTCGGGGAGAATACCCATCAACAGCCCAAGTTCCTCCATAAGCAGGATGTAGGAATAACAAGGAGTAACCCGGGACAGTAGGAAAAGCTCCTCTTTTACCCTTTCGGGAGGAGCCTGCGTTATAAGAGGTGCGTGTTTCCTGATTGCCTCCTTGGTTTGTTCCTCAATGGTGAAACCCAGGACAGCTGCCAGCCTGATAGCTCTCAACATCCTTAAGGGATCCTCTACGAACGCCTCCTCGGATACCATCCTGAGGACCTTTTCCTCTATGTCCTTTTTGCCGTTGAATGGGTCTATCAAGGTATTTAGGTCATCAAGAGGAACCGCTAAGGCGTTAGCTGTAAAATCCCTTCTCGCCATATCCTCTTCCACTGTGCCAGTTAAACTGGATACATCCACCTGTATCCTGCCTGGGAGGAGGCACCTTATCACCCTATAGCCATTCATAACGATTATCTTGCCACCCAGCTGGGAGGCAATATCGTTAGCAAGGAGGAGCGGGTCCCCGTCGGTCGCAAGGTCTATGTCCTTAGTTTCTCTTTCCAACAACCAGTCCCTCACGAAGCCGCCGACGAGGTAAGCTTTCATATCATGCTCCCTGGCTATTTTTTCGACCTCTTCCAAAACGATTTTCGTCACGAGGTCAAGCTCTTTCATACAACATACCCCCTATCTTTAATATTTTTGCTATCTCCCTCGCTGTTGATTCCAAAAGCAAGGGAGTTTTTTTCATCGCTTGGCGCAAAGTCATAGGACCATTGACAATGGATAATGCGGAGGTAATCCCTAAAAGAGAAAGGTCCAATCCTTCCTCTACTTCTCCAGCAAGAGCGATAACGGGCTTACCTTGAGCTCGTCTTATCGCTCCAGAAATCGCCTTTCCATATGCAGTTTGCTTATCCAATTTTCCTTCACCAGTTATTATCAGGTCAGAGCCTTTGACTTTCTCGTCAAAATTTATGTAGTCCAGTACCGTGTCTATACCCGAGGAGGGGGTAGCATTCAAAAAAGCAACAAGACCCGCTCCTAACCCTCCAGCAGCGCCTCCGCCTGGCAAGTTTAACACATCCTTTCCGAGGCATCTCCTAACAACTTCAGCGAAACGCCTCAATCCCTCTTCCAAAAGGATTATATCCTCTGCCTTCGCTCCTTTTTGGGGAGCGTAGACACGCGCTGCGTCCAGGAGGGTGTTCTGGACATCTGATGCAATGATAATTTTAACATTTTGTAATCGTTTGTCCACTTCGTCTATCTCTATCTTTTCCATTTTTAAAAGTCCCTCCCCACCCAAGGGGACATCCTCTCCGTTTTCGTCTAATATCCTGAAGCCAATCGCTTGAGCCATACCAATCCCTGCGTCATTAGTCGCCGAACCTCCAATGCCTACTATTATCCTTTCAACTCCTTCGTCAAGAGCAAACTTTATTAGTTCACCAACACCATAAGTCGTTGTTTTAAGGGGATTCCTTTTCTTGGGTGGAACGAGGGAAAGTCCAGCTGCTTGGGCCATTTCCACCACGGCGGTTTTGCCATCCCCAAGCAGGGCAAAATGAGCGTTAACTTTTTCGCCAAGCGGTCCCGTTACTTTTTTTCTAATCAGTTTACCGTTTGTGGCTTTTGCCATAATAAAAGCGGTTCCCTCACCACCATCGGCAAGAGGAAGCTCTATCACTTCCGCCTCGGGAAGTTCACATCTCAAACCCTTAGAAATAGCTTCAGCAACTTGCCAAGCCGGAAGACTTCCTTTAAATGAATCGGGGCAAACTACAATTTTCATCCCTGCCAAAGCTTCCTCAATTCCGCTTCTATTGCCTCTGCGGTTGTTCCGAAAATTACCTGCACCGCTTTACCCATCTTAACCACACCCAGAGCTCCCAATTGCCTGAGCCTCGCCTCGTTTACTTTACCAGCATCTTTGACCTCCAGGCGAAGACGGGTGATGCAGGCATCCATTTTCTCTATGTTTTCTTTGCCACCTAATGCGATTAGTAATTCCTCAGCTCTCTCCATATTTGACTAAATTATTTTAGCAAATAAATAAAAAACGGCAAATGATAATGTTTCCATCTTAAGCAATTATTATCTCATCTACTTCACGGTGCTTTTAGCGAACCCGAATGTTCTCGTGTAGCTTGTGCGCCGGATAATTTCAAATGTTAAGGAAATCTATTCAAACTGTTTTTAGCTTCTAAAACGCAATTTATACATCTTCCCCACTCATTGTGCAGTATCACATCTCAAAATAGAGAGTGATTTATCCCTACTACGAACAAGTTTTTAAAATAGAGCGACAGCATTCAGTACAACCCAATTTGACACAAAAAATTCATTATATTGACACAGATAAAGTGTATAAGTTTTTTTGGTGAAGGAAAATGAAAAAGCTTAACAATGCCTTCCTTATGTTTCTTATTTTGATACTTTCTCTTCCATCTCTTTCCACCTGTAAGGGTGTGAAAGGAGACAAACTTTTCGTCTATTGTGGAGCAGCAATTAGCCCCCCAATGTTGGAGATAGGCAAGGAATTTGAAAAACAATACGGAACAAAGGTTGAATTTACCTTTGCCGGCTCACCTTGCCTGTTGGCGCAGATAACATTTGCCAAAAGTGGCGACCTATATATGCCCGGCGAAGATTGGTATATGGACCAGGCTATTAAAAAAGGGTTAATTGAAAAATGGGCACCAGTCGCACTTTTCACCCCCGTTATAGCGGTTCAGAAAGGGAACCCCAAGAAGATCAAGTCAATACTTGATTTTCGCAGGGAAGACCTCAGAATAGGTTTAGGCAATAAGGAAGCTTGTGCTATAGGCAAAATTTCCGATGAGATATTCAAGAAAGCAGAAAAGGTACTTGGGGCTAAGGGATTGGCAGAAGCAATCTGGAAAAATACCAAGTATATGGCTATGCAAGAACCAGAGCTGGGGAATACAATAAAGCTGAAACATATTGACGCAACAATTATTTGGAACTCAACGGCTTATAGAATCAGAAATTCTATAGATATCATCCCTATTGACCCACGCTACAGAATAGATTCCACAATTCCCCTTGGCGTTTTGAAATTCAGCAACAATAAGGAACTCGCATATGCTTTCCTTGAGTTTGTCCAATCCAGTAAATCGCAGAGTATATTTAAAAAACATGGCTTCTCTATTCCAAATTCCTTGAAGAATAAGAAGAAATGAAAGTATCATCGGCAAGACGAAAAGAGCTCTTCTTCCAGACAACCACTTCCTCTCTCTTATTCATATACCTTTTCTATGTCATCGCTCTGATTTTAGCGGACGCAATTTATCCCAAGTTGGGCGATTTATGGCGGGCATTCCGCTCAGAAGAGATGCTCTTTGCGATAAAGCTTAGCATAATTACCTCCCTCGTCACTACATTCATCTCGGCGTTAATCGCTATTCCATCCGCTTATGCCCTCTCCCGTTTTCGGTTCCCCTTACCAACCCTGATAGATACAATCCTTGATTTACCTATAGTCCTTCCTCCCCTCGTGGCAGGGATAAGCATACTGGTCTTCTTTGACACAGCGCTAGGTAGATGGATAGAAAAACTTGGCATCCACTTCGTCCATACGACCTATGGAATAATCCTCGCTCAATTCACCATCGCTGCAGCTTTCGCTGTCAGAGCTTGTAAAGCTGCATTTGACGATGTCTCCCCACGCTATGAAGATGTCGCCCGCTCGCTTGGCTGTAGTAGACCACTGGCATTCTGGAAAGTAACCCTTCCTCTCGCAAAGAATGGGATAATTGCGGGTATTATAATGACCTGGGCAAGGGCAATGGGTGAATTCGCTCCTATAATTATTGTGGCAGGGGCAACTCCACTCAAAACCGAGGTTTTGCCAATCGCAATATTTATGAATTTGAGCATAGGAAACATTGAAATAGCCCTTGCTGCCACTCTGATACTCGTCTTCATCTCCTTTATTACTCTCCTCCTTTTCAAACTATTAGGAGGAAAACTTTATCTACGCTAAATGTTATCCTAAATTAGACACAGCGAAGGTTAAAGCTGTAAATGCATCCAATTAGCTTTAATGCCCCCTTCCAATGGGATTAAATATATTTATGGGTTTCTACATCCTCCATAACATATGGTACTTCCCCCGAATCTATCCTAATTATTGAAACAGAAAAAAACAGCAGATTTTTTCCGGAACATATCAATTTCCTTTTCCAATACTACATCGCACTGTTAGTGGTAACGATTTCTTCACGGGTAGCTTGTGCAAATTTATAATTATCAATGTCTTTCTTAGGTTTTTCAATCCTTGCTTTTCCCCGTCCCCTCTAATATAATATTAACAATAAATCCCCACCTCAAAGGAGGGCTGAGAGCCTGCAATATGTCTTTTGTCCATCTCCTCGGAGTTCAGCCTATTGGATGGAATGTGTAGAATAGACGAGATAGTTGAGCACGCCGCACAATTGGATATGCCCGCTTTGGCTATCACAGACCATGGTGTCCTTTATGGTGTTATTCCCTTTTACCTCAAGTGCAAGGAGGTAGGCATAAAACCCATAATTGGCTGCGAGATGTATGTTGCTCAACGCAAAGCAACAGATAGAGAAAGCTTGAAGGACTCATCTCCCTATCATCTCATTCTCCTCGCTAAAAATTTAAAAGGATATAAAAACCTCATTAAATTGGTTTCTTACGCAAACACTGAAGGTTTCTACTATAAACCGAGGGTTGATAAGGAGCTTCTTGCCAAGCATAGCGAGGGGTTGATAGCCCTTTCCAGCTGTCTTGTCGGGGAGATATCTCGCAAGATACTTGAAAATGACTATGAGGGAGCTGAAAAGGCTGCCCTGGAATACAAGGAGATTTTCGGTGAGCGCAATTTCTATCTTGAGCTTCAGGACCACGGTCTTCCAGAGGAAAAGAAAACGCGAGAGGCATTGATAGAATTAAGCAAACGACTTTCCATTCCCCTTGTGGCAACAAATGATGTCCATTATTGCCATAAAAAACAGGCTGATATTCACAATGTTCTGATCTGCATTGGCACAGGAAGCACCGTGAACAAACCGAAAAAAATCGGCTTCGGTACCCCCGAATTTTACTTCAAAACTCCCAAGGAGATGAACGAGCTCTTTTACGATGTCCCAGAAGCGATAAACAACACACTTGAAATCGCCGCTAAATGTAATTTAGAACTCGAGTTAGGAACACCATATCTGCCCTATTTCCAGGTACCCGATGGATATACCTTAGATTTCTATTTGGAGAAAATTTGTTGGGACAATTTCCCCAAACGCTACCCAAACGGAGATGAAAAAGCAAAGGAACGTTTAAAATACGAGCTTTCAATCATCAAGGAAAAAGGATACTCCGGCTATTTCCTCATCGTTTGGGACATAGTCAAAGCGGCCAAAGAAAGAGGTATTCCAGTCGGTCCGGGGAGAGGCTCGGCAGCCGGTAGTATAGTCTCATATGTCCTGGGAATAACCCAGTTAGACCCCCTTAAATACGGACTGCTATTTGAGAGATTTCTCAATCCCGAGCGGGTGAGTATGCCCGATATAGATTTGGATTTCTGCGATGTTCGCCGTGAAGAGGTAATTAGATATGTCATAGATAAATACGGCAAGGATAAAGTAGCGCAAATAATCACTTTCGGAACGATGGCAGCGAGAGCTGCGATAAGGGACGCAGGCAGGGCTTTAGAAATTCCATTATCAACGGTTGATAGAATAGCTAAGCTCGTTCCTCAAGGCTCAACCATAAACGAGGCAATAGCAAATGATGCAAACTTGAGAGAATTCTATGAGACAGACGAGCAAATAAGGCGCCTGCTTGATACTGCCCGCGCTTTGGAGGGATTGTCTCGGCATGCAAGCACACACGCCGCGGGGGTTGTTATCGCTCCTGAACCGTTGGAAGAACTTGTGCCCCTCCAGCGATCCACAGAAGGTTTTGGACTGACAACACAGTTCGACAAAGACGCTTTGGAAAAAGTCGGTCTTCTCAAAATGGACCTTCTCGGATTAAGAACCCTAACCGTTGTTGAATCCTGCATTGAAAATGTTGCGAAAAGGAAAGGAGAAAAAATAGAGTTAAATAAAATTCCTTTGAACGATAAAAAAACATATAACTTGCTTTCAAAGGGCGAAACGGTAGGTGTCTTCCAGCTGGAAAGCAGTGGTATGAGGAAACTTTTACGGGATTCGAAACCCACGAGATTTGACGACCTCATAACCTTGCTCGCCCTTTATCGCCCCGGTCCACTTAGGTCTGGAATGGTGGATGAATTCATTAGGAATAAAAAAGAGAATACCAAGAACTATCTCCACCCAGTTTTGAAGGAAATCCTCGATGAAACGAGGGGGGTTCTTGTTTTCCAAGAACAGGTTATGCAGATAGCGGCAAAGCTCGCTGGCTTCACAATGGGACAAGCAGAAACGCTTATGAGGGCGATGAGCAAGAAAAAGGCTGATATGATGAATCAGATGAAACCGCTTTTCATAGAAGGTGCCCAAAAAAGAGGGGTGAAAAGGGAAGTAGCTGAGGAGATATTCGATCAGATGGCTAACTTCGCTTCCTACGGCTTTAACAAGTCGCACTCTGCCGTTTATGCGCTCCTCGCCTATCAAACTGCATACCTAAAAGCACATCATCCCCTTGAATATATGTCCGCCCTGCTCACAAGTCATATGGAGAATAAGGACAAACTTGCCTTCTTCGCTGAGGAATGCCGCGCAATGAACATCAAGCTACTACCCCCTGATATAAACAATAGCGAACTTTATTTCTCTGTTGAGGAGGATAGCATAAGGGTTCCCTTGACCGCGATAAAAGGAGTCTCTAAGGGGCAGGTTGCTGAGATTATTAAGGAAAGGGAAAGAGGTGGGAAATTCCGCTCCATCGAAGACTTCTGCATCAGAATGCAAGATGCGAAGCTTACACGTCCTGTACTGGAAGCTCTCATTAAAGCTGGAGCCTTCGACAGTTTAGGATATAAACGCCAACAGCTTATGGCAGGCATAACCAATATCCTCAACGCCCTCCAACCAGAAGCAAAAGTTGGACAGTCAAGTCTCTTTGGAGAAAGCGAGGTAGCACCGCTGACGATAGAACTACCTTCCTGCGAAGAATATGCACAAGACAAGCTCCTGGCGATGGAGAAGGACCTTATCGGTGTATATCTCAGCGATCATCCTCTTGCCCAAATAAGCGATGCACTGGCAAGATACAATCCTTTGCCATCAACCACTCTTGAGGACTTGGAAGAGGGTCAGTCGGTTTGCCTGGCTGGGATAATTACAAGGACAAAACTTCTAATTACCCAAAAAACCAATGAGAGGATGGCTTCCCTTGCTATGGAAGATAAACACGGTTCTTTCAGAGTGGTCGTTTTCCCCAATCTCTATAACGAATTCTCCCGCTTCCTTCAGAAAGATAGCATCCTCGTGGTCAGAGGTAGGGTGAGAAGAACGACACAGAATGGCGGAGAGGAAGAGGAAAAGGAGATAATAGCAGAGGACATAATCCCACTATCTGCGAGGGGCGAACCTTTGATATTATCAAATCATACCACAGTTCATATCAAAGTCAGCAGGGAACACAACAATCGCAATACACTTCAGAGGTTGAGGGAACTCTTCATTTTCCATAAAGGAAATGTGAAGGTTATCCTTCATTTGATTACGAAGGATGGGGAACACCGCTTCACCCTTGGCGATAAACTCAAAGTGAAGCCAACTGCTAACTTTATTGATGATATCTCCTATCTCCTTGGAAAGGATGCGATATGGCTTCAATAAAAGTCGCCCATTTGGGAGAAGTAGTGGGGAGAAGCGGAAGGAAAGCACTGTTTAATTTCCTGAGCAATTTTGAAGAGCAGGATTTTTTACTCCTTAACGCGGAAAATGCCGCCGGTGGTTTCGGTTTGACTCCCCGCGTAGCTGAGGAATTTTTTTCTTGGGGGATAGACTGCCTCACTCTCGGTAATCACGCCTGGAGCAAAAAGGAAGGCGTGGAAATCATCGCTAATGATCCAAGAATCCTTCGCCCAGCGAACTATCCATCAGGAGTACCGGGGAGGGGAGCGAACATCTTTAACACGAAAAAAGGGGTCAAAATAGGGGTCATAAATCTTATGGGAAGGATTTTTATGGAGCCATTGGATTCGCCTTTTAGCGTAGGGGAAAGAATAGTTGAGGAGATGAGAAAGGAAACCCCTATAATCATAGTTGATTTCCATGCTGAGGCAACATCGGAGAAGGAAGCGCTCGCTAATTTCCTTGATGGAAAAGTCTCCGCTGTCATAGGCACCCATACGCATGTCCAGACAGCCGATGAGCGACTTCTCCCGGGAGGAACCGCCTTCATAACCGATATAGGGATGACTGGTCCGATTAATTCAATAATAGGTGTCAAGAAAGAACAGGTCCTCCACAGGTTTCTTCATAGCACCCCAACGAAATTTGAAGTAGCGGAAGGACCTGCCGTTGTTTGCGTACTCTTTATGGAAATCGACGCTGAGAGCGGTAAAGCTGTTTCCCTAAAAAGAGTGAGGGTGTGCCCTTCAGATGAATAATTCAATCCCATTATATCAGATCTTCCTCGCTTCTTTCACAGTTGCCTTCGTAGGAGCCGCTAGCCCCGGTCCACTTATGGTTGTGACCATTGCTAAATCATTAAAAGAAGGTATCAAAACGCCATTCATAGTTGTGGGAGCACACGCGCTCCTTGAACTTCTAATGCTGTCCATTTTGCTTGTGGCCGCAAATGCAATAAAGGATAATCATTTACTTGTTTCTTTGATAGGCGTTGTTGGAGGTTTATGTCTTGCCTATTTGGGCTATGGGATGTGGAGAAGCGAAAGCTCGGTGGATGCTGATAATGAGAAACGAGGACATTCTTTCGTTCTTGGAGCTGTAGCCACTATGTCAAATCCCTACTGGTTCCTCTGGTGGGCAACAATAGGTTTCACTTTCCTTTTAATGGGATGGCAGAGAGGGATTCTCGGCGTGCTGGTATTCTATATAGGGCATGAACTTGCAGACCTTGTATGGTATCTACTTGTTGGTGCTCTGACAGTGAGTGGAAAGAAGAAGTTGGAGAGATACAGTTCTCTAATAACACAAATTGGTGGCATCTTGCTGATTTTCCTCGGTGCCTATTTCTTCGCAAAGGGGCTATTCGGCTGATTTATAAACTTCAAATCCGCAAAAAACGAGGATTTAATCTCCATCTTCTTGTTTTGGGTGCTGACCAAGTATCCTTATCAGCATCCTTCCATCCCACTCCTAAAAGCCATCCCTTCTTCGCAAGATTGCTAATTTGTTTACCTAAATACACATAGGGAGTATATCTTTTCCCACTTCCCCTTCCTCCTTCACACCCATAGCGCTCCACCAGCTCCGAAAAATCGTCGCCGTAGCGGGCTCTGAATTCCATAATTATGTCATAGCTTGTTGCTTCTCCCCCCAAATCCCTGATGACATCCAGTATCTTTGCATACACATCCTCAACTAACATTCACCTCAAAACCCCCCATATATCTGGATGGGGAGAAGCAATTACAGAGGTGCCCACCAAAATGCCCTCTTTGGCTGCCTGTGCTGCTCCCGCTTCAACCGCTGATGTCACAGCGGAGACCTTGCCTGTCAGGGTGACGAAAGATTTTCCTCCTAAACCCCTCGCTACTCTTATCTCTATCAGCTGGACATTCGCCGATTTGGCAGCAGCATCCGCAGCCAGGATAGCCGAGGATATAGACCAGGTCTCTATTATCCCTATAGCTTCCCCTATCTCAAATTCCGTCGTGGCATTGAGGGCAGGGAAGACAGAAGGATGAAGGTTAGCAATTATCATTTTATCAATAACATTATCCTCACCAAAGGCTAAAGCTGAATTCAAGGATGTCTCAACTTCTGCCACATCTCCACCGATTACTACGGTGAACTTGCCAGGGCAAAGTGGCGTAGCCACATAAAGGTTGACCTTTGCCGATTTTAACATCAAATCCAGCGCCTCAACTCCCCTCGCTATGGAAACGAATTCAATAACTCCTAATGCATTCTGTGTCATCTCTCTCCTCCTTCCTGCATAACAACAGGTATTGGCTCACCACAATTTGGACAGCGTCCATTCTTTATTTTAATTGAAAGAACCCTGAAAACATAGCGACTGATGAGACACATCCCACAGGAGGGACAGTATGTGTTCTCATAGCGATGCCCCGGTATATTCCCAATATAAACATATTTTACCCCTTTTCTTTTGGCTTCCCTGTAAGCCCACTCCATCTTTTCTATATCCGTAGGAGGGGCATGGAAATGATAGGCGGGGAAATAACGAGTAAAATGCAAAGGAACGGATTCTCCAGCGTATTTCAAATGTTGCTCAATCACCCAATTGACAGCCTCTTCACTATCATTCACCGAGCTAACCATAAGGGAGACAATTTCAAGATGCATACCGAGTTCACGGGCTATCTTAGCATTTCGCCAGGGTATGTATGCATCCGCTTTGAGGAATTTCTCGTAACTCTCTGGGACACCCTTGATATCTATTTTTATCGCATCCAACCCCGCTTCTCTCAAACCTTCCAGAGCTTCAACCGTCATATATCCATTGGACACGATACAGGTATAAAGCATTTCTTTCTTTGCAAGCGGGAAGAGCTCAAAACAGTATTCGTAAAGAAGAGTTGGCTCGTTGAAGGAAACACAAATGCCCTGGTCCTTGCCTACAGCCATATTTATAACCTCTTGGGGTGAGATGAACCTCGTCTCCTCCACAACCTCTTTTGAAAGATGCCAGTTCTGACACCAGGGGCAGGGAAAGTTACAAGAATATGTTGAGATAGTTAGAGAAGATGTACCAGGATAAAAATGATAAAAGGGCTTAATCTCTATAGGACGCGATTCTATAGCGCTTAGATTTCCATAAGAAAGAGTGAATAGCTCGCCATCTTTATTCACCCTCATCCGGCAGAACCCTCTTTTCCCCTCCTCTATGAGACAATGCCTTTCACATAGATGGCACTTGATGTTATTCCCCTCCACTCTCTCCCAGAGCAAAGCTCTTTTCATAGCAACTATTATCATTCTTTTCTAATCCTTATTTCCTGCGAAGTTATAGTGCTGATTACCCCATCTATAGAAGCGTGGATTCTCGCCCCAAGGGCTCCCTCCGGTATCTCTGCTATCAAATCCCCTCTTTTCACCTTGTCCCCCACTTTCACAACGGGCTTTGCTGGCGCTCCAGCATGCTGTTTCAAAGGAAGTATCACCTCTTCCGGCTGATAATCTACATCGCTTAGAGGTGCTGGAACATCGTAGATAGTGAGTCCGAGGCGAGATATCAGCCTGCTCGTGGGAACCCTTTTGGCGGAAAAGAGGGCTCTGGTTGAAGAAGGCTTATTTCTGTGAGGGTTGGGAATCTTATGTTCGCTAAGCTTCTGTTTTAGTGCCTGGATTATTCTCCTGGGGGAAAGTCCCATTGGGCAAGAATAATTCTCGCACAACCCACAATCGCAACAAAGGTAAGCCTCCGTCAATTTATCCTCCTCAGCGAGCCTCCAGGAAAGTACTTTCATTAAAAGGTGGGGCTCCATAGAATGTCCGAGGAGATAGCGGGGACACAATTCAGTGCATTCCCTGCAGTTACAGCAGGTTGATACTGCCCTACGGAGAACAGCGCTTAAATCAGGCGAAAACTTCCCCCACAAAGGATGAGTTTTGGGGAAAACGAGGATACCTTTGGTAGTTTTCTGGATTGGGTAATCAAGCGAGGGGATCAACTTGCCCGTGTTCGGTCCACCTTCTACGATGAAGAACTCCTCAACGGTTGGACCTCCAGCGAGCTTCAGGGCATCCCTCACAGGAGTCCCAACTGGAAGCTTGAAGGTGCTTGGCTTCTGAACAGCTCCGCCCACTGTGACATATTTATCAACCACTGGTTGACCATCCATAGCTTTCCCAATGTTTATAACCGTCTCAACATTCAGGACGACGCAACCAACATCTAAAGGAATTCCACCTTCCGGCACGATTCTCTTGGTTACATCGTAGACAAGTATCTGCTCATCTCCTGCAGGGTAAAAATCTCCCAATATGAAAATCTCGTGCGGACCGCCGCCCTTCAACGCTTCAACAGCCTGTTTGTATTTTGCCTTCAGCGCAACGATGCCCTTCTTCGCCCTCACAGCTTCCATCGCCGCCTGCAACCCCCTGAGAAATATGGACTTCTCCCTGGGCAGGATTTGTTGGTCAACCCTCAGGAGCGGCTCGCATTCAGCTCCGTTAACTATAAGGAACTCTGCTTGGGATGATAACTTTATATGGGTAGGGAAACCCGCTCCACCAGCTCCAACGATACCAGCTTCCCTTGCAACATCGGATAGCGCCATCAGAGAATGCCACCGGTTAAAATAAACCTTCTCCTTCTACAGAAATCCCTTGGACGAGTTGGTCCCTCTCCTGTGGAGGCAACCGTCATAGCGAGGTAGCCTTCACCATCCGTGCCAACCGCTGCTGTGGAAGGTCCGTTGATTATGCAATAATTTGTATGCATCTCCTGGCGGAAACGAAGGATATTGGGTAAACTGCGAGAATGAAGTATAGATGTATGCTTGAAACCTTGTTCCGCTTTCTGAACAAGTCTCAACCCTTCCTCAAAGTTTCTTACCCGAACAAATGGGAGAACAGGAAGGAGTTGTTCCTCCATAACAAGTGGATGGTCTGTATCGCTTAGTTCTATAACGATTATCTTGGGTTCCTCTTGCGTTATAATTCCCGCCCGACGGAGGATTTCACCCGCGTCCAATCCCACCACTTCCCTCTTAATTTTGCCATCAGCAATTATCAGATTGATAATTCTCTCGGCTTCATCTCCTCTTGCTTCATAGGCTCCTTGCCTTTTCAGCTCGCGCATCAGGTTATCGGCTATGGAATCCACAGCGATGATAACCTTCTCGCCTATACAAAGGATATCATTATCGAAAGATGCCCCCTTAATTATATCTGCCGCTGCCTTGGCTATATCAGCGGTCTCATCCACCAAAACCGGTGGATTGCCAGGACCCCCAACGATTGCCTTCTTCCCACTTTGAAGAGCTGCTTGACAAACTCCCGGACCTCCTGCCGCCGTTACCATATCGACTTTCGGATGCTTCATCAACTCCTGAACAACTTCAATGGAGCTTTCGGCAACCGCTGTAACGAGGTTTGGAGGTCCACCCGCTTCCACAATCGCACGATTGATCACCCTTATTGCTTCCTTCGTGCACTCCTTCGCCTGGGGGTGTGGAGAGATAACAACGGCGTTACCGCCAGCTATCATCAAAATAGCGTGGCTGATAACGAAAGAAGTAGGATTGGTCATAGGGGTTATGGAGAGGATGACACCAAAGGGCACATACTCTTGGATAGTAGTACCTTTTGGACCAACGATTATCTCCGGCTCCAGGTCTTCCATTCCAGGGGTTAGGAGGGCAGCTGCCTCGTTTTTCGCCACCTTGTGTTCCACTTTCCCCATCTTGGTTTCCTCCCTAGCCATCTCGGCAAGGCGACGGGCGTTCTTCAGGGCAGCTTGACGGATAGCTTCTATAATCTGCCGCCTCTTATCCAGACCAAGGGCAAGGAGTTTTTTCTGCGCCTCAGCCGCCGCCTCAACAGCCTCATTTGGTGTCTGGAATATTCCATCATCCCCTACCCTTGAAACCGGCTGGGCGCTCCTCTGGGAAATAGATGCTTGCCCTTCAAATAGCTCCTTTATAACTCTCTGAACCACTTCCCTTATTCTTTGCTCATCCAAAGCCATAGGCAACTACCTCCTTCTTATTTGCCAATATCAATGGAATCTATGATGCCCACTATAGAGGCATCAACTGGCGCCTCCGGGTTATCAACCGCCAATCTTGCAGGAGACCCAAGAGCCACAACGACCATCTCACCGATACCAGCTCCAACAGTATCAACAGCAACAAACGGGTCGCCTCTTTGCTTACCCTCTGGGGTAAGGGGCTGAACTACAAGGAGTTTGAAACCCTTAAGGTCCTCTTCCTTGCGAGTTGAGACGACCATACCTATTACCTTCGCTATTATCAATTTCCTTCCTCCTCCTTTATTTGGATTCCTAATCTCTCCGCCAACTCACGTGCCATATCCGTCACGATCGAGCCCTGAGGAATTACCAAAACCTGTAATCCCTTCTCTTTGCTCTCCCAGATGTCCTCCTGAGTTATTATCGTGCGTGGAGAAGGAGAGAGTGAGGACGCCGGTTTAGAAGCTTGGGGGGTTCTTATACCGAGAGAGAGAATCTTCTCCCAGTGGCTTCTCAGGAGCTCTGCCAGCGCTTGAGGGCATTGGGGAGGAATGGTCAAAGGCTCAACTATTGGGGTTTTACCCTGTAGAAGAAGATTCAGAACTGCCTCAAGCGGAGGGGTATCAAATAGTCCAAGGGATATTTTAGCCACATCCGCCCACTTGACATTCACCAGCCAGATTTCCTCAAAAGCATCTATCGCCTGGTTTTTACTCCAAATTAAAGGGGATTTTCCCTCCCTTCTCAGCTTATCGAGGAAATCTTGGGGTGGTGAATTGTGGAGGGATATGACCAGGACCAGCTTTCCCTGGGAAGAAGGGACAGGAGGCGGGACCGCCTCCTGGTTCGTTAAGAGGCGACGAACCTCCGCCTCCACAAGTTGAACAAGGCGGTCTATATCCACCCTGGCTTCCTTCCCTTAGTTTTTGATAAGGGAATCTCCTTTTATAGCTTGAACTTCTCCAACAGCTTCTCCAGGCTCTCGTGCGGTCGGGCAATGATGTGGACGGAAATGACCTCTCCTACTTTCTTGGCATTTGCAGCTCCGGCATCAACAGCAGCTCTGACAGCACCTACATCTCCTCTCACCATAACGGTCACATAAGCTGAACCAACCTTCTCATAGCCCACGAGGACAACATTAGCTGCCTTGACCATTGCATCGGCAGCCTCAATCGCACCTACAAGTCCTCGGGTTTCAATCATTCCTAATGCTTCCATTCTCACAGCGGGGGCTTCAGCCACCCGAAATCACCTCCTTAAGGATTTTTGAATTGTTTTTGTATTTTCTCATTCTATTTCAAGAAATTTCTGCCTTTCAGAGCCTACGGTTTCCCTACTTTCTATTAGGAAAACGAGGCTCTCCACCGGGCGAGGTATAATATGAAATGACACAACTTCACCTACCTTTTTCGCCTCAGCCACTCCAGCTTCCACCGCGGCCTGAACCGCCGCCACATCTCCAGCAAGTTTAATCACGAGCATCCCACCACCACCTTTCGCGAGCTCATATCCAATTAATCGGACAGAAGCAGCTTTACAAGCCGCATCAGCCGCAGTCAATCCAGCGGTCAAACCCTTAACCTCTATCAGACCTATTGACTCCATCCTTGTTCAATTCCTCCAGAACTTTCCTTGTTATCCTATCAACCAGTTTCTGCATATCTATATTTCCCAGAGCACAGAGACCACAATCCTCGCAGATAGGATTTGAAGAGACCCTATTGCGGGATTGCAAAAGTTTTAACACCTCTTCAGTAGTAAGAACCCTCTCCCTTCCCAAGAGGCGAGCAAGTAGCGATATCTTTGCATAATGCTCCAGCGTCTCCATCCGGTAATAAGCCTGAATGGGGCTATCACCAACCGTAAAGGCACCGTGGTTTTCAAGAAGAACCGCGTTTCTGTTTTTTATATATGGTCTTATTGCCTCAACAAGCTCGGGAGTGCCCGGCGTTCCATAGGGAGAAAGAGGAACTCCGTCAAGATGAAGAATTGCTTCGGGAAGGATTGGATGTTCAAGGGAAATTCCTGCCACAGCGAAGGCAGTTGCGAAAGGAGGGTGGGCGTGAAGAACAGCTTTCACATCGGGACGCTCCTTGTAAATCATCAGATGGACAAATATCTCCGATGATGGCTTCAGATAACCCTCGGTGGCGTTTCCGTCCATATCCACTTTCACTATCATATCAGGAGTCATAAACCCCTTTGAGACACCGGTGGGGGTTGTGAGGACAAAATTATCGTCCAACCGGCAAGTGATGTTTCCATCGTTGGCTGCGACGAAACCCTTCTGCCAGAGCCGTCTGCCAACTTCTATTATTTCTTGTCTTAAAGCGCTTTCCTTTTCCATTGGTTATTTTCGCTATTATTTTACAGAGCTATTTCGGCTGTGTCAAATGTTATAATAACACATCTTTTTGTTTGGCGTAAAGAAATATTATCAGTGTTGCTATTTGGACAAGAACGCCTAAAATCTATACCCTTCCCCCGGTCGTTTTCTATTTGTTTCGTTGTTTTCTTTAACTGCTGGCATTCGCTTTTATTATTGCACGTTTGCTCTCAAGGGAGTATACTTCTTCCGGAATTGAGGCAAGCATCCTCATTATTTTAGAAATAGCGCAACATTGACTTACAAAATCTTTTTTACTAAACTTTTCATATATTGACAAATGTATTTCCTTGTCTTATCCTAATCTAATGAATAAAATTCTTGGGCAAAAGGAAGGGACCCCGAGATGAAAAAATCGTTACTTATAGTAATGGTTGCTTTCCTGTCTATCTCTCTTTTGCGAGGACAGGAAAAGGTGAAATTGACCCCCGAATTGCGGAAGCTTTACGGGGAGCTGACCTCAGCTGTAAAGGAGGAAAACATCAGGGATGTAATTACGAAGCTTTCCTCCTTCCCAAGCCGCGTCACAGGCTACCCCGGTTGCGATGAAGCAGCAAAATTCGTGAAACAGAGATTTGAAGAGCTGGGTCTCCAAGATGTCGTTATGGAGGAATTTACAATTCCCACCCCCTATGATAGGGGAGCTACCCTGGAGATTCCCTCCCGCAATATTAAGATGAGGATTTACCCCCTCTGGCCTAACGCTATAAGGACTCCTTCCCTTCCCCCTGAAGGTGTAAGAGGACCTCTGATCTATGCTGGTGACGGTCATCTCCAATTTTTTGATGGAAAGAAAGTAGAAGGTTCAATCGCCCTTTTGAAATTCAACTGTGGAGTCCGTTGGTTAAATGCCCCTCGTTTGGGTGTAAAAGTTGTTCTCTTTGAGGAACCCGATATAACTATGAGAGGCGAAGCAGAGGCAAAATTCATTTCAATACCCATTGATATAGCTCGCTTCTGGGTTCGCAAGGAAGATGCCCAGGTCTTAAGGAAGATTATGTCCGAAGACCCATCGGTTGAAGCGATTGTGAAATGCTCCATGCCTTGGGAATTGAAAAAGGGTTACAATGTCATTGGTTTTTTGCCCGGTACGGATGAGAAATTGAAAAACCAACTGATAATCGTGGAATCATTCTTCGATTCCATCTCCATCGCTCCTTCTCTGGCTCCGGGAGCGGAAAGTGCTTCCGGCATCGCCGCTCTCCTGGAAATAGCTCGCATTTTCAAAGAAAGACCACCAAAGAGGTCGGTTCTTTTCATCGCCACTTCCGGGCACTTTGAGGCGCTTAGCGGGATAAGGGCTTACTTTACAAAGCACTTCAAGGAATATGAAAAGCTCGGTCCTATGGAGAAGATAAAAGGATTCTTTGCACGTGTCTTCCATACCGGATACAAGCCGCGAGAGATAAAGAAGGTTTACCTCTTCACGGGATTGGACCTCTCAAGCCAATCACAAGCTATCGGAATATTCTACAAATCTATGTTCTACGAGATAAGGGAAGACCGCCAGAGGGATTTCTCCGATATTGCGAGGGTATGTAGAGAGAATGCAGAGAGGGTAGCGGAATTTATGAAGATTAAGCCCGAGCTTATTTTCGCTGATGGTATTAATCCAATAGCGGGTAAGCCTTGGAGAACCTTCATTCCTGGAAAAGCCGCCCTTGATGCTGAGCTTTTTACTATGATGGGCGGCTATGGCGTTTCTTTCTTCACAATAAACGATTCCCGTTCCCTCGTTGATACTCCCTTTGATACAGTTGATAGGATGAACTTCCCCAATCTTATGAGACAGGTAAAGCTACTTGCTTGCCTATACCATCATATTTTCAATGACCCACCGCGTAAAGGGACGACCACCGCACTTCGCTTCCCGATAACTGAACCATCAAAGATAGAACGCTTGGGCTTGATGAACGGGTTCGGCACATTAGCAGGTAGAGTTGTCTATTTCGACCCCAGGAAAAGCTTCATACCGGATGTCCCAATTCCCAATTCAATAGTTATCCTCAAACATTGGAATAAGAGTATGATGGGTGTGAGGGGACATATGATAGAGATGACGGACAAAGATGGTAAATTTGAATTCAATGGAGTAGCTACCATAACGGCAATAGGATGGCGTAGACCGGCAACAGTAAATGCTTATAAATTAGATGATAAAACCGGAGAAATCATCTATGCACCCGACTTAGGTGCAATGGGTGCGGAGGCTTACCCAGTGGATGCGATGATGACTGTTGGGAAGAAGTATGTGACCGTCGTTGCTTTCCGCTGTGCTTCCCTTTCAATATTTGACCTCGTTGACCCTCAGGGATTGGCAATCCTTACAAATATTGCCATTCTTGATGGGATAACTGACGGTACACCCAGGATGTATGGACAGGCGATAAGCTTACCAGAAGCTTGGATGCCTCATGTGGATGACTGCGCCGTTATATTTGCTGAGCCAGGTAGCCGAATTAAGGTTATAATGGGCGCCGGTCCAGCGGCGATAAGGTTCCTCCTTCTCCACGCAACTCCGAAAAACCCCAAGGGCGATGGCTATGAGGTTAAAGGTTCAGGGACTCTCTACTTTACCCCTTATAAAGTTGCTAAGGATATGTGGATCTGGGATGAATACCGTATGTCCAAGCTCCGCCGTTTCCGCATCATAAATGATGTGTTGGAAGACCTTCACAGAAGGGCAAAGGAAGAATTGGACAGAGCGGAAAAAGAATTAGCTCAACTTAATTATAGTCGGTTTTACGCTCACGCGAGAAGTGCTTGGGGCTATGAGACTAGGGCTTACCCCGTAGTAAGGAGCACGGGAGATGATGTAGTAAGGGGCGTAATCTTCTATATGGCGATAGTCATTCCATTCGCTTTCTTCCTTGAGAGATTGCTATTCGCCTTTCCGACTCTCATTCAGCAACTCGCTGGCTTGGGTGGGATATTCCTTGCAACCTTCGTCCTTTTCCGTTACCTCCATCCTGCCTTTGAAATCGCCCTCAACCCGCTCGTCATCCTCCTTTCCTTCGTGATGCTTGCTATGGCTGGGGCGGTCGCAGCTGTAGTCGTGGGTAAGTTCCAAGAGCAATTGAAACTCCTACATCGTTCCCTCACTGGTGTTCACAGAGTGGATATCGGTAGGTTCTCAATTGCTGCCTCGGCTCTATCACTTGGCATCTCCAATATGAGACGAAGAAAAGCGAGAACAGCGTTGACCTGTATTACCTTGATAGTTCTGACATTTGCCGTGCTTGCTTTCACTTCCGTGAAGCCGGTGATGCGCTTCAATAAGGTACCAGGCAAGGGCGTGCCTGCATATCAAGGAGTTATGCTGAGAACTCCTATGTGGAGCGAATTACAGGAGGTTGCCTATAGGTTATTGCACGACGAGTTCACATCCAGGGGCTATAAAGTATCTCCTCGTATCTGGTTCTACACCTCCGCCTGGGATGAGCAATCCTTCGTTACGCTCGTTTCCGCAGCTAATCCGTCGGACACATATGATGTCAAAGCTTTAATGGGGCTCGGACCCGAGGAATCAAGTATAACCAGACCACAAAAAGCGCTAAAAGCAGGGAGATGGATAGAGGCTAAAGATACGAATGTGTGTATTATTCCCGAAGGAGTGGCGAAGAAGCTGAAGATAAAGGTAACCGATGTTGGCAAAGCCCAAATACTCATCGGTGGAGTGAAATTCACGGTTATAGGTATTTTAGATAATAATAAATTCAAGAAAATAAAAGACCTGGATAACGAACCTATCACTCCCGTTGACTTCGTAGCGATGCAGAAACAACAGCAGCAAGGGCAAACCAGCCAGCAAGCTGGTTTTAGAGAATACATCCATCTTGAACCCGATGCCGTTGCAATCATTCCCTACCAAACCCTACTTAATATGGGCGGGACCCTTCGCTCCGTTGCTATTGACCTCGTTTCCGCTGAAGAAGTCAAGAGGGTTCTCGGCGACCTGATGCCTCGCTTAGCTTTAAATATGTACGCAGGTGAGGGCAACAAAATCTCCCGCTACTCCACCCTGGCAATTTCTGCACCCGTCGGTTGGACAGAGCTTGCTATTATAATCCTCATAGCTGTTCTCATCGTCTTGGATACGATGTTGGCAGCTGTATATGAAAGGGTCAGGGAGATAAGGATATTCGCTTCGCTGGGCTTAGCTCCTAACCACATTGCTATGCTTTTCTTCGCTGAAGCATTGGTATACGCCGTCATCGGTGCCATAGCCGGTTACATTGTGGGACAAACGGTCGTGAAAATCTTGATAGCAACCGGAAAGATTGGTCACCTCTACCTCAACTTCTCCTCAATGTCCGCTGTTCTTGCCACCTTCGTCGTTGTTGCTGTGACACTTCTCTCTACAATCTACCCCGCAAGAAAAGCTTCCGAGGTTGCCACCCCGGCACTCGAGAGAACCTGGACATTACCCGAACCAGAAGGTGATGTCTGGAACATTACCCTGCCCTTCTCCGTTACTGGTGAGCAATCCCGCGGTTTAGCTGGTTTCTTGAAAGAATGGCTTGAAGCTTACGAGGAATATTCGGTAGGTGATTTCGTAACCGCGGATGTTAAAGCTCATACTTTTGTCAAATACGATATGAAGGGCTACCAGATTGATTTTATGACCTGGCTCGCACCCTTCGACCTCGGTGTTAGCCAGAGGGTGAGTATGATCATTGACCCAACGACTATCAAAGATGTTTACGACATAAAGATGGTGATAAAGAGGGAAAGCGGCGATGTTGCCAACTGGAAGAGAGTCAACCGCCGGTTCCTCAATACAATTAGAAAACAATTCCTTATCTGGCGCACGATAAGCGTCGCCGATAGGGAAAGGTATGTGAAGATGTCCGAAGAAATAGCCGAACTCGCTTAAAAGGAGGTGCAAAGGCTTGGAAGTAACGAGAGAAGAAATCCCTGAAGCGGTAGGAGAAGTTAGACAATTCGAAGAGGGTTTTACATGGAAAACGGTATTAGGGACTTTCTTCGTGGGTATAGTTATTATGCCCGCTGCCATATATGTGGGATTAGTAGCAGGAACAGCTGTCGGAGCTGCCGCTCAATGGATGACCATTATCGTTTTCAACGAGGTTGCAAGGCGCTCATTCATTCCACTTAAGAAGCAGGAGCTCTACCTGCTCTACTATGTCGCCGGTGGCTTGGCCGGAATGGTCGGAACAGCTCTCGCTGGTGGTCCATTCGCTTGGTGGATTTGGAACCAGTACTTCGCCAATTCTACCGCTGCTAAACAATTTGGTATCTACGGCAAGATTCCTACCTGGGTCGTCCCTCCACCCGGAAGTCCAGCAATAATCAATCGCACCTTCCTGGATTCTGCCTGGCTTGTTCCCCTTTACCTTTTGCTTGCCTACCAGGTAATAGGACGTCTGACCTGGATTGGTATGGGCTACAGTCTATTCCGTCTTACCTCCGATATAGAACGGCTCCCCTTCCCACTCGCTCCCATAGCAGCTGCTGGTGCTACAGCCCTTGCAGAAGTTGGTAGGAAAGAGGAAACCTGGCGCTGGCAGGTCTTCTCCGTAGGAGCGGTTCTCGGCTTGATATGGGGGTTTTTCTATGTAGGTATACCGGCTATCTCAAGCGCCTTTATGGTCAAACCCCTTCAGCTTATCCCGATTCCCTATATTGACCTCACCCCCACAACCGAGTCCTTTCTCCCTTCAGCCCCAATTGGGCTGGTGGGCGACCTTGGGCTTTTGATAACGGGTTTCGTCCTTCCTTTCCCAATTGTCTTAGGTAACCTCATCGGCTCGGTTCTTTGCCAGGGCATCGCCAATCCAGTCCTTTATCATATGGGTTATATACCCACCTGGCGCCCAGGGATGACGATAATCTACACCCAATTCGCTACATCATTTGATGTCTGGATAAGCGTTGGCGCTGGCTTCGCAGGTGCCGTAGCTATAATCGGATTCTATAGTATGGGCAAACTACTCGCCACGGCAAGAAAACAATACGGGGGAAGAGGCAGAGGAAGCCTTGCGCCACCACCAGGACGAGGTGACTTTCCTATAAGCCTTGCATTGGGAATGTGGTTCTTTGCCACACTCGCCTCAGTAATCATCTGCCATAAACTCGTTCCCAAGTTTCCCTTATGGATACTCGTCTTCTTCGCCTTCATCTGGACACCTTTGAACTCATACATTTCGGCAAGAATGATTGGTTTCGGTGGCTTCTTTCCCGGCATACCTTACCTTAAAGAAGCCACAATTATACTGAGCGGATATAAGAATGTGGATATCTGGTTCGCTCCAATTCCACTTGCCGATTACGGTGGCACCGCCCAGTTCTTCCGGGAAGTGGAGTTAACCGGAACCAAATTCACAAGTATACTTAAAGCCGAAGCCCTTATGTTCTTTGTAATTCTCGGCTTCTCCTTCCTTTACTGGCAATACATTTGGAAACTACGCCCTATCCCTGACCCAGCCTATCCTTATGCCCAGAAAATGTGGCCTCTCAACGCTATGAACAGCGCTTTAATTATGACCGCCAACCTTTCCCCTGAGCAAGCCTGGCTCTTGAAAGCACTTAAGTTCAAAGTAATTGGGGCAAGCTTTGGAATAGGGTTACTTATTTATATTCTTATGAACTATTTCGGTCTCCCTCCAATGCTATTCTATGGCTTTGTTGGCGGCGTAACCGGTCTCCCTGCAAACACCCTTGTTATCTTTATCGGCGCGTTGCTTGGCAGATATTACTTCTCAAAAAGATTTGGAGAACATAGATGGCGCGCTTATACCCCGGTTTTAGCTGCAGGTTATGGGTGTGGGTTTGGCTTGGTCAGTATGATTTGCATCGCTTTGACTCTCATTGCTAAATCGGTAAGCTATATGCCCTATTAGTTCTTTAGAAAGGAGGAGAGAAGTATGCGGACGATAAAAGCTGGAATTATTGGAACAGGCTTCATCGGACCAGCCCATATTGAGGCAGCCAGGCGTCTCGGATTCGTTGATATCGTTGCCCTTGCCGAGGTGGACCTGGAGACGGCGGAAAGAAAGGCTAAGGCATTGAATATTCCACGATATTATGGAAGTTACGAGGAGATGTTGGAAAAGGAGAAGGAAATAGAGGTAATTCATAACTGCACCCCTAACTCCCTGCATTACGAGATAAGCAAGGTTTGCCTTTCTATGGGAAAGCATGTTATTTCCGAGAAACCGCTTGCGATGAACTCCAAGGAATCAAGGGAGCTTGTCCTGCTGGCAAGGGAAAAAGGATTGGTAAACGCGGTTGACTTCAATTACCGCCATTATCCCCTCGTCCAACAAGCGAAAGCAATGGTCGAGAAGGGCGAAGTGGGTAAGATATATGGCATATTCGGCACTTATGAACAGGATTGGCTTTATCTTGATACGGATTATAACTGGAGGATTGAGCCCGAGCTTGGGGGTGAGTCCCGAGCAGTAGCTGACATAGGCACACACTGGTGCGATACCGCACAGTTTATAAGCGGCTTGCGTATCAAAGAAGTATTTGCCGATATGGCTATAATCCATAAGACGAGAAAGAAACCCAAGAAGCCGATAGAAACCTACGCGGGCAAAGAGCTTACTCCAGAGGATTACGAAGAAGTTCCTGTGAAGACGGAGGACTATGCGACGGTTCTCATCCATTTCGAGGGAGGAGCTGTAGGAGTCTTCACCGTCTGCCAGGTATTCGCGGGAAGGAAAAACAGATTGTATATAGAGATAACGGGTTCAAAGTGCGCCCTCGTCTGGGACCAGGAAGACCCGGAAAGGCTGTGGATTGGCAGGAGGGAAGCCCCCAATCAGATCTTGATGCGCGACCCATCTTTGCTTCATAAAGAAGCAAAAGACTATTGCCACTATCCAGGCGGACATCCTGAGGGCTATCCTGACGGGTTGAAGAACTTCCTGCGTAATGTCTACAGATTCATCGCCGAAGGGAAGAACCCAAACCAGGACCCTTGCGACTTCCCAACTTTCTTGGATGGACACTACGAGATACTTATGGTTGAAGCTGTTCTCAAGAGTGCCAGAGAAGGAAGATGGGTTGAGATAAATTACGACCTATAAGAAACAAAACCTGCAGTTTTTCGTCTAAAAATAGTAGAAGCAAATAGATAATGGACAGTGATGCGATGTGAGGAAGTTATGTTGGTTGCTATTATTTGCCCTTCTGCTGGTTCCCTTCCTTGCTTATCCTCTAACGAGAGAGGAAGAGATACAAATTGGTAGAGAAGCGGCAGCTGAGGTAGAGAAAGAATACAAGTTAAGCGACGATAAAGACCTTTTGGATAAGGTAGACAAAATAGGCAAAACGATAGCCGCTGTCTCGGAAGACCCATCGCTACCTTGGACGTTCAAGGTGGTCGTCTCCGATGAAGTGAACGCTTTTACTCTGCCCGGTGGTTTTATTTACATAACCACCGGGCTACTAAATTTTGTAAGAACCGACGACGAATTGGCGGGAGTAATAGCACACGAGATTGCCCACGCCGCAAGGCATCATTTCATCAAGCTTGCCGAGCAACAAGCTAAAACGGAAAGACAATTGGCACCATTTCTTTTAGCGGCTCTCCTTGGCACACAAGGAAGCGATTTGGAAAACATCTATTTGGGTCTTCAGCTCGTGGAGATAGCCAAAATGCATAGCTACGGGCAAGCTCTTGAAGAAGATGCGGATTTAGCTGGCGCAAGATACCTGATTTTATCGAAAAAATATAATCCCGCAGGCATATTAACTTTCCTCCAAAGATTAGCGAGAATGGAGGAAAGAGGAGTTAAACAAGAACTTGGCATTTTACAAACTCACCCATATGCCAAAGAAAGAACCGCTAACTTGCTTACCTTCCTCCGCAGCACGGGAAGCGAATTCAATGAACGGAAGGCAGCTGGTTTGTACAAGCTATCTGTTCGCCCCCAAGGGGTGGATGTCACTGCTGTATATATTGACGACCAACTAATTGCCCAGTTCACAGGAGAAAACGGCAAACGAGCAGGCGAAATATTAGCTGAGAATTTGGACCAATTGTTGGACCAGAACCTTCGCGTTTGGGAAGTAAGTGCCAAATTATTGCCAAATGGGAATCCAGCAGTAGTAGCAAGGAATAAAGTCCTGATAGAAATTACCACCGATATACTTCCCGATAAAGGCAAGGACCCCTTAACCTACGCTCAGACAATTGCTGGGAATATAAGACAACGGCTTCTGAAAGAATTTATAAACCAAATATATTAAAATGCTTTGAATACTCACTTCCTTTAGGAATCCGCAACAGGTGAGAGCTCTTCTTTCATTTATCTGTTAATGCTATTTTTCTTTCGGATTTTCCCTCTCTTCCCGCCATCCATTTTCTTGCTAACTCAACTGGCACTTCCTCAATCAAAATTACTGCAATCACGGGCATTAAAAGAAAAACACTCGCTACAACTCCTGAGTCATTAAAAATAAATGCCACTATTGTGCATATTAAAACCGTCTTCAGCCACAACGAGCTATCTTTTTTAGCTAAGTAAAACCTCAATATATAATAAAGAAATAGCAAAATGCACTCGCCTATGAGAGTAACAGTCCAATCGCTATAGCGAAGGAGTCTTACATTTGTCATTATCTTTCTCTGGACTATTTCAAATAGAATATCAGCTTTCCCCAAAAGGAGGTTTCGGAAAGCCAAACCAATATGTGTGCCGCGAGTTAGTGTATCAAAAATGACGGGCAAGCACACCATCATTATAAAGATAGCGACCAAGTAGAGCTTCACCCTACCCCTGTGTCTTAAATGGTTGATTGAAAGATAAATAAAACCAGCTAAAAGGGTAATCAATCCACCCCAATTAGCACCCCACCATGGAGCACCGACGAGAATGGCATAGATGAGCCAAAGGAAACGCTGAAGGAAATTGTTTCCATAATGGTATAAAAGAACCAGTAGATAACCAACAAGCAGTCCCATAAACTCGTTTCCAATACCGTAATATCTCGCCCCTTCCTCAACGGAGTGCCCTATCCCAGAAGAAGCCATAAGCTGGCTTCCGTGTAATAAATCAAAACTAAGAAAAACGATTGTAGCTATTGTTATATAAAGAAGAGACTTTGAGGGATAGAAAGAACAGATAAAAAACAGAAGAATGGTTAGGATGCTCAAGGAAAATATAAGGGGTAACTCAGTAAGGGATAAAGGCGCAAGCAAGAGAAGGGCAAAGGGGAAAAGCAGGGGGATCAAAATTAATAAGCGATAAAAGGGGTTAAGTAAAGGTAAAATGAAACCGAGCAAAAGGAAAGTAAGGGTAAGGGCTACAATATGAGCACTTATAATTTTGTGTATTGTCCAGCTTCTCCAACTCCGCTCCCTAATACGCAGGATAGTTTTAATTGGTTCATCAATAGATTTAGAATAAAATGTTTTTCCCAAAAAAAGACGTTTAGGTCCGCCAAAAAAAGAGGCTATCGTGGGAGAGAAATCATAATGGGAAACTACCCCCAATGTTTTTGTTGTCCCGGAGGTAAGCAACCCCTTTAACCCGTTCCCCATCGCTATTACTGGCGATAAATTTCTCCCTTCCTTTAGTGCCCATCGCCCAGGATAAGGTGCCGTTATAATGAATAAATCTTCATCGCTCAAATAATGAAGGATAAATCCAACCATATCGTCTACCCTACTGAGAAACTCACCTATTAAGGTTTCCCTTCTATTCTCGTTTAAATAAGGATATTGGAGGTCTATCCTCAAAGAGTCACCCGTCTCAATGATGAGCACTATATTATCTAACTGCAAATATTTTCTCAAAGCATCCTTTAAAGCAGAGAAATTCGTCCGCACCCCACCGGGGAAGCAAGGGTCCAGCACCAACAGTTTATCGCTTACATCTCCTCCCTTTACAATTCCCCGAGAATCAACCAAGGCTAAACTTGCCTCCCTGTGAGGTTCTCCTAAAATATCCCCGTTTCCCAAAAGTATCGTTTTTATCCCTTTTTCAACCAATAAATCTCCTAAAAGATGATAATCAGTTTTCCCTTTTAAACTTTGATTTGCCTCCACAAGTGAAGGAAAACCTATATGTAAAAGAGCATCTGGAGGTGGGGAGACACCCCAAAGCCTTTCAAACTGTATATCAGCTTTTGTTCCCTTATAGAATTCATCCGCTCCAAAGCAAAGACGCGCTTCTTCCCCACCCTTAATCATCCTTGCCGTTCCCATTGCTAAATATGCCGATTCCGAAGGATATTTTTTGTATAACCGACAATTCGCGAGCCCTACTGCTCCCCTCTCAGCTACAAATAATATGTTCTTATATTGACTATTGTAAAGCTCCTCAGGCGTTATTCCTGGGAGTGATACAATTACTGCCTTACGAGCAAAAAGTGTATAACTAAATAATAGAAAGAGGAAAATAATTATCCTTTTCATATTAGCCATTACTTGAATTTTACAAATATCAAATCATTAATTAATTATATATTCGTTTTAAGTAATTGACAGATGTCCTTTATTATGGTAAATATACATACTACTTGAAAGGAGGTACTTCCAGTGGAAATAGAAATAGGAAGAAACCGCAAGGCTTATTGGACTTTCGGTCTTGACGAGATATCACTTATCCCTTCCGAGGAAACCGTTGATGTTGACGAAGTAGATGTTAGTTTTCAGTTAGGAGAATACACTTTTCCTTTGCCGGTTCTCGCCTCGGCGATGGATGGAGCTGTAGATGTAAGAATCTGCTCAATCCTTGGGAAACTGGGAGGATTAGCTGTTTTGAATCTTGAAGGGGTCCAGACGAGATACGAGAATCCCGAGGAAGCAATAGAAAAAATCATTACGGCTCCCAAGGAAAAAGTCATTGATGTGATAAAAGAGGTTTACAGAGAACCGATAAAGGAAGAACTTATAGAGAAAAGGATTAAACAAATCAAAGCGGAGGGCGTTATCGCTGCAGCTTCCGTAACCCCTGCCAATGCTGAAAGATTTTTCCCTATCTGCTTGAAAGCTGGATTAGATATTTTCGTCTTGCAATCCACCCTTACAACTGTAAGGCATAAGTCTTCAAAATATAAACTTGATATCCCTAATTTCTGCGAGAAATCACCCATTCCCATCATCATCGGCAATTGCGTAACCTATGAGGGCGCACTTGAGCTTATGGAAGCTGGCGCGAGTGCGGTTCTTGTCGGAGTAGGTCCAGGAGCCGCCTGTACAACTCGCCAGGTTCTTGGAATCGGTGTTCCCCAGGTCACAGCCATTGCCGACGCATCAGCGGCAAGGGATGATTATTTCCGCAGAACCGGAAGGTATGTGCCGGTTATAGCCGATGGCGGAATGAGAAGAGGTAGCGATATAGCTAAAGCAATCGCCTGTGGAGCGGACGCCGTTATGATTGGTTCCCCCATCGCCTCAGCAGAGGAGGCTCCAGGAAAGGGTTACCACTGGGGAATGGCTTCCTTCCACCCTCTTCTTCCCCGTGGGACGAGGATATATGTGGGAATATTGGGAACTCTAAAGGAAATCCTCCTCGGTGAAGCGAAAAGGGACGATGGGACAATGAACCTCATTGGTGCATTAAAGCTTTCAATGAGCTCCTGCGGAGCCCAAAATATTAAGGAAATGCAGAAGGTCAGAATAGCCTACGCCCCTGCCATTCCAACAGAGGGCAAAGCCTTACAGAGGTGATAGATTGTCGGGTGAAAAACTCGCTTGCGGGAAGCTACCTCACCAGCTTTTAGAGAAACTCCTCAAAATTATAGAAGAGAGGAAAGATGATAAACTAATAATAGGACCCGGAATCGGTGTTGATTCCGCCGTCGTTTCCTGGGATGGTAAGCTTCTCGTAGTCACGAGCGACCCTATCACATTCACGAGCGATCTTATCGGCTGGTATACCGTGATGGTTAACGCTAACGATATAGCGGTTATGGGTGCGTCACCTCGTTATCTGCTCGTGACCCTACTTCTACCTATGAATTGTTCCTCCGAGCTCCCCCTTAAAATTATGCAGCAAATAGAGGAAGCCTGCAGAAAACTTTCAATAACAGTCATCGGCGGGCATACGGAGATAGCGCCAGGTTTGGAACGCCCAATATCTATTGGGACTATGCTTGGGGAGACGGATAGGGTTATCCGTCCTTTAGCACAAGAAGGGGACCTGATTTGTTTGACAAAGGGCATCGCCATTGAAGGAACCGCCATTTTAGCGAGGGAATTTCCCGACCTTCTAATTTCCCTTGGAATAGAAAAAGATGTTCTGGATAGAGCAAAAAACTTCATAAACGAGCCAGGAATATCCGTGGTTGAAGAAGCACTCGCCATCAGGGATTTGGTTACATCTATGCACGACCCAACTGAAGGTGGTCTGGCAACAGCGATTTACGAGTTTTCTATCTCCAATGATAAAGGGGCGTTGATTTATGAGGATTCCATCCCCATATTGCCCGAATGTAAATTGATATGTGAGAAATTAGGGTTGAATCCACTTGGGCTCATTGCATCGGGAGCTTTGCTCTTCACGATTTCAGCGGATAAAGTAGAAATGGCTAAATATGAGTTGGAGAAAAAGGGAATCAAGTGTTGGGCTATAGGGGAAGTAAAAAGCAAGGATTTCGGCTTAAAGCTTATGCGGAATGGCTCACTCATCCCCCTTCCCTACTTTGAGAGGGATGAACTGGCAAGACTTGAGGAAGAATGGGCAGAGTAATAATACTTGATGAGGAAACAATAGGTAAAATAGCAGCAGGCGAGGTTATTGAAAGACCAGCTTCTGTGGTTAAAGAGCTGGTAGAGAACTCTCTTGATGCTGAGGCAAAACACATCCTCGTGGAGATAGTTGAAGGAGGGAGGAAACTTATCCGCGTAGTTGATGATGGCATAGGTATGAGCAAGGAAGATGCCGTTCTCGCCTTGCAGAAACACTCAACTTCAAAGATACATTCTGCAGAAGACCTCTACAATATAACCACCCTCGGATTCAGGGGAGAAGCACTTCCATCCATCGCCGCGGTCTCCCAGATGAGGCTTTTGACCAAAAGCCAGGAAGATGCCTCAGGCGTTGAGATAAAAGTGGAAGCGGGTATCATAAGGGAAATGAGGGAAATCGGACTTCCTCAAGGAACGACGGTTATCGTGGAAAACCTTTTCTTCAACACGCCTGCTCGTCTCAAATTTCTCCGCTCACCCCAGACAGAACTTGCCTACATCCTTTCCTGGCTTCAACGATTTGCCCTTTCCCACCACGATGTCTCTTTCCGCGCCCTTTCGGCAGATAGAGAAATCTTCAATCACATATCAACCGATGACCTCCTGGAAGCGATAGCCTCCATTATGGGAGAGGAGATTGCTTCTCAGATGCTTCCTGTAGAGGCAGAAGAAGGAGAAGTAAGGATTTATGGTTTCATTAGCCGTCCCCCTATAAGCCGAGCTACAAGGCAAGAGGAGTATTTCTTCGTCAATCGCAGATTTGTCAGGTCGCGCCTGTTAAATATCGCTATTGATGAAGCGATGATAAGTGCCGTGCCAAGTGGTCGTTATCCAATCTGCGTTCTCTTCGTTGATATTCCTCCATATCTCGTGGATGTCAATGTGCATCCGATGAAGTTAGAGGTTAAGTTCGTCAGGGAAAAGGAGATTTTCTCATTTCTCAGAAACGCAATCGCTAAAGCCATCTCTCAGCCAGTCTCCACCACCTTCTCCCTTCCAAATAGGCAATACAAAACCTCTATTCCCTCGTCTAAAACAACCAAGGGATATCCTGAAATGGAAGAAACGGAGGCAGAAACCCCTACTTTACCTTTTGAGGAAAAGACCGAAGTTTACCCAAGGATATTGGGACATATTGCGAAAACCTATATCGTAGTTGAATGGCAGAATGAACTAATGCTCGTTGACCAGCATGCCGCTCACGAAAGGATAATCTTCGAGAAACTGCTTAAGAGAAAGAAATTAAGCATAAGGGAATCCTCGCAGGAAGCTGTCTTTCCCCTAATCCTTCATCTTTCACCAGCGCAGTTCAGACTGGTTTCCCAGTGGCTTCCTCTATTTGAAGAACTTGGCTTCCAGGTGGAACTGTTTGGAAAACAGTCAATAATCGTGAGGTCGGCACCAGGAGAGCTTGAGGGAAAGAACATTGAAGAAGTGGTGCGGGATATAATTGATGAACTCACAGAAACCCCAGAAAGGGAAGCAAAGATAGGTTTGGAGGAGATCGCCGCCACTACATCTTGTAAATTAGCCATAAAAGCAGGCGATAGGCTGGAGAAAGAGGAAATGAAAAAGCTAATAGAAGAACTCCTCAATTGTGAAAACCCCAGTATATGCCCCCATGGAAGACCAACTTATATCATTTTCCCCTTTAGCGATTTAGAAAGGAGGTTCAAGCGATGAAGAAATTACTAAAGCTCAAACTAATAAAGAAAAAAGAGCTTAAAAAAGACGGCAGATACATAATCTATTACACTTTTGAGGAGAAGAAATAATGTCCGAGCTTCGCTGGCATCCTCTGCGAAGAGAATGGGTTATCACCGCTACCCATCGGATGGAACGAACTTTCCTTCCTCCACCATCCGAATGTCCTCTTTGCCCCAGTAGAGAAGGAAAAGAAACCGAAATACCTAGCGAAACATTTGACATAGTTGTCTTCGAAAATCGTTTCCCCTCGCTTTTCCCTCATCCTCCCGAACCGGCGATCAGCTCTTCAAACCTCTATAGGGTCAAACCTTCCAGGGGAGTTTGTGAGGTCGTCGTCTATACACCAGTGCATACAGGCAGTCTCACCACCCAGAGTTTGGAAAGAATATACAAGCTACTTCTGGTCTGGCAGGACAGGTTTATAGAACTTTCCCATCTTCCCTATGTGCGTTATGTCTACATATTTGAGAACAAAGGAAAAGAGGTAGGCGTAACCTTACATCACCCCCATGGACAAATATATGCATTTCCCTTTATTCCGCCCATCATTCGGAACGAGATTATTTCTATGAAGGAACACAAAAGAAAAACTGGTAATTGTCTGATATGCGATATACTGGCAAGGGAACAGGCAGAGGGCAGGGTGATAATACAATCGCCATCCCATCTCGCCTTCGTCCCATTCTTCGCTCGGTGGCCTTACGAGGTTTTCATCGTCCCCAAAAACCACTTAACTGGCTTAGATGAATATGACGACGACACCCTCGTTGATTTAGCCTATATCCTCAAAGCAGTTCTATTGAAATACGACAACCTTTTTTCCTTTTCCTTGCCCTATATGATGGTGATGCACCAGCGCCCCTCAAAAGATAAATCGGGATTATTCCACTACCATATAGAATTCTATCCACCTTATAGGAGCAAAGATAAGCTTAAATATTTAGCTAGTGTTGAATCCGGGGCAGGAAACTTCATCAATGACTCCCTTCCCGAGGAAAAAGCGAAAGAATTGAGAGACCTGCCCCCTCATAATATTGAGGAGGTGGAATGAATATGCCAGAGGAAATCTTCATTGAAAAATTTAAGGAGATCTTCGCCCATTACCCAAGGTATTTCATTCGTGCCCCTGGACGCGTTAACCTCATCGGAGAGCATACCGATTACAACGAGGGCTTCGTTCTGCCCATCGCTATAGAAAGGGGCATATCTTACCTTGTTTCTCCACGAGATGACGACAGGGTTTGTCTATTTTCGTTCAATTTCAGTGAATACGATGAATTCTCGTTATCCGACATCCAAAGAAGCAAGAAAGGATGGAGCAACTATGTCAGAGGGGTAGCCAAATTTCTTGTTGAGAAAACTGGCGGATTGCGGGGTCTAAACGCCCTTATATATGGAGACCTACCTATAGGAGCGGGGCTCTCCTCTTCAGCGGCTATGGAGGTGGGAGCAGCTCTTTCCTTTCAGGCGGTCAATGCTTTCCAAATAGATAAGAAGGAGCTTGGGCTTATCTGTCAGAGAGCCGAAAACGAGTTCGTGGGTATGCGGTGTGGAATTATGGACCAGTTCGCCTCTTTGTTATCCGAGGAAGGAATGGCTCTCTTTTTGGATTGCAGAACACTTGAGACCAAGAACATTCCACTTCCCAGGGGGCACCTCATCGCCATATGTGATTCCAAAGTGAGAAGGGAACTTGTCTCTTCCGAGTATAATAAGAGACGACAGGAATGCGAGACAGCAGCAAAAATTCTTGTTGTAAAATCACTTAGAGATGCAACTCCCGAAATGCTGGATAGGGAGAAATTGGGGGAAACGGTCTATAAAAGAGCAAAGCATGTTGTGGAGGAAAACTTGAGGGTCCTACAGGCAATAGAAGCCCTACAGAAAGGAAATGTTGCTCTATTTGGTGAGCTGATGAAGGCATCCCACATATCCCTCCGAGACCTGTATGAAGTCTCCTGTCGTGAATTAGACATACTCGTTGATATCGCATTGAGCGTTCAAGGCGTTCTTGGAGCGAGATTGACCGGTGCAGGCTTCGGCGGTTGTACAGTGAACCTACTCAAAGAGGATTCAAGAAATACCTTTGAACAAACGATTAAGAAAAATTACAAGGAAGCAACAGGATTTGAGACAGAGATTTGGTTCACCCATCCAGCCCAGGGTGGATTTATAATCTCCTTAGGGAAATAAAAGCTTTAAGAAGAACTTCTCCCTATAAACGAACACCCTTGCAGGAAAGCAACTTCGTTTCTTTGTACCGTGTATCATCTACTCCACGAGAAAATCATAGACCGCAAAACGAATAGATAATATAATCTATCAAAATGAATTCTCCTCATAGAGGTGATAAGTATGCAATTGCCTATGTTCCTATTTGCCTGCATTCTTCTGCTCACGATTCAGTTATCCGCTTTTGACCCTCCTATAGATACCGCCGGTCCATTAACCGCCCGCATAGATGGTCCTACCGAGGTACAATCCATAGATAAACCATTCAATGTGTCCGTCGTTCTCCAAAACGATGGCGATGAGTCCATAAGCGGAGAGGTAAAGATTGGGCTAATAGATGAATGGAAAGCTGAACCCCAACATTCCAGCTTCAACATAGAGGCTAAAAGCAAGAAAACTTTGGAATTCAAAATAATTCCTTCCAGAGAGACATACAATGCACATTATCCAATTCACGCCTTTATTGACTTTCACTATAAGGGAAAATCCTTCCAGGCTCATCCCATCCTGATTTTGAAAACGAACATACCCAATCCACCCAAACCGAAGATAGATATCCCCTGGAAACCGTTTGAGGTTCACCCTAATAGTGCCATTGCCATTTGGCGGCTCCCAGTTTATAGGGCGGTTTTGAGGGTCTTCGGCGAAAAGCCAGAGGTTCAGCCGGTAGGCTTAAGTGGAGTTGACCCACAAACGAAAGCTAGCTGGAGTATCGGGGACAGGGTGCTTCGGGGCGACATAAGGGAAACAATAGGTATGCACCCACCTTGGTTCAATAACCAAGTGGGCACGATTTTCCTTGAATTTCCCTTGAAACTACCGAAAGCGAAGAAAATTATCCTTCGTTTTGCCAATGCTATAAGGGACAACACCGCTGAAGAGCCACCCAGCGATGGAGTAACATTTCGCGTAAGGGTTGTTCCCTTCACAGCAAGAGATGGAGAGGAAGGGGAGATAGTTTACGAGAAACATACTTTAGCTAAAGTATGGGCTGAAGGAGAAGCAGATTTGAGCAGATTCGCCGGGCAAACAATTCGTATTCAACTGGAATCTCATCCTGGTCCCAAAAATGATACCACCTGCGACCAATCATATTGGGCAGAACCAACCCTTTTAGTCGGTGATCCACCTCAAAAACCCGTTTTTCCTCCCTCTTTGACAGCTCCCCACAGAAAGCTTGGCAACATCCAGATAGACGGTAGTAATTATGAGGTGAGAATCTGGGAGGGCAAAAGGGGAATTTTGGATTCAACGATTGGCTTTATCAGCGATTCAAAAATACTTCTCTTCAACGGATTTAAGGTCAAAGTGCTTGGAGATGACCTAAGCGATTGGCGTTCCACCTGCTCCCTTAAAAGTGTCAAGAAAGAGGAAAAAGATGGTCATCTTATTTACACCCATAACTTCACCAGCTGGTTGGGCGATTTGTCGCTTCTCAGCGATATCTGGCTGGAAAACGGAGCTCTCCGAGTGAAATTCGTTCTAAATAATGTCCCTCCCTCCCGTCCTTGGATTGTAGCTTATATAGAAGATGTATCACTTGGCGAATGGAATGAGGAAGCAATAAGGGTTTACGCAGGCGATGGAAATATTCTCGTTGAACCGCAAGCCTTCAACCTCTGGTTTGATGGACATCAGCTTTCCACTTCTTTTGTCGGTTTTGACTTTGCCAACGGTGTATCGCTCGTTGAAGGCGTTGATTCCCCTCCGAGCTACCTTGAATTCACTCCACAGGCACATATCTACACTCTTCATACCCCTCACTCACAGACGATTTCCCTCATCCCTGCAAAAAGCAGCTGGGAAGCAGCGAAGGTATGGAGAAACATAAACGGGTTAAAGCCAGCTGGTGGAGTCCCCAAGCTTGCGGGACGCTTCGTGTTTGACCTATGGGGTGGCACTTACAAAGGAACTGCCGAAGCTTTGGAAAGAGCGTTTCGCTACGGTTTAACCGATTCCATAGTGGTCTGGCATAATTGGCAGAGATGGGGTTACGACTATCGCTTGCCCGATATCTTCCCACCCAATCCACAATTCGGCACATTAGATGAGTTCCTCCAGCTGGTAGAGACTTGTAAGCGCTATGGAGTCCTCTTTGCACCACATGACAATTACATAGATTTTTATCCTGATGCCGAGGGCTTCTCCTATAAAAGAATCGCATTTAATAGGGATAGAACACCAGTTCCTGCCTGGTTCAATGAAGGAAGAAAAGCACAATCCTATCGTTGGAGAGCTGACCAGCTAATGCCTTTCCTTAGAAGGAATTTACATCTGATAAAGGAAAGCTTCGCTCCCACAGCATATTTCATAGATGTATGGTCTTCAATATGCCCTTACGATTACTGGACTGATGATGGAAAATTTTTCACGCGAATCTACACAAGAGATGTTTGGCGAAATGCTTTCGCCTGGATAAGAGATTTTCTTGGCGATAATGCTCCCCAGATTTCCGAAAGCGGGCATGACCAGTTGATTGGCTGGCTGGATGGTGGGCAAACCAATCACTTGAGAGTTGATATCCCACCACCGGGTTATTACTCCTGGGCTGTCTGGCCTATTAGATGCCAAGACGCCGAACGAATTCCTTGGTATGACACGGCACATCATAGCAAATTTATACTTCACGGAGCAGGCTACGAACCAAGATATGCGTCCGGTCAGGATACCCGACTCCACGGCATCTATAGCGATGACTATATCGCCACTGAGGTCTTAACAGGGCATCCCGCAATGGTGCCCGCTCCCTTCGGAAGGGATGTTGTCCGCAAATATTATCTTCTCCACGATTTCGCTCGTGCTCTCGCCCTGAAAGATATTGAGAATGTTGAGTTCTACCAAGGTGATATCCACAAGCAGGTTGTTAAATGGAACAATGGTGGTCTTGTATGGGTGAATAGGGGTAAAGAGGATTGGACAATAGAAGGGCACATACTTCCACAATATGGCGTTTATGCTCGTATCCCTTCAGATGCAGGATTGGTTGAGGTTAGCATTGAACGAAAAGATGGCGTTATCGTCGAGTGGTCACGCTCACCTTCAAGCATATATGTCAACGCACGCCCTGTTGTAAGCGAAAGGCTACCAGTAAAAGTCAGCGTTTCCTCCCTCAAGTATAAAGGCAATAGGGAAGGTGAAATTGAACTTCGCTGGGAAGCCTCCAAGCCCCTGCCCAAAGAAATGATGGTTTTCGTCCATTTCGTTGATAAATCTGGCGAGATAATTTTCCAGGCTGACCATACCCCAACGATTCCAACAACCCAATGGCAGGGCATCATCAATACAAAAGGAAAATTCACTATCCCAGATAAGTATAAGGGTGGAGATGAATTTGAGATAAGGGTTGGGCTTTGGAGTCCCAGTTCGGGAGAGAGAGCTCTACTTGAAGGTTATGATGATGGCACAGCTCGTATAAGACTTGGAAAATTACAACTTGAAAGACAGGGTTCAGATATCACCTCTATCAGCTTTCAGCCGCTTGAGGAGAAAGAAGACCCCGTTTTAGCCCGCATGAATCCACAGGGTAAGATGATTGATTTCAACGGTATAATAACCAATGGCGCCTTCAAGCTAACAAAGGAGAAAGACGGTCTACACCTCGTTCCTCTACCTAACAGCCCTGAATTTGAGGCGAGAATCCACTGGAGCTCCTTACCCTGGCAAGTTGCCAAAGCACAAATTGTGGAGGAGATAGGCGAAACTGGAGAAGTTCTTAGAAGCTATCCTCTAAAGTGGGAAGGCGATTACGCAGTTTTGACGCATAACCCAGGAATATTCGCTTATATTTTGAAATAAAAAAGGGGGGCGGGCACTCTCCAAAGAGTGCCCGCCCAAAATTCTATTTAGACACTATTTGCCAGAGGTCTATGCAATCTACAGCCACCGCTACTTTGCCATTCCAAAACACCCTTGTTTCAACAGCCCCACCAGGATGTTCAAAGGTTAAGCCGAATCGCCTGAACTGATTTAGCGGAAGTTTATCTACAGAAAGAACACTTGAGCTGGTAACAGGGTTGCCACCCCCTACACAGGTATCAAGAGTTACCACTTCTCCCTGCCCCTCGCCCGTCCGCTTCAAGCGATAGAGAGCCAGATATCGTCCCTTATTCAGCGGCATATAGGGACCGAACACTATGTATATCCCACCAGCATCTCCGGGTTTTGCTGCCCAAACCGCTCCATTGCTTGCTTCAGGGTCGCTTTCCTTTCTGCCCGAATTATGAGCTAAATCCTCTGCTTCCAGATGGCGGACAAATTTCAAAGTCGCCCCGTGGGCTAAAGGAGTTGCTATTTCACTTGCTTTTATAAGCTGGATGGGAAATTTTTCTTCTATGGAAACATCCTTTCCTTTAACAACCAGCTTCAAATTCTCCCCCACCGGGGTTCCTTGAATTTCCACAGTCTGGGATTGAGCGGCCGAAAGGGAAAACCTTGTTTTGGATATCCTTAAATTCTTCAAGCCCTCTACACTTATCTCTCCCGACAAAGCGCTCTGGGATACATTCTGAAAAACTACGGAGAAAAGAAGAGGTTGCCCTTCTATGGCAACGAGAGTAGATGGTGCACGAATTAGAAGTTTCTCCTCTTCGCAATATCTCTTGTATAGAGAGGCAAGATGGTCTGGTCTTACCGCTACATACTCCGGTCCGAGTTGCTTGAGTATTTCCTCAAGCATCGGCAAATCAAAGAACCAGTTGCAGATAAATATATGTAGGAAAGCAGGACGCTCGGGAGGAGTTATGGAACGAACCTGTGCTACTATATTGGCTATCTGTTCCTCCCTCGTGGCGTTCTCACGCCAGCTTGTTACGGCATGGAAGACAGGCACATTTTTAGCTGTCATATACACTGCCTCGCTATACTCACTCAATCTCCTCCCGTAATCGGGGAAGATGGCTTTCAGATTGGGGATTCTTTCTGCATATCTGCTTATTAGCTCAGGGCGTGTCACACCCATTATCCACGCCATATCCAATCCCATCTTGTTCATATGCTCGGCGGTGATATCAAGAAACTCATCGTATACTTTAGCCCTCTCCCTGTAGCGTGTTGCATAGCTATCGGGATAGCAATAACCCACGCCGGATACCGCAGCAAGAAAGCTATCATTGGGAGTAGCAGTTGAGTAATAGTAATCAACAACTGCAGGAATGAGAATGTGCGCGGAAGGAGAAATAGTCCAACCTATAGGGAATTGACCCCTCATTTTATCCTGCCAAAGCTGGGGGAAATTACCAACCGTTAAAACAGGCAGATTATCACCATCTGATATTATGAAAGAAACATAAACCTTGTCCCTCTGGAGTTGGGGCACAGGAGGTGGAACCTGTTGAGCGAATTTCTGGTCGGGTATCCCTGAATGAACGCTCAAATTGGAACAATTTATTGAACCGACAAGGAATTTGGCGAACTCCGAAAAGAGCGTGACACCTGGTCCTTCTCCCATTCCTACATCAACTCCTGCCCAGGGATAACCCATTATCGGTATGTTTGGAGGTGCCTTGGCCAGAAGGTTTTCAGCGAATCGCACCTCCTCTTCCGTGTTGGCGTAGGGCTCTGCTCCATCTATCCTGCCAGATATCCAGAAGATGAAAACCTTATTCTCAACGAGATAATCCCTCAACCACAAGTGGTCTGGATAGAGACAAGCGAGGACTTGATGGTTCATTTTATCCCACAGATTATCAAGAGCCCATCTATAAGCGGAGACATTCGTCTTCCAGTGCCCTCGCAAATCCTCAACAATGGGTAGGTTCAACTCCTTAGATAAACGCGGGGAGACCACCACCGCGTCCTCCAAGCTTGCCAGCATCGTCGCTATATTCTTCGTTGCGGGAAGACGCGGGTCAGTTATAATCATCCCTTTTATTCTCTCTGCAAATCGGTTTAAAAGCTCTTTTGGGTCGTCCACACCTTCTTTGCCCTTTATCCAACCACGCTTAATCATCCATTCCAGCCATTGCTCGTCTGTAGGATTCAAGAGAAGATATATTTTTGGCTTTTCCCTGTTCACTATACCTTGAAGAGTCACGAGCGCTAACTGCCAATCGCTGGAAAGCCTGCTTGCATCGCAGACGATTAGCGTTTCATCTGGCTGGGCGGAACGAGGAAAGAGCTGTGGGAAGGGACTATGTTTGGGAATGAAGACAAGATTGCGGGGTTCACCCGAGGGAACGGGCTGAGGAGCAAGTTTTCTCTGAAAGTCAGAAGGGTTACCACCTTCAACTTTATAAATATCTATCCTATCAACACGTAAGGGAGCGCTTCCATTCCAGCTAACTCGCCATTCCAGCTTGCCGCCCTTATAGGAAAATGGTAAAGAAAAGAACCTATAACGGTTGATGGGAATGTCGGAACCATAGATAAGCTTGCTATTCAGTATGGTACGGGCATAATCAACGCAAACATCAATGGTCGCCACTACCTCATCATCTGCATCTTCCAGCACCTTGAGACGGTAAAAGGCGACATAATCCCCTGGCGTGAGCTCAAGATATGGACCGAAAACGACCTGCTGACCTGTGTTTGAGTTCAGGGGATTAGCCTCCCAAGCCTTACCCTTGCTCGCTTCCTCATCCGAGACAGCCATACCACCATTATGTGAAAAGTCGCTCTCTGCTTCCAGAGACCTAATAAGGAGATATTTGCCCGCGGGAATGGCTTGGTTGGGAGCAAGCTCATCAAAGATAAATTGGGGCAATCCCTCTTCTGCAAAAGAAATAGCACCAAATAACAGCAAAATGATTCCAAGAAGAAAACGCTCTACCTTCATCGTCAATCATCTCCTTTTTTCAATTTTAAAGCCACAATAAAAAGCATTTCAAGGAAACGCTCTTCCTCAAAAATAATTTACTCGAAAAGGGGTAGTTTCCTCAATAATAATGATGACAAGAGGCAATCATCTCCTACAATTTATTCCTATAATGAACTTTCTAAAAGGAGGTGTAAGAAGATGATTGCCTCTATTCCGAAAGAAGTATACTCCCTTGAGAGTAAACGTGCAATAATAAAAGCGAATGCCAGCAGGTACAGACAAGCAACAAAGAAAGAGAAGACGCTTTTACTTAATGAGTTATGTACAATCCTATACTTGTCACGCTCTTATACTGCACGGCTCTTGAGGGGATGCGGTAAAGTGATATACTTCAAAGGGGTAAGATTTTTAGCGGAATGGGATAGCAGAAGTATACACAGGAGGGGAAGAAAAAAGATTTACTCGGAAGAGATAGTCCCTTATCTTTTGAAAATATGGAGAGTAGCGGGATACATCTCCTCTAAGCACTTAAGGGTTTACATTTCTGCAAACAGCGATAAGTTATTCTCCCATCCTGAATTAGTGTCCGCATCGGAGGAGATAAAGGAGAAACTACTGAAAATAAGTCCCGCTACAATAGATAGATTGCTCAAACCACATAGGTGGAAATTGAGAGCAAAGGGGAAATACAAAAGCAATCCCTTCAGCTCAAATGTTAAAAGAGCCGTTCCCACGGAAAGCTATTTTGATAAGAAAAAGGAAACCGGGGATATGGAAGTAGACATCCTCTACCATAGTGGGGAATCAGCAAAAGGAGAATTTTTCTTCACGCTTACCGCCACGGAGGTGACCACGGATTGGACAGAGTTGCGCCTTTTAAAGAATAAAGCTATGGTGTGGACTGTAGAGGCTTTGAAGAGCATCGTCAGTGATATGCCTATAAATGTAAAGAGTATACACACGGATAACGGTTCAGAATTCTTGAACCATCATATGTATAGATTTTGCCAAGAGAAGGGTATAAAGTTTAGGCGTTCTCGTCCCTATCGCAAGAATGATGCTCCCTATGTAGAGAGCAAGAATTGGTCACTTGTTAGGCGTTATACAGGGTGGCGGCGATATGATTCGGAAGAAGAAGGCGAGATACTGAGAACACTTCTTTACCTTCTAAGTTTGAGGCACAACATTTTTACTCCTACGATAAAGACAAAGGGCAAGGTAAAGGAAGGTAATAAGGTAAGAGTGCAAAAAGATATCAACACGCCATACAATAGGGTGTTAGAACTTTCCGAGGTGTCGGAGGAGACGAAAGAAAAACTAAAGGCAATGAGAGCTAATATAGACTTATTCGAACTATCAGAACGGATTGAGATGTTGGAAAAAAGACTTGACAAAGCATATCAAATAAAGGTAAGGAGGTATAACAATGAATAAACGGAACAAGCTTTCAAAGCAATTTATTTTTGAGGAAAGACGAATTATGTAAAATCCCAAGCGCATTTGAGCAATAAAAAGATTATCAAATTCGTTCAATCACTATATTCATATTATACGCTCCTCTGGTATTGCCTGTTTTAACCTCTTCTTTATCTTCCTCATAGCCGAATACCCCTAAGAAATTCTGGCAAATATGTCTATTAAAACATCTCAAATTATGAAGGATTAATTTGACTTTTTTTCCCTTTAGTGCTACTATTTTTCAAAAAATAACACAAAGGAGGAAGTATTTGTGAAGAGAAATGGCTTCACCCTCATAGAGCTCTTGGTAGTAATAGCTATAATCGCCATCCTTGCAGCGATCCTTTTTCCCGTTTTCAGCAAGGCAAGGGAAAAAGCGAGGGAGGTTAACTGCACGAGCAATATGCGCCAAGTTGGTTTGGCTCTTAGAATGTATCTTCAGGATTGGGATGAGCGATATCCACCTGCTTCTCTATGGAAAACCCGTCTTCAACCCTATATGAAAAGCACCGATTTATTCCGTTGCCCCAGCAGACCTCAGTTACCCTGGTATTACGGGCACGGCTATAATATCGGATATGCTGGAGTTTATCCACCTGTCTATGGCTTTGTAGAGTTGACATCCATTTTACCCAATGGCATTCCAAATCCAAACGCACCGGGCAGAAGCGATGCCTCTATTGTTTCACCTTCAATGAAGATATTCGCTCCAGAATGGGATAGATGCAATTCTGGACCACCAGTTGGTCCGGTAGGGCTTTTTCACGGAGGGGCAACATCCTACTGGGCTGTCTGCCGTGTGCACAATGGTGGGTCAAATGTTCTTTTCGCTGATGGACATGTTAAATGGATGAGACCAGAACAGTATCATAGTAGAGCTGACCATATAGATGCTAATGGCATTCCAGTAGATGAAAATGGCAATCCCATAGGTCCCGAGGCTGTAGTTCCGGAAAATATTTGGAGAACCTATTGGGACACAAACTACGAACCTGTCCAATGAAAGCATTCCAATGGTCTGTTAGAGAAATAGCAAGAGCGAGTTTCTTAGCCGCTTTGGGGATTGCCCTTCCCTATCTTTTCCATCTTATTGGCGCGGGAAAGATATTCCTTCCAATGCATATCCCCATTGCCCTTGGTGGATTTCTTTTGCCTCCCACCCTTGCTGGCTTCCTTGGAGGAGTCGTCCCCTTTCTTTCCTCCGTCTTAACCGGAATGCCTCCCATCGTTCCGACAATGCCCCTGATGGTGCTTGAATTAACTGGATTAGGTTTTACAACTTCTATACTCTATAGACGGTTGAAAGCTGGTATTTGGTTAAGCCTTATAGGCGGATTAATTGGTGATAGGATTGTACTTGGCTTTGCTGCCTTTCTTTTAGGGAAATGGCTTGAAATCAAATCCCCCATTGGTTATGTCGCTGGTGCAGTAGCTACAGGCTTCCCCGGCATCCTTTTGCAACTCATTCTTATACCTCCTATAATTTATTACTATGAGAAGCGAAACTGATAAACCACCCATATATTTCCTCGCTTTGCCTTTTTTCCTGCTCATCCCGTTCCTTCTTCCCCTTCCAATGGAATTAATCCTCTTTTTTCTCTTCTTTTCCGCCGGCTGGGTCATCGTTTACGGTGTGAGATGGGAATGGCTCAAGAAAAGACTCGTTCCATTTCTCATATCTCTCGCTTCTTTGACCGTTTTCTCCCTTTTACTTGGTGCTGATATCAACAAATCGCTCGAACTCGCCGTCCGTTGTTTAGGGGCTTTTCTTGCTTTTTCCTTGCTCACTGCCCGCATTACCCCGAACGATGTGCTGAAACTTTTTTCTAAAGATAGAAAACCCTCCGCCTTTGCCTTATTTTTTTATTTGATTTATCGTTACCTCTTTCTTGTAGTGGAGGAAGGAGAGAAGATGTTGCGCTCAGCTCGGGCAAGAGGAGGTGGTCGGAAAAGCTTTTTAGGAAAACCTTTGAAGCTGTTCATTAACTATATCTTGAGAGTATTGCGAAGGAGCGAGAGAGTGGCATTGGCGATTGAAGCGAAAGGTTGGGAAGGTACAGATTCAACCTCCTTACTCAAAGACGATATTCTATTAGAAAATGTTTCCTATACCTATCCAGATGGAAAGCAAGCGCTGAAGGGAATAAATATAAGAATTCAAAGAGGAGAAAAAATCGCCATTTTAGGAGCAAATGGAGCGGGCAAATCCACACTCCTATGGATATTAGGTGGCTTTCTAACACCACTGGGCAAAGTCGAGATCTTCGGAGTGGAAGTCAAAAAAGAGAACCTTCCATATCTTAGAAAAATTGTGGGAATCGTATTTGAAGACCCTGATGACCAGTTATTGATGCCAACCGTTCTTGAGGATATAGCCTTCGGTCTATTAAATCTGGGGTACAAAAGAATGGAAGCAGAGCAATTGGCGAAGGAGCAACTGAAAATTTTCGGTCTTGAAGGTTACGAGTATAGCCATCCTCATAACCTATCGCAAGGAGAAAAAAGAAAAGCAACCCTTGCTGGAGTGCTTGTTATGAAACCAAAGCTTCTCCTTCTGGACGAACCAAGCGCAAACTTGGATGCTATAGCTCGAAAAGAGTTGATAGAGATACTTAGTAAAATTGACACAACCAGCCTCATAGCTACTCACGACATTGAACTTGTAAGCAAAATCTGTGATAGAGCAATCGTTCTCCAAAAGGGCGAGGTCGTTTACGATGGTTCAATGGATGCTTTACTCAAGGAAAGGAAAAAACTTGAAGATTGGGGGATAATATAGATATAATCAATAGTGTTATGAAAGAGAAAGTTGTTAGATTCAGCGTATCTGTGTATCCTGAATTATTGAAGAAATTTGACAAATTTATCGAAGAAAAGGGTT
>JACIXQ010000080.1 GCA_014360465.1 bacterium
GGATTGACTTGCTGGAAGCGAAGGAAAGGGATAAAACGATTGCTTAAAAGTTATTTCGCACCAAATCTCTTTTATTAAAGTGCTTCCGCTGTTGTTAACTGTAATGCCTTATCTATCTCCTTCTCCAAAAATTGGGGAAGCCCGGGCATCCTTAGAGAGAGAAATCCTCTGGTGATTATTGATACCGCCTCCTCCCTTCTCAACCCTCTTGCCATCAAATACTCCACCGCTTCCTCGGCTATTGGTCCTATCGCAGCTTCATGGGAGAGGTCGCTGAAGGGAGCTCCCTCAGCTACGAGTTCAGGAATAGCTTCTATCACTGCTTTGGGGGAAAGAAGTATCCCCCTGCAGTCAAGATGCCCTTTTGTTTCATCAGCTCTTCCAATCAGCTGACCGCGCATATATAGTTTTGATTCATCGCCCCCTATACTCCTCGCTATGGATTCTCCTTTTGTATGTGGTGCTTCAAATACTATCCGGCTTCCCATATCTATTATGGAACTTCCTCGTCCATAGATAATAGAGTTGAAAGTAGCCCTTGCTCCCACTCCTTTTAGTACCGCCGTCGGATAAGTCTGAATAGATTTCACAGGTCGTAGTAGCACATAATTGCTCACAAAGGTTGCACCCTCTTCCAGGATAACAACCGTGCGCGGACGGACATCAAATTCTTCTCCCCAGTTATGTATCATCGTGAAGACGAGAGTAGCGCCTCGTTTCACATAAAACTCCGATATCCCTATGTGTAACCCTTTTTTGACCTTCGGGCTTATTGTGCATCCCGTCAGAACATTTATCTCCGACCCTTCTTCAGCAATGACCACATTATGGACATTCTGCATTGCCCTATCCTCACTGATAAATAGGCAAGCTTGGACGGGCATTTCCACCTTTTGATTTGGCAAAGCCCTGATGAAATAACCCTCTGTGGGGAAAAGCTGGGCAGCAGCAGTGAATTTATCGGCGTCCACGGGAACAGCCCTCCACCAGTAGTCAACCATCCAATCATATTCCTTAAGAGCCTCTCCAATGCTCATTATCTCCAATTTGCCCTTATAGAATTCCTGCATTTTCTTGTAAATCGGGGCTCTGTCAAGCTGGAAATAAGTACCTGCCCGCTCCGCTTCCTGCACATCAACTCCTACCTCCAGAGCTCTGCTCACCAGCTCGCTATCAAGTTCCAAAAGGGAATCCACTGTTTTCCTTTCAGGAACAAGATAAAGGGAACTAAGGTCCAGGTCAGGACCATAGGGAGCAGGCTTATCCTTGGCTTGCTCCGCCCTTTTATTTAATTCTCGTATAATCCTCTGCATTTCACGCATTCTAAACATCCCTCGTATCCATGTTCTTTTATTTGGTCAAAGAGGTCTCTGGGATTGCCCTCACATACAATTTTACCATCTATCATAACATGCCCCTTATCTGCATTCAAGTAGTCAAGGATGTGACCCGTGTGGGTTATTATCAACCCTGCCCTCTTTTTCTCCACCACTTTTTTCTTACCAAGTAGTAGATTTATCGCTTCCCCTATTATCGCTATGTTATCAAGGTCAACTCCCGATTCTGGCTCATCTATGAGGGCTAACCTGGGAGCCTGAAGCAAAAGCTGAAAAAGTTCCGCCCTTTTCATTTCTCCCCCGGAGAAACCATAATTCAAATCCCTGTCCAAGAGTTCGTCACACTTTAACTGCCTGGATATATTTTCCAAATTATGCTCTCCATTTGCTATGTACTTACCTATTTGCCGCAAAGTTACTCCCCTTATAACAGGCGCCCTTTGGAAAGCTATCCCTAACCCAAGCTTCGCCCTCTCATCTGGTGGCAAATCTTGAATTTCTTGCCCATCAAAAAATATTTTTCCCCGAACTATCTTAAATCTGCCCAACCCCATTATCGCCCTTAAAAGCGTTGTCTTACCCGAACCGTTTGGACCCATTAAAATATGGGTTTCTCCCTCCCCAATCTTAAGATTCACTCCCTTTAATACCAATTTATTATCTATCTCAACCACGAGGTCCTCAATCAACAGCATATTTTTAAGTTCAAAATTGCCTCCTTTCAGGAGAAAATTTCCTACAATTATTATAGCAAATATATCATTAAAGTCTACTTAATTAACTTTACGATTTTTGGATTATTTATGAAAATTTATCAAAATCTGGTCCCCCCATCTTGTGGGAAAGAAAGCAAATGAGAAAGAAAACACAGCTTCCCCAATTCTTAGTTCTCTTATACTCTTCTGGATGTATTCCTCAACTTCTTCTATGAGCTGGAAATAGTTACCGGTTGAAAGACGCATAAATTCTCTACTTCCTCGCTCTGTGAAAGCGATGACCCTTGCTCCTCTATTCCCAGGCGTTATTTCAACCTTATAAGCACCAAGCTGAGCAGATGTTCTCAAAATCAATGGTAAGAGACGATGAAAAGTTATCAGCGATGGGAACATTTTAGCCTTTATCACTCGGCTAAAATACTATAAAATCTTGTTTAAAAAGGCAAATATGGAGTGATTAAAATATGAAAATCCATCTTATAGGCAACGCTCACATCGACCCCGTCTGGCTTTGGCGCTGGTCTGAGGGAATGCAGGTGGTCAGAGCAACCTGCCAGTCTGTGCTTGAGTTACTGGACCGCTATCCCAACTTTAAATTTTCCTTCTCATCGGTGATTTTCTACAAATGGCTTGAAGAAAACGACCCCGATATGTTCGCTAAAATCAAAAAATATGTCCAAGAGGGACGATGGGAAATCTTGGGTGGTTGGATTGTTGAACCTGATTGCAATATTCCCTGTGGAGAATCGTTCGTAAGGCATTCCCTCTATGGTCAACTCTTCTTCAAAAGCAGATTCGGCAAATTCGCAAAGGTTGGCTATAATCCCGATTCCTTCGGGCACAATGCCTCCATCCCCCAAATACTCGCCAAATCGGGAATGGAATTTTATGTCTTTATGAGACCCGCCCCTCACGAAAAGGAACTTCCCTCATATATCTTTAACTGGAAATCTAAAGACGGCTCTGCTGTTCTTACCTATCGGATCCCTCGCTCCTATGCCACCGGGATTGGAGACCTCAGACAAGATTTAGAGTCCTTCCTAAGAGAAGTAAATGAGAAATTGGAAAAAGCTATGTTCTTTTTTGGGAAAGGGGACCACGGTGGTGGTCCAACCGAAGAGAACCTGAAGAGCCTTGAAAGGCTTAAAAACGAATTTTCCAACCATACATTCATCTTTTCCACCACGGAGGAATTCTTTAGGGATTTAAAAGGAGAGGAATATCCCACCGTTGAGGATGAGCTTCAGTATCATTCCCGTGGATGCTATACATCCTGTAGTTTGATAAAGAAGTTGAATAGACAAACAGAATGCAACCTAATAACGAGCGAGAAAATCTCAGCCATATCTTCATTACTAACGAAGAAAGAATATCCAAGGGAAAAATTTCAAGAAGCCTGGGAGACGCTTTTATTTTGTCAGTTTCACGATATCCTCGCTGGCTCAAGCATAGAACCTGCTTACGAGGACGCCAGAAACTTCCTCGGAAGTTCTCTTCATACAGCTGATAAACTTGCCAATTACGCTTTTCAAAACATTGCAAACCGCATAAAGATTGAACGCCAAGCAGTGATAGTTTTCAATCCTTCCTCTTGGCAAAGGAAAGGAGTAGTTGAGGTTGAGCTATCCTGGCAGGATGAAGCGCTCCAATTCATCTCACCCGATGGAGAAATTCAAGAAGGTCAGGAGATACAATCACTAAGCGTCACAGGGATGAGGAGATTCCTTTTCCTTGCTGATGTGCCACCTCTTGGCTATAAGGTGTACGAGCTTTTGCCCGCAAAAAAAGAATATAATCCCGATTATAAACTTGAAAACGAGTTTTTCTCCCTTAGCCTTGATGAAAATGGTTATATCTCCCATCTCCTTGATAAAACAGCAAATCTTGAACCTCTGACCTATCCAGCCCTAGTTCCCCTTGTTATAGAAGACCCAGGCGATGCCTGGGGACATGATATAAATTCTTTCCGAGAAGTTGTAGGTCAATTCAAAGCTTACGAAGCCAAGTTCATAGAAGCGGGTCCTCTTCGTTGGAAATTACGCGTTAAGAGTCGCTATGGAGAAAGCGAGCTTTGGCAGGATTTCATAGTTTACAAGGGACTCCCTTTCATAGATGTGGAGGCAACCCTTTTGTGGAAAGAAAAGCGCAAGATGCTGAAGATATCCCTTCCCACTGTTATGAGTAAATCAACCGCTTTTTTCTCCATTCCTTATGGTTTCATAGAGAGGGAGCAAAATGGCGAAGAACAACCACTTAATCAGTGGATGAACATAGATGATGAAAATAAGGGATACGGTGTAGCTTTCATCAATGATTCCAAATATGGTGGCGATGTCCTGGAAGGAGAAATGCGATTAAGCATCGTGCGAAGCCCCGTCTACGCTCACCATATCCCTCGCCAGCTTGAAAGTGGCATAGATTATCACTATATGGACCAAGGCTACCATCGCTTTTCCTACAGAATATATCCCCATAAAGGTAGCTGGCAAGATGCTGGTGTCGTTCGGGTTGCGGAAGAATTCAATAATCCGCTCCTCTCTATGATAGAACATCCCCATCAAGGAACGCTACCTCCTTCCTTCTCACTATTGGAAATAAAACCCTTAGATGTAATAATTTCAGCCCTGAAATTCGCAGAAGAAGAGGACGCATTAATATTGAGGCTTTGGGAAACCACTGGAAAACGCACAAAAACCTTACTCATAGTTAATCATCCACATACAAGCTGGGAAGGTGAACTTGCACCTACCGAGATAAAGACGCTAAAATTGGATTTGAATTCGCTCAAATTTGAAGAGACAAATCTTCTGGAGGTGTAAAGAATTTATGGAGATAAAACGAGAAAAACAAGAAAGAAGCACAAAGTTGGTCCTTTATATTGATGATGAACCTGTCAGCCACCTTTGGGTGATTGATTATGAAATGAGAATTGGCTTCTCAATCCTCCGAATGGGAGGAATAGCCGGGGTTTGGACAGAGGAAAAACATCGCTTAAAAGGTTACGCCAGCAAAGTGCTTAACAATTCCATAGAATTTATGAAGGAAGAAGGCTATGATGTTTCCCTTCTATTTGGCATACCTAATTTTTACCACCGCTTCGGCTACGCAACCGTCCTCCCCTTCTACAGCGCCCAGCTCGAAGTTTCCGATATCCCTTCTTTTGATTCCCGATTCACCATTGAACAATATAAACCCTCCTACAAGGATTTTCTTCTCAGCGTTTATAATCAACACAATAGAACGAGGACAGGAACTCTTGTACGTACTCCGGAAAAATGGGAAACCTTTACTCACGGAAGTGGATGGTCATCCAAAGCTGTCGCCTATGTTTTGTTAAGCGAATACCAACCTGTCGCCTATTTCGTTACCGATGAGGTGGAACCTTTTATAATTGAAGTAGGCTATAAAGAAGCTCAATACGATATATTCGCTTCTTTGCTTCACCACTTTAAATCCATAGCAGAACAACGGGGTGCCTCAACCCTCAGGATATCCGCACCTCCGGATGACCCTTTTATGGAATTTTGTCAACGCTATGGTTTAAGATTAACTATTGACTATCCGTTAAACAGAGATGGTATGGGTCGCATTATCAACCTATCCACACTTTTTACCAAACTTAAAGACACATTGATATCGCGTCTCCAAGGCAAATTTAAAGGCAATTTAGTGCTTCAAACAGATATCGGCAACATATCGCTCTCAATAAACGAAACCTCCTTGGAAATCCAACAAACCGCCTCCAAACCAACCTGGGATTTCAAAATTCCTCAGTCAAAGCTGATGCAATTGATAATGGGCTACCGTAGCATTGACGACATTCTACTCGATGACGATGTTTCCATTTCAGATGAGGATGCCCGTCCCCTTCTAAGAGCGCTATTCCCTAAGGGTTTCCCCCACCTCTGGATACCCGATAGATTCTAAGGTTATGTAGGAAGGGTGTATTAAATCCCTCAGCATCCAATCGGTCAGAGTGCATTCATCCAAATAGATGTTATTATTAAGCTTTTAATGCTAATTTGCTACCGGAGTCTAATATGCTGCGAGATTCTACGATTGATTTCCTTTCGCTCATTTTTAAGATATAATATTTGATTATGAACGAGATGTTTTCCTCTTATACAATCGGTACATACAAGCGATTTCCCTTAGCTTTTGTGAAAGGCGAAGGAGCTAAACTTTGGGATTCTGAAGGCAAAGAATACATTGATTTTCTTTCCGGGATAAGCGTCTGCAATATCGGGCACTGTCATCCCAAACTTGTTGAAGCAATTCAGAAACAAGCTGGTCTTCTTCTTCATACATCCAATCTTTTCCATATCTTACCTCAGGAAAAACTTGCGGAACGCCTTTACAACCTCACGGGGATGCTTTCCTTCTTCTGCAACTCAGGGGCGGAGGCAAACGAGGCAGCGATAAAGCTTGCCCGCGCCTATGGTAAAGCTAAGGGTAGATACAAAATTATTTCCGCTCTGAACTCGTTCCATGGACGAACTTTTGGAGCACTCTCTGCAACTGGGCAGAAAAAATACCAGGAGAAATTCCAACCTCTTCTTCCCGGCTTTTCCTATGCCTTATTCAATGACCTCTCTTCCTTCGCCTCCCTTATGGACGACGAAACCTGCGCTGTCATTCTTGAACCAGTGCAAGGTGAAGGAGGAATCCATCCCGCTACGAAAGAATTCCTTCAAGGCATTTACAAACTTTGCCGTGAAAGGGATATCCTCCTCATCCTTGATGAGGTTCAAACGGGATTGGGTAGATGCGGCACGATGTTCTGCTACCAACTCTACGATGTTGTTCCAGATATTATCACATTAGCCAAATCCTTGGGAGGAGGTATCCCAATCGGAGCAATGCTCGCTAAACCCGAAGTTGCAAAAGCTTTTGCTCCCGGTGACCACGCCTCTACATTCGGTGGGAACTTCCTCGCTACTACAGCAGCACTTGCCGTTCTGGATATCATTGAGGAGGAAAAACTTTGCGAAAGAGCGCAGGTCATTGGGAATTTCTTCAAAGAGAAACTGGAAGAATTGAAGAAGATTTTCCCTTGTATTAGGGAAATAAGAGGCATAGGAATGATGCTTGCAGTGGAATTGGACTCGCCAATTGCAAGAGAAGTTGTATCAAGGGCTTTGGAAAAGGGTTTAATAATAAACGCAACAAGCGATTATGTTATTCGCTTTTTGCCGCCGCTCGTTATAAAACAAGAAGAAATAGAAAAGGGCATCTCCATTTTAAAGGAGGTCTTGAATGAACTACTCTGATATTCTTAGAGTAAAGGAGAATTTCCAAGGGAGAGATTTGCTTTCCATATCTGACATCAGCAAAGAAGAAGTACTCATTATATTTGAGGTTGCGAAATTACTAAAGGATATGTTGAAACGGGGCGAACCTCACCCATTGCTTCAGGGTAAAAGCATTGCCCTCTTGTTCGAGAAACCTTCAACCAGAACCCGTGTCTCCTTTGAAGTGGGCACCTATCAGCTCGGTGCCTATCCCCTCTTTCTCTCTCGCCAGGACCTCCAGCTGGGTAGAGGTGAAACGATTGGGGATACAGCAAGAACCTTGGAACGCTATGTAAACGCCATTATGGCAAGGGTTTTCAAACAGGATACCCTCGAGGAACTCGCGAAATACGCCCGCATCCCGGTGATAAATGGATTATCCGATAAAGAGCACCCTTGTCAAGCTCTTGGCGATTTCTTCACCCTCTGGGAGAGAGGAGAACTGAAAAAAGAAATGAAATTCGTCTTTCTGGGAGATGGCAACAATGTCTGCGCTTCCCTCGCTCTACTCGCCGCCAAACTCGGGGTCAATTTCCTCCATATATCCCCTCCCGGCTACGAGCTACCCGCTTCAATCCGAGCAAAAGCCTCTACGGAAGCATCCGCTAACGGTGTATACTCTCTACATACTAATAATCCACAGGGAGGGATAAGAGACGCTAATGTGATATATACCGATGTCTGGGTCTCTATGGGACAGGAAGAGGAAACGGAGAAGCGAAAATCGGATTTCCTCCCTTACCAGTTAAATCAATCATTACTTAAGCTCGCATCACCAGATGTCAAAGTTATGCATTGCCTCCCCGCCCGCAGGGGGGAAGAGATAACGGACGAGGTAATGGATGGTCCCCATTCAATTATATTTGACCAAGCGGAAAACCGTCTTCATATTCAGAAAGCAATTCTTGCATTGTTAGTATGAACTTTTCCAGTTAAAATTTTATAAATAAGGAGGTTTAAAAAGTTGAAGGAAAAGCTTGTCTTAGCCTACTCCGGAGGTTTGGACACTTCCGTAGCAATCAAATGGCTTCAGGATAAATACGGTGTAGATGTTGTGGCAGTAGCTGTGGATGTGGGTGAGGAGAAGAATTACGAAGAGATTAGAGAAAAGGCACTGAAGATAGGCGCCGCCTCCGCCTATGTTATTGATGCTAAGGAGGAATTTGCCCGCGATTTCATCCTTCCAGCTTTGAAAGCCAATGCTTTATATGAGGGGCGCTATCCCCTTTCCGCGGCACTATCACGACCACTTATTGCGAAAAAAGTGGTTGAAATCGCAAAACGGGAGGGAGCTAAAGCAGTTGCTCACGGCTCAACGGGAAAAGGTAACGACCAGGTCAGATTTGAGGTTTCGTTTATGGCACTCGCACCCGACCTTAAAATCGTCGCTCCTGTGAGGGAATGGAATCTCTCCAGGGAAGAGGAAATAGAATATGCCCGCAAGTTCGGCATCCCCGTGCCGGTGAAGAAGGAAAAACCTTACTCAATAGATGTTAACCTTTGGGGAAGGTCAATTGAATGTGGTCCGATAGAGGATGTCGACCGCGAGCCACCAGAAGATGCTTTCCTTTGGACAGTTTCACCCCGAAATGCCCCAAATGAACCCCAATACATCGATTTGGAATTCAAGGAAGGAGAGCCAATAGCCCTAAATGGTGAACAGCTTTCCCTGCCCGAGCTTATTTCCCGCCTGAACGAGATAGGAGGACGCCATGGGATAGGTAGAATAGATATGGTTGAAAATAGGTTGGTGGGTATAAAATCTCGCGAAGTTTACGAAGCGCCTGCAGCCACGATACTCATCACGGCTCATAAGGATTTGGAATCCCTAACCTTAAGCAGGGAACTTCTCCACTTCAAGCAGAACTATATTGATACTAAATATGCCGAGCTTATCTATTATGGGCTTTGGTTTTCCCATTTGCGAGATTGTCTGGATGGCTTTATAAAAGAAGCAGAGAAATTCGTTACTGGAAAAGTGAGGCTCAAGCTTTTCAAAGGTTCCTGTTCCCCAGTAGGACGCTCCTCCCCCTACAGCCTTTACGACATTTCCCTCGCAACCTATGGCGAGGGAGATATATTTGATCAGCGACTCGCTGAAGGGTTCGTCCAACTCTGGGGGTTACCTTATAAAATAGAGGGAAGGAGAAAGAGAGAATGAAACTTTGGGGAGGAAGATTTCGCGAACCGCCAGACCCCTTCATTGAAGCCTTCAATGCATCACTGAGTTTTGATAAAAGATTAATCATCTACGATATAATCGCTGACCAAGCCCATGCCAAAGCCTTAGCGATTGCGGGAGTGATAAGCGAGGAACTAAAGGACAAGATAGTTAAGGCACTGGAAGAGATAAAAATAGAGATCGAAAGTGGTGAAAGAACGATAAATGGCGATGAGGCAGAGGATGTGCATACTTTAGTGGAAAATTGGTTGCTTGAAAAGATTGGCGATGAAGCTGGCTTTCTTCGTGCCTATCGCTCACGCAATGAGCAGATAGCCTGTGATGAACGCCTTTATCTCAAAGATGAAACGAACAAGATAATCCAGCTTATTTCCGGGCTTCAGCGAACACTTCTACAACTTGCCGAAAAACATAGGGGCTGGATAATGCCTGGCTATACCCATCTGCAACGAGCTCAGCCTGTGCTTCTCCCCCATTATCTCCTCGCCTACTTCTGGATGTTTCAGCGGGATAAAGAACGTTTCAAGGATACTTTAAGAAGAATAGATATTTCGCCCGAGGGAGCAGGCGCCCTCGCGGGCGTTGAACTTGACCCCAAAATCAAAGCCAAATTGCTTGGCTTCAGCACTTCATTTGAAAATTCCATTGACGCTGTCTCTGACCGCGATTTCATTCTGGAATTCCTTTCCAATTGCTCCATTTGCGCCATTCATCTCTCTCGACTCGCAGCCGAGATTACGCTTTGGGCGAGTGAGGAATTCGGGTTTCTAACTCTCTCGGATGCCGTCGCCGCGGGCTCAAGTATTATGCCCCAAAAGAAAAACCCTCAGCCCGCTGAACTCGTTAGGGGCAAAACAGGGAGGATAATCGGGGCACTTGTCGCCCTTTTTCTAACTTTAAAGGCTCTCTCTCTCTCTTATAGCAGCGACCTTCAGGAGGATAAACCTCCTTTATTCGACGCCATTGATACGCTAAAATCATCATTGATCGCGACAGAAAAAATGTTGGAGAATGCCGAATTCAATAAGGACAAATTGAGCAAATTTCCTAACGATTACCTTCTCGCCGTTGAGCTAGCAGATTATCTCTTGAAGAAAGGGCTTCCTTTTCGTAAAGCTCATCAGCTTGTCGGCAAAATCGTCCTTTATGCGATTGATAAAGGGAAAAAACTGGCTGATTTGACAATAAATGAATTCAAAGAATTCTCTCCACTTTTTGAAGAGGATGTTTATTCCTTCCTAACATACGATTCTTTCTTTAAAAGAAGAAATTTTTCGGGAGGCACAGGAGGAGAAGCAGTGGAGAAGCAAATACAAAAAGCAAAGGAGGTTCTATCGCACTATGGATAATTTATACGATATAATCGAAAAAGGCGTCGGAATGCGCGCCTCCGATATCCTGCTAAAAGTGGGCAACAAACCCGTTGCCCGAGTTGATGGGGAACTTAAGACGATGAACGACTTTGATATCCTCTATCAGGAGGATATCAGGGACATAGCCCAGAACATAATTTACAGCGCCAGCAGGGAAGTCCTACTCCAGTTCCGCGACCCTTCAAATGCACCTGAAAGGATAAAACAATTAGGTGAGGAGAGAATGGATGCCTTAGAAAGGGGGAAAGAGATAGACCTTGTCTTCACGCTTGCCAACTTGGCAAGAATCAGGGCAAACCTCTTTATGCAAAGAGGTAGCATAGCAATAGCGCTCCGCCTCATTCCCCTAACAATCCCAAGCATAGAACAACTCAACCTCCCCTCCTCGCTTAAGGATATGGTCTCTAATAAGCAGGGGCTGATAATCGTCACCGGTCCTACTGGCTCGGGTAAATCCACAACTATCGCCGCTATGATTGAGCATATCAATCAAACACGGGAAGCCCATATCATCACAATTGAAGACCCGATCGAATATGTTTTTGAGGACAAAAAAGCGGTCATTTGCCAAAGAGAAGTAGGTAAAGATACAACTTCTTATGAAAGCGCCCTGCGGAGCGTCCTCAGGGAGAGTCCTGATGTGATAATGATTGGGGAGATGCGCGACCCTGAGACGATGAGTGTGGCAATGATGGCAGCCGAGATGGGACACCTCGTCCTAACCACACTGCACACAATATCAGCCTCTAGCGTAGTGGACCGCATCGTCCACAGCTTCCCTCCCCATCAGAGCAACCAAATTTATGAGCAATTAGCGAATACGCTTGTCGGTGTAATCGCTCAAAGACTGTTAAGACACGCTTCCGGAATTGGACGTGTCCCCGCTGTTGAGATTATGACCTCTTCACCTACGATAAAGAAACTGATAGAAGAAGGCAGAACGAGTGAACTTTATTCCTCTATCAAAGAGGGAAGCCATTACGGTATGATAACGATGAACCAATCATTAGCTAACCTTTACCAGAAAGGGCTCATCACCCTGGAGGAAGCCGAGGCAACTTCGCCCAATAGAGCAGAACTTCGCCAGCTTTTAAGGAAGCAGTGAGTATTTGCTCCTGAGCAAGGTAATTCACCTATTAGAGCAAAGTATTACACAGTAGGTTATTGACAAACAAATACTTCCACTATGAGCCCTTTAATTCACTTCCCTAATAGTAAGCCAGTTGTAGAGGAAATCAACTTATCCCTACATAGCCTTCCCAAGGATAAAAACCTTCACATCGTTCTACTCTCTGACCTTCACATAAGGAAAAACACGAACTTGGAATCCATCTTCTCCATAACTAAATCCCTTTCTCCAACCTTGTTGTTTCTACTCGGTGATTATTTCTACTCTTATAAGAGACAAAAAGTGATGGAATTCTTCCATCATTTACGCAAAATCAACCCCCCACTTGGCAAGTTCGCCGTGCTTGGAAATAGAGATTATGCGGAATTCCTACCTCCTTTGTTCAAGTCAGCAGGTATTTATTTGCTCAAGGATTCCTTTGTTCCCCTCAGATATAATTCCCTTACTCTCACAATCGGGGGAATCGATTTTGCGACGAAGAATATAGCTAACTTCCTAAGCTCCCTCCCCAAAGCGGATCTCACTATTTTGCTTTCTCATAAACCTGATGTCATTTTTTCCCCTGGAGAATGGCATAAAGTTCAACTCGTGGTAAGCGGGCATACTCATGGAGGGCAGATTAGATTGCCCCTTTTGGGGGCAATCTTCACAAAAAGCAAACTACCCAACAAATATTCAAGTGGATTAATAGAATTTCCCGGCTTAAAACTCTACATCACTCGCGGTATTGGTATGAGCAAATTCCCCCTACGCTTTGCCTGTCCTTCCGAGATAACCTCTCTTAAAATTAAATCTGGAGATGGTAATGAATGAGAAACCAAAATTTTTGCT
>JACIXQ010000081.1 GCA_014360465.1 bacterium
AGTAAGAATTCGCTAATCTCAATATTTTTGAAGTCCTATCGTTTCTATTCTATATTTTCACTTCAAAAGCTCTGAAAAAAAGTCCCAAATAGTTGAAACGCTAACAAATTTATTGATTGTAAAAATCATCGTAGTTTATAAAATCTAAAATATGAATAAAAAGAATGTCTCGTTCAAACAAATTTTCGGCTCCCTATTCTTGAACTCCTTGCTTCTTTCTCTCCTCGTTCCTACCCTCCTTCCCGCCAAAAACCTGCTCTATAATGGCGATTTTGAGAATGGACTCGCTGGCTGGACGACCGAACACTGGTGGTATGAGGCGAAAATAGATGGTAAGGGCACGGGCATCAGCAGGATAGAATTGGATGAAAATGTATCTAAAAGCGGGATGAAATCCCTAAAGATAGTCGGGAAGGGCAATAGGGGAATCGCTATGCAGGTTCTCCAACTCCCACCCGGCAAATACATCGTCAAGGGATATATCAAATGCGAGAATCTGGGGAATGCCCAGGCTTCTATTTTATTGGAGTTCCTTGATAAAGATGGCAAGTGGTTTGAGGGAATAACGGCTGGCTCTGTCTCTGGAACCGCTGACTGGACTTTTATAGAAAAGGAAATAGATTTCCCGCCCCAGACAGTCTGGGTCCATTTCGACCTCCTTACCTCCTCACCCAACGATGGCATAGCCTGGTTTGATGGGATTGAACTTCTTCCCGCTACCACCCCAGCAAGGATTCCCCAACCCACCATCTCTTCTCTACCATCGGATTTTGGGGAAATATCCCTCGCCTGGGAAGTTGATGACCCCTCCGGGATTAGGGAATACGAGATATTTGTGGAACCTCGTCCCTTCCAGTCAATCAAAAACCTCTCGCCCAAAACGGTTGTTGGTTTCCTCACGAGGCAATCGATAATCCCTGTGGAGAGGTCCCTCAAGAGCGTTTATGTTGCTGTTGTGCCTGTTATGGTGGATGGAAGAAAACTGACGGAGGTGAAACCAATCAAAATGGATATCAGAGATACGAAAGCGCCCGCTCCCGTGGAATTCTTCGTTGCCAGCTCGGCTCATAAGCCCGACCACCTTTTCCTTCGCTGGAACCCCAATACGCTTGATAGTGACATTAAATCTTTCAAGCTTATGATTCGCACAACAAAAGGCAGGGAAATAGCCTTAAGGCAAATTCCCGCCAATCAACGCCTCCTCTTGCTTCCCCGAGCTTCACTTCCAAAGGATGCCAAAGAAATCGCACTCGTAGCGGTTGATTATGCGGGAAATGAAAGTTCGCCAAGCTGGCAAGCCATTCCCGCCCTCATTCCCTCGGGCAATTTACCCCTTGATTTCTGGGTTGCCTCTCCGCTGGATAATATCTTCCGCGATACGCCGAAGCCGGTGGATGTGAGCAAAAGGATAAAGCTCTACTCTGCAAGGAATGAGAGGGAATGCTCACAGGTTGTCCTTCTTTCCTCCACTTCGCTTAAAGGGGTCTGGTTGGAGCCATCGCCACTTGTATCGGAGGATGGCAAGAGCGTTATTTCGGAGGGGAACATTTCTTTGAATTTCGTTGGATATATTTATGTGGAAAAGAACTCCACCGCTACTCCCGTTGAGGAGCTGGCTCGCCAGGCGCCAGCCGATTTTCCCGACCCACTTCTTGAGGATTGGCAGATTGACCTTGCTCCCAATCAGAACCAGCCATTTCTCATCAGCGTTTTCGTTCCCAAAAACGCTAAGCCCGGCATCTATAAAGGCGAGGTCTTCGTCGTTTCAAATGAGGGTTATCTTTCTATTCCCATTGAACTTGAGGTTTTCCCTGTAACGCTTCCCGATGAGCTTCCCATCTTCGTGACGAATTGGTTCAATACAAGCGCTATAGCTCGCTTCCATAATTTAACCGAGTGGTCGGAGGACTTCTGGAAAATGCTGAGGCTTTATGCGAGGGAAATGAGGAGAGGTCATCAGAATGTCGTTCTGACGCCCCTATCGCTGATCAAAATCTGGAGAGAGGAAAATGGTAGCTTCACATTTGATTTCAGTGATTTTGACCGCTGGGTCCAGCTTTTCTTTGATGAAGGCTTTAAAAGAATAGAGCTTTCCCATCTGGGAGGGCGGACGACAGGAGATTGGGAATGCCCCACTTTCACGCTTTCACCTCGCACCGCCACCGATAGGCTGAGCGGTGAACAGGTTGAGGTTGGTTTGGATGTTTTCCTTCCCGCGCTTCAGAAGCACTTGGAGGAGAAGGGCTGGCGGGATAAGACCCTTATGCATATCGCAGATGAGCCGATAATGGTGAATGTCGCCTCCTGGAGGGAGCAATCGGCATTTGCTCATCGCTATGCCCCCCTCTTGAAACGGATAGATGCCATCCATGTGCCCGCTCCCGAGGTAGATGGCTATCTGGAAGTTCTCGTTCCACAGTTGAATTATCTTGTTGAATGGCTTGAAGGTTATAAGGAAGCCCAGAGAAAAGGCTATGAGCTGTGGTTCTACACGGCCTGGGTTCCCCAAGGTAAGTTCCTGAATCGCCTGCTTGATTATCCGGTAATAAAGTCAAGGTTATTGCCCTGGTGTGGCTTCTTGTACGGGGTGACGGGGTGGCTTCATTGGGGACTTAATTTCTGGACTGATAAGGAGCTCAGGGATATGGGATTTGCCCCTGGGGATAACTGGATACTTTATCCGGGAAAGTTTGGACCTCGTTCCTCCCTTCGTTGGGAGGCTATGAGGGATGGATTTGAGGATTTTGCCCTCCTTTCAATGCTCGGAAGGGATAAGGCAGAGCCTTTCCTCCAGGCGATAATCAGAAGCGCTACCGATTATGAAAAATCCCCGAGGAGATTGGAGGAAATCCGTCTTCAGATTTTAAGGGCGCTGGCTAAGAGATGATTTTTAAGCGAATTTTCAGAGCTCAATAAGACGGGCAATAAGCGTTTCCAGGTCAAGAATAGCAACTGTTGCTTTGCCAGTTAGCCAGCCACAGGTCTCTCCTGGATTGATTATCAAGCACTTGTCCTCAATTATCTCCGCCTTATGGGTATGCCCAACGAGAACGACATCAAATTCTCCGCTCCTCGCAAGGGGGGTTTGTAAAGTTGGTTCATGCATAACAACCAGTTTCTTTCCAGCCAGTTCAAGGAAAGCAGGCTGAACTTTTATCTCCCCAAATTCCCTCGCCCTCTCCCTTAAAAGGAGCCTCTCGCCATCGTTGTTTCCGAAAACCCCAAGGAAGGGAACGCCCAATTGCGAGAGGATGGGCAGGGTGAATGGAGCAACGAAATCACCACAATGGACTACATATTCCACTCCCTCCCTTTTGAAAAGCTCCACAGCTTTCTTTATATTATCCAAATGGTCGTGGGAATCGGACATAATGCCTATCTTCATAATTTCTCAACCTCCTTTTGTCTTTTTTAAGATTATACCCGTTTGCTCCAAGGTTCAGAAAAGCAACGAGAGAAATTTGACTTCATCAGGAAGGTAATGTCGGATGAGATTGGCTAAAAGATTTAAGCGATATGCTAATATATTTTGGTATAGTCCGATATGTTATAGGATTCACCAGATTGTTGACTAATTATTCCTTTCAAATTATTATTTCTAAATATGAAAATAATCTTCTACTTGTTCATTCTTCCATTAAGCTTTCTCCTTATCCTTGCCGGCTGTGGCGGAGGAATAAATCTACCTATCGCTAATAATAATCCCACGAGCAATTTTCAGGCGGGTCTCATTGGTTCCACTATTTGGGATACAACCACTTCTACCCTTACTTTCTTTTTTTATTGTATCCCTCCCCAAGGGGTAACAATCACGGGGATGGAGGGCACCTTCAGTGGTCCTACTAATGGGCAGGTGGATGTCACTCCTGTTGTTGAGGGCTGGAAGGGAGTTGCCCATTTTTATGTTGATGGCACTTATCAGATAACCATTTATGCAATTGATAGCACTGGAAAGAAAACCCAGATATTGCAATTTAGTAGCTTTACCGCCCAGGGGACAGGTGGGGGAGGCGGTTCTGGCGGAGGTTCGGGTGGAGGGAGCTCTGGGGGAAGTGGTTCTGGCGACGATACTCCGCCACCTCCACCATTTTAACAAGACACGAAAAATCGTTCAAAAAATTCTCATGGAGAGTTTGGAAAATGAAAGGTAAAGAGCACATCTATAAGATAGCACCATACGAACCAGGCAAACCGATAGAGGAAGTGAAAAGGGAGCTCGGGCTGAGCGATGTGATTAAGATGGCTTCAAACGAGAATCCGCTCGGTCCTTCCCCCTTGGCGCTTCAGGCTATCAGGGAGCACCTGGAAGAGATAAGCTATTATCCCGATGGGAACTGCACAATTCTAAGGCAGAAGCTATCGGAGAAACTTGGCTTCCCACCTAATTGTTTTGTCTTTGGGAGTGGCGTAGATGAGATAATCCACTTCCTCGGGCTTGCTTTTCTTGATGAAGGAGACGAAGCATTGACAGTTGAGCCATCCTTTGTCCGCTACGATGCCTCAGCCCTTCTCAATAAGGCGATAATCAGAAAGGTTCCCCTCAAAGATTATCAGTACGATGTTGATGCGCTCATCTCGGCAATAAACGAGCGGACCAAGCTTCTCTTCATCGCGAATCCAAACAATCCCACGGGAACATTTATTGACAAAGAGGGCTTGAAGCGCCTTCTGGAGAAAGCGAAGGGGAAGCTCGTCGTTTTGGATGAAGCATATGTTGAATTTGTTGAGGACACGACTTTTCCTGACAGCCTTCTTTTCCTTCGGGAAGGCTATGACATAATCGTCCTGAGAACTTTCAGCAAGATATATGGATTGGCTGGATTAAGGATAGGCTATGGAATCGCTAATGAGGAGACGGTGAAGGCGATAGAGCATATAAGGGAGCCATTCAATGTGAACCATCTCGCTCAGGTAGCTGCTGTTGCCGCCCTTGATGATGATGAGCATATCCGAAAGACCCAGCAGGTTGTCTGGGAGGGGAAGCGGTATCTCTATGAGCAGTTCAAGGAGATGGGGCTTCGCTATATACCATCGCAGACCAACTTCATTTTAGTGGATGTAGGGAAGGATAGCAGGGAGGTTTTCCGCTCCTTATTAAGGGAAGGTGTTATAGTGAGGACGGGCGATATATTCGGTTGCCCGAACTTCTTACGAGTGACGATTGGAACAGAAAAACAGAATGAAAGGTTCATTAGGGCGCTTAAAAAGGTGCTTGGAGGTGCACTTTAAAAATGTTGGTAATACTAAACGCAAAGGCTTCGGAAAAGGAAGTGAAAGAAGTCACCTCACGCCTTGAGGCGTGGGGTTACAAAATCCACATATCGAAAGGAGTTGAGAAAATTGTCATCGGAGGCGTCGGGGTTCCCGAGGTAAACGAACTTGAGTGTGCAGATGTCCTCCGCTCCCTTCCCTTTGTGGAGGATGTCCTGATAATCGTCAAGCCTTACCATCTTGTCGCCAGGGAGTTCCGTCCCGAGGGTTCGGTGGTAAAGGTTGACGATGTGGAGATAGGAGGACCGAAGATTGTGGTTATGGCTGGTCCCTGCTCGGTGGAATCCTACGAGCAGGTATTGGAGACAGCCAAGGCTGTTAAGCAGGCAGGAGGGAGAATCCTCAGAGGAGGTGCATTCAAGCCCTCCACTTCCCCCTACTCTTTCCAGGGTCTGGGGGAAGAAGGCTTGAAGATTCTCTACCAGGTCAAGAAGGAGCTTGGGCTTCTGGTTGTAACGGAGGTTATGGACCCCCGTGATGTTGAGCTCGTTTCCCAGTATGCGGATATCCTGCAGATTGGGACGAGGAATATGCACAATTTCCGCCTCCTATCCGAGGTTGGAAAGAGCCAGAAGCCAGTCGTCCTGAAGAGAGGGTTTGGCGCTACGATTGAGGAATGGCTTCTCGCTGCAGAATACATCGCCAAAGAGGGCAATCCGAACATCATCCTCTGTGAGCGAGGCATAAGGACTTTTGAACCCTTCACCCGCTTCACGCTGGATATAAATGCCATTCCTGCCGTCAAAGAGCTCTCCCACCTGCCAATAATAGCTGACCCCAGCCATGGGACCGGCAGATGGAAGATCGTTCCCGCTGTCGCTAAGGCGGCGATTGCCGCTGGCGCCGATGGGCTTTTGATAGAGGTTCATCCTCATCCCGAACAGGCGCTCAAGGATGGACCGCAGTCCCTGAGGATTGAAAATTTCCTCTCCCTAATGGAGGAATTGAAAGCGGTCGCCCAGGCAGTGGGAAGAACCCTCTGAGATGGACGAAGGTTCATTTAAAAAGGTCTGCATAATCGGTGTCGGTCTCATCGGAGGCTCGCTCGCCCTCGCCCTCAAAAAGGCGGGTCTATGCGAGCATGTGATAGGTTTGGGAAGAAGGCTTGAGAGCCTGCGTAAGGCTCTTGAGCTGGCTGTAGTTGATGAAATAGCCCTGCTCAATCCCGAGGGGGAAAGGGAAACTCTTTCCCCCCGGGAAGCTATCTCCCAGGCTGACCTCATCGTGCTCGCTACACCTCCGAGCACAATCCCCGCCTTTTTCCCCTTGATTGCCGAAAATGCCAAGGATGACTGCCTCGTCACAGATGTAGGAAGCGTTAAGAGAAGGATAATCCAGGAAGCGGAAAGAGTTCTCCCCCAACGGCTCTGCTTCATCGGCGGTCATCCCCTTGCCGGGATGGAGAAAAGAGGAGTGGATTGGTCTAATGCCGATTTATTTGAGAGGACTGTCTATGTCCTCACCCCCTGCCTTCTTTCCAACCCGGAAGGAATGAAAAAGATGAGGGCTCTCGTCGTTTCCATAGGGGCTGTCCCCCTCATTCTTGACGCTGAAACACACGATTATCTCCTCGCCTATACCAGTCATTTTCCCCATATCGTCGCCTTTGCCCTCTCCCTTTTACTGCAAAAGGCGGGCGAGAAAAACGATAGAGCATATTGCCTTGCGGCAAGCGGATTCAGGAGCGTTACGCGCATCGCGAAAAGCCCGCCAGATATCTGGGAGGAGATTTTCCTGGAAAATAGGGAGAATTTGCTCAAGATATGGGAGGAGTGGGAGGAAATTATGGATGATATGAAGAAAAGACTAATAGAAGGAAATATGAAGGAGGAGCTGGAGAAGGCGAAGAGAGGAAGGGAATTTCTTGATGAGATTACTCTGCAGGAAGGCAAAGGAATTTGAGGGAAGGATAAGGGTTCCGGGAGATAAATCCATCTCCCACCGTGCGGCAATGCTTGCCAGCATAGGGGAGGGAGAGAGCGTTATAGAGAGCTTCAATACTTGCAAGGATTGTCAGAGCACTTTGAAGTGCCTCAAATCACTCGGGGTGGAATGGGAGAGGCGGGAAGAGAAAGTCTGGATAAATGGTAGAGGTTTATGGGGATTGAGGGAGGCGGAGAATATTCTCAATGCTGGCAATTCTGGAACGACGATAAGGCTCCTATCAGGCATCCTTGCGGGGCAGATTTTCCTCTCGGTTATAACCGGCGACGCTTCCCTGCGTCGCCGACCTATGGATAGAATCAAGATTCCCCTTGAGTTGATGGGAGCAAAAATTATGGCAAGAGCTTCCCGCTATCCACCACTTGCCATCTGGGGAGGGAAACTAAAAGGGATAGAATATAGGCTCCCAGTGGCTTCCGCTCAGGTGAAATCCTGTCTCCTTCTCGCTGGACTTTATGCGGAAGGGGAAACACGCATTTACGAGCCCGCTCCTTCCCGCGACCATACCGAGAGGATGCTCTCCTATATGGGGGTGAATTTGGAGCGTGATGGGGGGATAAGCATCAAGGGAGGTGTCAGCCTGAATCCATTAAAATTGAGCATACCGGGGGATTTTTCCTCCGCTGCCTTTTTCCTTGCACTTGCCCTACTCACCAATTCCCGGCTTGTCATTCAGGATGTTGGATTGAATCCTACACGCACGGGAATGCTGAATGTTTTGAAAAATATGGGAGCGAAGGTGGAGATAAAAAATGTAAGGGAAGTGGGGAACGAGCCAATCGGTGATTTGGAGGTAATTGGTGGCGAGCTTGAGGGAACGCTAATAGAGAAGGATATTCCCCTTATGATAGATGAGATACCGATTCTGGCGATTCTTGGGGCAAGGGCGAAAGGGATAACGGAGATAAGGAATGCGAAGGAGCTGAGGCACAAGGAAGCGGATAGGATAAGGGCGCTTGCGATTGGATTGAGGAGGATGGGAATTGATGTGGAGGAGAGAGAGGATGGGATGCTGATAAAGGGAGGGGAACCGAAAGGGGCGATAGTGAACTCCTATGGTGACCATCGCATCGCGATGGCATTTACTATTCTTGGGTTGGCAAGCGAGGGGGAAACGCTCATCAGGGGTGTTGAATGCATTGATATATCTTTCCCGGGATTTGTTTCCATACTTAAATCACTCGTTGGTTCTGCGATTGAAATCGCCTGATTAGGTAAGTTTATTTTCCCCGACCGCCAGCGGGGGCGCTGACGAGCTCTTTTAATCTTTTTATCTCATCCCTAAGTTGAGCTGCCTTTTCGAACTCAAGGTTCGCAGCTGCCTTCTTCATCTCCCTTTCCAGTTCAACTATCCTGGAGAGGATGTAATCAACATCAAGATAGGATGCGGTGGATTCGCTCACCTTTATCTTTTCCTTCTCCAACTGTATCATCTTCTGCTGGAGTATATCGTGGACGGCTTTCTTTATCGTTTCGGGGGTAATGCCGTGCTTTTCGTTGTATTCCATTTGGAGCTTGCGCCGCCTGTTGGTCTCGTCTATAGCCTTCCTCATAGATTCGGTTATCGTATCAGCATACATTATGACCTTCCCATTTATGTTCCTTGAAGCTCGCCCTATCATCTGGATTAAGGAGGTTTCGGAGCGTAGGAACCCTTCTTTATCCGCATCAAGAATGGCAACGAGTGATACCTCGGGCAAATCCAATCCCTCTCTCAAGAGGTTTACTCCCACGACGACATCATAGACGCCCAGTCGCAAATCCCTCAATATACCCACCCTATCAAGCGTCTCAATCTCGGAATGCAGATAGTGGACCTTTATTCCCAATTCGTTGAGGTATTCCGAGAGGTCCTCCGCCATCTTAATGGTCAAAGTGGTAACAAGCGCCCTCTCGCCTCGTTCAACCCTCTTCTTAATCTCGCCTATGAGGTCATCTATCTGTCCTTTCGTTGGTCTGACCTCTATCTCGGGGTCCACCAAACCGGTTGGTCTTATTATCTGCTCAACTACTTTTTGGGAATGGGCGAGCTCATAGGGTCCGGGGGTGGCGGAGACGAATATGACTTGGTTTATCTTCTTCTCAAATTCCTCAAAGCGGAGGGGACGGTTATCGTAGGCTGAAGGGAGTCGCCAGCCATATTCAACGAGAGCGTCCTTGCGGGACTTGTCTCCTTCGTACATTGAACGAAGTTGGGGAATCGTCTGATGGGACTCATCTATGAAGAGGAGGAAATCCTCCGGGAAATAGTCTATCAGGGTGTAGGGTGGTTGACCGGGCAGGCGACCGTCAAAATGGCGGGAATAGTTCTCTATGCCGGGACAGTAGCCTATCTCCCTTATGAGTTCAAGGTCGTGAAGGGTGCGTGCCTTCAATCTCTGGGCTTCCAAAAATTTGCCCTGGCTCTCAAAATAAGCCAGCCTTTCCTTCAATTCCTCCTGAATTGAGGCTATAGCCCTTTCTATCTTATCCCAAGGAGCTACATAGTGGGTAGCAGGGAAGAGGTAGAGATAATCAAGGTCGTTCCTTATCTCTCCGCTGATTGGGTCTATCTCAATGATTCTTTCAACCTCATCTCCGAAAAACTCAATCCGATATACTATCTCTTCATCTATGGGGAATATCTCAACGGAATCCCCTCTCACCCTGAACTTTCCCCTCTGAAGTGCGAAATCGTTTCGCTCATACTGCATCTCCACCAGGCGGAGGAGCATCTCCTCCCTGTCAAGCTCCTCGCCCTTTTTAATAGCAAGGGTTATTCTCTTATAATCCTCGGGGGTGCCAAGACCGTAGATGCAGGAGACAGAGGCGACGACTATCACATCTCTTCTACTCATAACCGCCTGGGTAGCCGAGTGACGCAGGCGGTCTATCTCGTCGTTTATTGAGGAATCCTTCTCTATATAGAGGTCAAGCTCGGGAATGTAAGCCTCAGGCTGATAATAATCGTAGTAGGAGACGAAGTATTCAACAGCGTTGTAGGGGAAGAATTGCTTGAATTCGGCGCAGAGCTGGGCGGCGAGCGTTTTGTTGTGGGCGATGACCAATGTGGGGCGCTGGACCTCAGCTATGATGTTAGCCATAGTGAATGTCTTTCCCGAGCCGGTGACGCCCAGCAGGGTTTGATATCTATATCCCTTTCTGAGACCGTCAACAAGCTCCCTTATCGCCTTTGGCTGGTCACCCTTTGGCTTATAATCCGATACAAGCTTGAATTCCGGCATTTTTAAATCTCCCAAAATTTATTATAAACCTTCCCTATAATTTGGCAAGATGGGGTAGAATCCCCTATCATAGCGGACTCGGCTGAAAAATGCATTAAATCTGCTAACTACATCTATAGCAGTGCTATTAGCGATACCGAATGCTTCTCTTTTAGCTTGAGCTGGGGATAATTGCAATATCTTTTTCCATTCAAGAATCTTGTTGGTAGAGGGTTATAATCACTTTCCTATTTTGAGGGTAGAAGGAGCGAGCAATCTTGCTATTGCTCTAACTGACAAATAGAGATAAATAAACAACTTGACCAACAAGGAATTTTGTTTATTTTTAAAAGAGGTCAAAATGGTGCTTGATCCTCGCGACTTACATTTTTCTATTCTTTTTTCCGCAGAAAGACACTTGGCACGTATCGTGCATCCTCTACATACCATTACCGATTTTTGTAAGCTCATCAGACGAACTAATGACGGACTTAAAAGATGTGAAAATAGCGACAAGACGGCTTTTAGAGTAGCTTGTGAAAAAAAGAAACCCTATATATATGAATGCCATGCTGGTTTGGTAGACGGCGTCATACCAGTCCTTCTCGGAGATAATCCTGTAACATTCGTTATGTTTGGGCAATTTCTATTTGAACCTCCCAACGAGGAGAAATTCAACGAAGTTTGGAGGAAAGTAGAGGACCTAAAAATACCTTATGATGAACTACGCGAGGCTTATTTCTCTTTACCAGTTTTCCCTCGTGAATATGTTTGGTGTATGGCGGAAGGAATTTTTGAAATTTTAAGGGAAATATCACTGCAGATAATGTACCTTCTTTTCCCACAAGAAAAAGAACGAGAAGGAGTAACAGAGGTTGAACAATGGTTTACCCAGCAAGAACGGCAAATGCTCCATTTTTTAAATAAGGAAAGGGATTTATTATCGCTTTTCCATTGGGCAAGTGGAGGAACTGTGAAGGAAAATTTGGAGAAGGTCTTGATAAACGAGATGGAACAGGGTGAAGGAGTCTTCTGGGAAAGAAGGTCACGTGTGTGGGGGCTTATAACAACCCTTCTTTCCCATTTAAGAAGATTCAGGGCATCTTCTCAGATAGACTTTTTAGAGCTCACTTATCAATATGTAACGATGTTAAGGTATTGTGAAAACATTGAGGAATTTAAAGAGATATTGTCGCGGATAGTCAATGACCTCGTTGCTATACGGGGAGAATTATCATATAAAACTTCCATAGTTGAAAGGGTGAAGGAATATATATTACGCAATTTGAATAAAGAAGGATTATGTTTAAGGGAGGTGGCGAAAAGGATGCGATTCAGTCCATATTATCTTGCCCACTTATTCAAATCGGTGGAGGGGATTAGCTTAGGAAGGTATATCAGAAATACGAGAATAGCGAGGGCTAAGGAGTTGTTGCGTTCAACTGGACTGCCAGTTGCGAAAATAGCCGAGGAAGTTGGATTTAAGGACACTACTCACTTCTGCCATGTTTTTAAAAGGGCAACGGGTATGTCACCTTCCCAGTATAGAAGCAAGACATAATTTAAAGCAATTTTATTCAACACAAAAGCAATTTTTGACATTCATTTAGAAAGGTAAATGTAATAAAAAATAGAAAAAGAAAGGAGGTGAGTTTACCTGTTTGAAAGGATTTTAAAAGGGTGAGAAGCGTAGCTTACGCTCTCTCCCCTTGATGGATTTACCAAGGAATAAACCAAAATCTAAGAAAGGAGGAAGAGAAGATGGTAGTTAGAAGGAAAGGATTTACTTTGATAGAACTGTTAGTGGTAATAGCCATTATTGCCATCTTGGCAGCCATCCTTTTCCCTGTGTTCTCAAGGGCCAGGGAGCAAGCTCGAAAGTCCGTATGTATGTCTAATGCCAAACAGATAGCAACAGCATTAATGATGTACTCGCATCTATGGGAAAGGTCAAATAAATTTCACCCACCCTTCCATTTCGGGAAAGTCCTCCAGAAAGATTTCAGAGCCTCTTTCACGGCGGAGAAATTCATAGAGTTGGGAAGCTAAATCGGAGAAGTCGGGTTCAACATAATTCTCCGCTTTCTTTTCCATAATTCTCTTCTTTTTAAGGTATAACCTCTTCTCACAATCCC
>JACIXQ010000082.1 GCA_014360465.1 bacterium
TTGGGAGAGCCGTTTCCTCCGATTATGCTTATACCGATATAGTCCTTTTCTTTGGCGTCCTTTATCGCTATATCGGGACGAACTTTGGTCTTCTTATCCATAGCGATGGCTTCAGCTTTGCTATTGCTTGCCACAATGACAACATAACCATTCTTCTCAAGAGCTTGTTTAACCGCTGAGAACTCAACCTGCTGGAAATCCTTTTGAGCAATGACGACGAGAAACTTCTGCTTCTGGTGAGTGATGCCAAGCGCGTTGAGGCTCATAACGAGAAGCAAAACACCAAGCAGTAAAGGGCTTATTTTCCTCATAGCACTTTCACCTCCAAACAATATATTTTAAAACTTTCTTCTGACTTTATAAACTTAGCGAAATTTAGAAAAATATTCATCTATCTCTTGTCTCTGCTCTATTCCCACCCGTTCGAAACAATTCAGCAATTCCTCATAAGCACCTTTACCACCCAAAAAGTCCCAAAATTCCTGGGCAATCATCAATTCGTTATTAAGGTCGAGCATCCCTTTTAAAGTCCATCTTTCATAAGGTTTGGGCTGGTAGGGATTATAAGGAATGGCTATGTAGGAATTGACTTCCGCGTTTGGGTTTTTTGATAAATAAATCCCTACCCATTCAAGTAAGGTTCTTTTAAAATCTTTGAAATCGCTGATGTTTGGCTTGGCAGTTTTTATATCGAATAGGTAGATTTTTCCAGCCTGATCTTTGATGAATAGGTCGACTTTAACAGTTTTTAACCTGTTTATCTTACCAGAGGTAGCTACTTTTCTAATTCTTTCAATTTCTTCAATTTTGTTTGGTTCCCTAATACCCAAAGATAGCTCGTTAATTATATTTTGAATCTCCAATTGAGCCTGTTGGCTTATAGTATCACCAACGGTGTATTGTCTCTTTGCAAAAGAAAATCTCAAGCCAGCCAATGTTTCGGCTACAGGTTCGAAAATAGAAGTTCCAAATGTGGTATTCAATGAATGTATGAAGGAAAACAAGGCCATTCTATCACGACCAAGCAAACGAAAATGAAACGGCATATTGTTCGTCTCGGGGCGATAAGTAGAGAACTTACGCCTTAAGCTTTCTCTTATGGTTTTCTCAACTTTTTCTATCTGTTCAGGTGTAAGGGTCATACTTATTTTTCTTTTAGATGGAATATCGTTTCATAAAAGGGCGTTTCCCTATCTTTCTCTACGCGGCACAAAACAGGACGCTTTAATTCGTTAACGATTTTCATACCGGCAAGCTCGGCAATCTTCGGGTAGAGGTTGAACTTGTCGTTGGCAACCAAAAATATATCGTAATCGGGTTGGAGGTATCTCTTGCAGTTGATAAGGACCTGGGCTATATCCTTGATGTAAGCTTTTCTTTGCTCCTCTCCTTGTCCCTTTGACAGGGGGGATATTTCTAATTCATCTCTCCTTTCGAACCCGAATATCTCGTACGCGTAAGCGTGCTGTTCGTGATAATCTATGAGCCCTACATAAGGGGGGCTGGAAAAGATGCCTCTTATTTTTTGCTTTAGAAGTAACTCAGCGAATTCAGGGTTTATTTTCTTGACTTCTTCGTAAATATCTATTGTTCTACTATCCCCGGTTATACAAATCTGTATTGTATCTGTTCTCAATTTATCAAATTCCTTGAGACGATTTAGCGTATCTATTGTGTAGAATTCCCACCATTTCGTAATTGAAAACAAAGGCTTGCAAATTTTTCCGTGTTTTTTGCAGTAATAAGGTGTAAAAACTGGTTCTTTCAAGGTGGCTAAATCGGCGTGGGTTGTAGCTCTACAAGAGCGGGCAGTTCGGCTTAAAATAATGGTCAAAACATTTCTAACATCCTCATCCTCTATCTTCTTTATCTCACTTGCCATAAAATCTATTTCCTCTCTTACTGGTTTCGCATACCATTTATCCAAAAAAGTCTCATCTTTATCTTGCTTTATTTTGATTTTGAATTCCTCTACCAAGGAGTTGTAAATTTGGAGAAACTCCTTTACTTTTGTGCTTGTATATTGGTTTTCATCAATTTCTCCCTTGCTGACCTTCTTTTTAAATTCGGGTGAGGGAAAATATTTATTGTTAAACTCCGTCAACTTAATGAGCAGATGCTCCTCAAATATTACATTTTTCCGTCCACTTTGAAATTCTTTAAGCTTCCTGGTTAACTCACGAATTGTTTCTTCAATTAAAGGTAAATTATGTTTTGCTACTTTTACATTTGAAATCAACACATTAAAAGAGGAAATGTCTACTCCGATAGCGTGCATTCCCAACTCATTCGCTTGGACCAAAGTTGTTCCACTGCCGCAGAATGGGTCTAAAACTATATCACCTTTATGAAAAAACACTCTTTTTTTGAACTCGTCAGTATGAGAATCAAGGAAATATTCCACCAATTGGGGAATAAATTTCCCCTTGTAAGGGTGCAACCTGTGAACATGCTTTGTTCTTTCCGCTTCTTTATATTGGGAAAAAGAGAGGTGCCAATTTATATCCTCGCCCAAAATCTCACGCCATTTCTTTTCCTTAGAATTGGAAAAAGAATCATAATATTCTTTTATCTCCTCTATATTTACGAGAGGATTTTTGTCATTTCCGTATTTTTTAATTCTTCCATAGCGGATAAGATATGATATGTTTGATACCGTAATCTTGCGATTTAGATATTGGGAGGCCCATATACTTGCTTCTTTAAGGTTCAGAAGCTTCTTGTCGTCTCCAAAGAGCGGGAGTTGCTTCATCTAGTAAGTTGCACCTCCAAAATAAAATGTTAACAAACAAAAGGATTGCATTCAAATCTATTCTAAGCGTTCATTTTTAATTGAAGTCTTTTCAAAAAATGATATTATGATTTTTAAGAAAGGAGGATGATGAAGTTGAGAACTTTTACCCCCTTGATGTTTCTCCTCATAATATTTCCCCTTCTGGGGGCTACTTTTGATTTTACAAAGGAGAACTACGCTGGTCGCTCGGGCATCGTCCTCGGTGGGTTGGGAGCTGGCACGGTTGAAATTCGCCCCAATGGCGCCCTTGAAGAATGGCAGGTTTTCAATAACACCGCTAATCCATACCAAAGCCCTCGTTCCTTCTTCGCTATAAGGGTAAAGGAGGATGGCAAGCCTGCTGTTGCTCGCATCCTTCAACTCCAGCACGAGATGCTTCCCACGATAAAACGGGTTCGCTATAGGGGTGAGTTTCCCTTCGCTTGGCTGGAATATTTTGATGAAGGATTGCCGGTTAGGGTGCAGATGACTGCTTTTTCCTCCTTCATTCCCCACGATTACAAGAACTCCGCCCTTCCAGCTGCTTTCTTCCTTTTCAAAATCAAAAACTCGTCATCAAGAAAGTGTGATGCGTCGCTCCTCTTCGCAGTGCAAAATATGGTGGGTATAAGTGAGGGCTACAGCGGTCCAGTCGCAAACAAGCTGGTATCGCAGAAAGGGTTCTATGGAGTTGGATTAGGAGTTCCTGTAGGTAAGCCTCCAGCTTTTTCTCGCCCTCTGAAAATCCTCGTGATATCTCGCCCTGCTGAGGAAGGATATAAAGAACAATTGACAAGAACGCTACGGGCGAATAACCTACAGATCTTTTGGACACGGGTGGAAAACAATAGGATTGTCCTCCCCACAAATGACCCCAATAAGCTGAAAAATGACTTTGACCTCATCTGGCTTGCCGAGACGCTCAATATGTCCGATACCCTTGGAGAAGAGAATATGAGGGTCATCCAAGAAGCGGTTCGGCTTGGGATGCCATTCATCCTCAGCGGTGGCTGGGATTCCTTCTATGGCTATAGCGAGGAGCGCTGTGGTAAGTTAGCCGGAACAATCATAGAGGAAATAGTCCCAGTGCGGTTCAAGAAAACATTTGACACAGTTAACCAGCCCGTTGGTATGGTCATAAAGGATACTTCCCACCCCATCTTTAAGAACTTGCCACCAGAGGTAATCCACATAGGTGGATATAATCAGGTTGAAGGAGTAAAGGAAGGGGGTAAGGTCCTCATCACTACAGCTGATGGTCAACCTCTTCTGATAGAGGGTAGATATGGTGCGGGGAAGGTTATGGTTTTCGCTTCCGCTGTATGGGGTGGCTGGCCAGCAAATACGAGGAGTTGGGACCTGCTTTTCCGCCAGATAGTTGCTTATCTAACGGGTAGCCAGTATGATTCCGCGACGGGTCTCCCTGCCGATTCGCCAACAGCGGGTAGTATGTTTATTGCTACCAATACCACAGCTTATCCTGCCCTCTGGGATGACTACGCATCCCTATGGAAAGCCTTTTCCAACGAGGGAGTGGTGAATTGGAAAGAGGGAAGGGATGGATGTCTCACTGCGAAGATGACTCTCGCTCCCAATGAGGAGAAGAGCGTCCTCTTTGTCCTCTCCTGGTTCTTCCCCAATCATAACGATTATGCCCGCCGTCTTATAGGGCATAAATATGAAGAATGGTTCAAGGATGCCGAGGAAGTTGCACGTTATGCCTTGACTAATTACGAGAAGCTTTATTCCGAATCTTTAGCCTTCCACGATGCTTTTTATTCCACGCTTCCCCAGTGGATAGCCGATGCGATAAATTCCCAATTCACAACACTTTTCAAATCAACCTGGTGGACAAAGGATGGAACATTTGGAGTTTGGGAAGGTATGAACGCTTGCTGCGGGCTTCAGACAACCGATGTCAGCTATTACGGTTCCTTCCCTGTCCTTTTGTTCTTCCCCGAGCTGGAAAAGGTCGAGATAAACCTCACCGCAAGGGCTCAAAGCCCAATTGGTGAGATCCCCCATTTCTTCCCGGGGCGCTTTGATGTGCCTGATGCTTACTGGCGCATAGATATGGAGCCTCAATATATCCTAATGGTCTATAGGGATTATCTCTGGACGGGAGATAAGGAATTTCTCAAGAAAATGTGGCCCCATGTCAAGAAGGCGATAGACTACGAGCTATCAATAGACAGAGATGGGGATGGCATTCCCAACATAGAGGGTTCAGCTTTAACTTATGATGGCTGGCCTATGCACGGAACGAGCGTCTATGTGGCGAGTGTTTGGCTCGCTGGTTTGAAAGCGGCAACGGAGATGGGGAAGATTGTGGGCGATGAAGAGGCTGTAAAGAACTACTCCGCCCTTTACAACAAAGCGAAAGAAAGTTTCATTAAGGAGCTTTGGAACGGTGAATACTTCATCCTATATCACGATATCGCCACGGGAAGAAAGGACCCCTGCTGTATGCTTGACCAGATGAACGGTCAATGGTACGCACATATGTTGGATATGGGCTATATTTTGCCCAAGGATATGGTTAAGTCAGCGATAACCGCCTGCTACAAATACAACAGAAAGCCCGTTCAGCCTGGTATGGCTTACATAGATTGGCAGAAGGGAGAATGTTGGGTGAACGGAGCTTGGCCAAGGGGAGGAGCTACGGTGAACGAGATTGGAGGGCAGTGGGGTTCTCCCTGGACTGGAACAGAGTATATGTTCGCTTCGCTCCTCATCTATGAGGGAATGGTTAAGGAGGGGCTTGAGGTAGTTAAAGCTGTTTATGACCGCTACAACTACGCTGGGTTGACCTGGAACCACATAGAATGTGGCTGGCATTATTTCCGCCCGATGGATTCCCTCACCATTCTTCTCGCCCTTCAGGGATTCCATTACGACGCTCCCAATGCTTCGCTTACCCTCAAGCCGAGGTTCAATCCCCAAAATCATAATTCCCCATTCATAGTTCCTACCGCCTGGGGCATCTTCTCACAGGAGATAAAGAATGGTAAGCAAGTTGATTCCCTCACGGTGAAAAGGGGTAAGCTTATCCTTGCTTCTCTGCGCCTACAGAGCGAAAAGAGACCTGCAAAAGTTCTCGTTGAGAAAAGAGCCAAGACCGCTACAAAGATTGAAGCTAAATTCAGCTGGGAAGATGGCGAGCTCGTCCTATCCTTCCCCAAGCCCATCACACTTCAAATGGGAGATAAGCTCTACATAGAGATGTAAAGGGAAGTCTCTTGTTTAAATCGTGATATCTTGAAAACGCAAAGGGGGAGAAGATGGGGACATCATCTCCATCTTCTCCCCCTTCTAATTAAAAACGAATTCAGAAGCTTGCTGGCCACTTTTTCAATGCGATGTCGCAGAACTATAGCCAATTAGATAAAACCAATTGTTTATCCTGCTGTGCCCAATATAGCTTTCAAAGCAGTGGGGACGCTTTGATGAGACTACGGAGGTACACCCAGCCTTGTATCGCTATACCAAAATTCTCATCCTTTTTCTAATTGCCGAAGTAGCGCTCTGTCAGGGTATTTGCGACTGCCATACTTTCATCCACTTCAACCGAACATCGGTCATTTTATGTCTCATCAACTATTTACCATAAAGGTTGAGGAAAACAGTGTAAGATGGAGAACCAGGGAGGAGAAGCGCGCTTATGTTTTTAGAATTTTTCTCCTTATAAAAGTATGCTTTACTTTCCTCTTTTTTTCCAAAAACATTGAAGCAACTCCTAACTATTTGAAACGCTCCAAATTAAGCCAAAAAGAACATTAATAATCTCTTTTATCGCTTATCCTATTTTTAGATGTGATACTGCACGATGTAGTGGGAAAATATGTATAGATTGTACTTTTAGAAACTGCAACTGTTCCGATAAATATCGTTGCATTATAGTTTAAGAGATAAATAAAGTCTGATATCTCTGCAACCCTTTTGGCTAAGTCGGAAATTGTTAAGGCACAACGACCAAGCAATGTTGCAATTCTTCATTAAAGTGTTTGTAGTGGAGCATTGAACCGGTGATTTATCTTTAATATAATCTTTAATAAAAAAAACTGATGCGAACTTGCCTTTCTTTTTCTTCTCAAAAGTACACGATTATGAACTCGTTCAGGGGAGGATATTCCTATAAAAGGGTAATTTTATTGCTGTGTTTTCTTCTTTTTTTCCACTGTAATTCTTCTTTGGCAGGTGTGCATCGGCTTTGGGTGGTCAGCCAGCACGATTGGGAGGGGAAAGAGGGCTTCTACATAGATTTTGAAAATTACTCACAGGATAAATCTCCCTGTAAGTTGGAAAATCTCGTGCTTGCTTTGGGCGTCGCCGATGGTAGGGAGTGGCGATTCATCGCTCTGAAACATAATTGGGAATTGGGGAAGGATTACAAATTGAAAGCGGAAATAAACGAGGAGGAAGCACGCCTCTTTCTGAATGATGAGTTGAAAGGAGAAAGCAGAGGTGCTTTCAAGCCAGCCGAGATCAGGATGCTGATAAACCATAGCCCTCTCTGGGATAGGTCTAAGACAGATTATCTCATAATAATAAAGAATATACATATCAGAACCGGTTCTCAGGACCTCTCTTTCTCTTTTTACAACCAATTGCCTCTCTATTTATTTGAGCCCCAAGACCCCAGGAGACTGGATATTAAAACTGAGGGGATGATAGAAATAGAGTCCTCGTTCACAATCATCAATTATCCTAATCCCCGAAGCTTCGCTCCGCTTGTTGACTGCTATGGTCAGTTGAAGCTCGGAAATTGGGATGGAAAAATAAAAACAGATGATGATTTGCGGAAAGTTTGGGAGGAGGAAAAAGCCATTCTTGAAGCCTGGGGTGAGCCAGAAGGGTACGACCGCTTTGGTGGGTATAAACTGGCTGGATGGAAGGAGAAGGGGACGGGATTTTATCGTGTAATCAAAAGGGAAGGCTTTTGGTGGCTGATAACACCTGAGGGTAATCCCTGCTTTTACCTGGGACTCTGCGCCATCCCTACTTCTCCCTGGGAGATATCTACTCCAGTTTCAGGCAGGGAATTTATATTTGAGGACCTGCCACCCAAAGAAGGGGATTTTTCTCCCGCTTGGTTCAGGGGATTTTGGGGCAATCCCGAGGTTGAGTATTTCAATTTTCACATCTCCAATATGATACGCAAATATGGTAAGGATTGGAAGAGTATAGAGGAAGAATTGACGAGGAGGAGATTGAAAGTTTGGGGATTCTCGGGAGGGGGAAAATGGGGAAGAATGGAAAATCTACCCTATTTTCCCGTTCTGAACAGGTCTGATGTTCCTGTCATCATCGGTCATCCCGATATCTTTGACCCCAAAGTGAGGGAAATCTTCAAGGAATCTCTGAGGAAGCAAATTGAGCCATTTAAGGAAGACCCTTATCTCGTGGGCTGGTCGCTCGGCAACGAATACGACGAGGTAATTCGGAAGGATGAGATTAGGGAGATTTTAGGGAAAAGAGGTATCTTCCCTGCAAAGGTAGCTCTTATAGATTACGCGCTGGAGAATTTATACCGAGGCGACTACCAAGCTATGGCGAAGAGTTGGAAATTGGAGGGAATTAAAAGGGATGAAATTTATGGGCTTGAGGTTAAACCTCCTGATAGAGATTTGGTTAAATTGTGTCTCTTTTATGCGGGGAAATATTATAAGTTCATTTCAAAAACTATAAAAGAACTTGACCCAAACCATCTTTTCCTCGGCTTCTGGTTCGTCCCAGGATGGTGGGAGAAGGAAGATTATTGGGAGATATTCAAGCTATCGGCAAGATATTGCGATGTTATCGGCTATAATCTTGGTGCCTATGAGTTTATGAACGAGCGCTTCTCTCGCCTTGTGAAGGAGGAGGATAAGCCGATAATCTGCGGCGATTTCTCTTTTCCTGCCTTCTATCACGGGCAGAGGGGGTTCGGTATCTGGGGGGAGATATGGGTTGATGATGATAAGGAAGCGGGAGAGTTCTACCAGAGGTGGGTCGAGGAGGGAGCGAGGAATCCCTACTGCCTTGGGCTCCTCTGGTTTTTCTACATAGACCAGCCAATAACAGGTAGAGGTCCCTGTGATTTAATAGAAGAGGTGGTGAAGGGAACTATACATCCAGAACCTGCTTGCGGAGAGCATTACGCCTTCGGAATGGTGGACATCACTGACACGCCAAAATGGGAGCTCGTCCGTCGAGCAAGGGAGGCAAACCTCTCTGCAATCCAAACGAGATTAAAAGCGACTAAAACCAGCTATTTTTCTAAATGACAAACGGAGATAAAGACCTGCGTTTTATCCCCCAGAAAAACAGCGTTATGCGTCAATGGGAAGAGCTTAGTTTTGCTTATAAAAAATCTCCCTGCCCTTTTTTATCCCTTCAAGGGCATTTATATGAGTTTGCAACCATTTCTGTGTAGTGGGGCGCCAGGATGTTTGAAGGAAACCAAGCAAATACTCATCGGGGATATGCTTCTTGCAAAATTCAACGGTTAGGGGGAAATTATCTTCGCAGCTCCAGTTGCTACCCGTTGGTATCTGGTAGTAACCCTTCTCAGCAAGTTCAAGATAAGCTCTGACATATAAGATTGAATCGTTGAAATCGGCATCGTAGTACCAGTTGCTCTGCACGACGGTCTTTGGCATCCTGCAGAAGAATTCCTCCTTGTGTCTCCAGAGGTGGTCCGACCATATCCAGGCTCTTGCGCCCCCTTTTTCCACCTCGTTTACGAGGAATTTGAGGTCATTCCACCAAAGGTCGTATTGTCTGACAACGATATACTGCATATCCCTTTGATGCTCATAGGTCTCCTCGTCCATTCCAAGGTGGAAGAAACGCGGTTTATCAAATATATCTATCACTTCCGCGATTAAATCCCGGCAAACAGAATAATATTCCTCAGTTGAGATGCAACGGGAGTATTTGCCAAGCCAGTGGTCGTGGGTTGTGGAGAAATTCAACTTTGGAATCGGCTCAATCCCCATAGTGCGCAGTTTTTTGAGCTCATTCTTCAACATATCAACTTCCCAAGCTCCCTTTATCGCAATCTCCGGATGGCTCTGATACTTCACTCCTTCTCCGAGGTCTATGACGAGCATATTTACACCGCTTTTTCCAATCTCCTCTATGAGTTTATCCCAGACTTCCTTCTCACAGCGGAGGTAATCGGTTCCCACGGAATCGCTTCCTTTGTAGTTCGGATGTTCCCAATCCAGCCACATATTGAAGCCGAGATGGATAAGATAAGCCCATATCTTCTCATCCATTTTTGTCGCCTCCTTTTAAATTTTGGAATTAAATCCTGAAGACCCTTATCGCTGCGGTGCCCTCCGCTGGGCAGTGGTTCTCACATTGCCCACAACCGACGCAGATCTCCTTGTCAACTTGAGGGACCTTAGCTCCCTTCGGTCCAGGAATGGGTTTGATCGCTGTATAGCTACAATTCTCTTGACAAACCAAGCAATCCTTACCCTCCGAATAGGCTATACATCTATTATAATCGACTTTTGCCAGACCTATTTTTATTTTCGCTTTATCCTCCAATTTGAATGGTTTGATCGCTCCTGTAGGGCAAACCTGACCACAAAGATTACAATAGGAGGTGCAGGGACCGATTCGCGGGACGAGCCTTGGTGTTCCCAAGCCCTCAATACCTGCTTCAAAGAGGGAGGGACGCAAGCCACCTGTAGGGCACGCCCTGATGCATTCCCCACAGCTCACACAAAGCCCAAGGAATTCATCTTCCTTTCTTGCTCCTGGTGGTCTTATCAGTGTGGGAGATTGGTACCTCGTTCTCTTCAGGACAATCCCGCCGATAATCCCCACTCCCAGGGAGGCGAGAAATGCTCTTCTGCTCTGCCAAACGCCTTCCTTTTTCCCACCTTTGCCGAAGGAAATCGCTCTTACTGGGCAGGGCTTTACGCAGTCCCAGCAAAGGGTGCATTCGGAAGTTCTCGTTGAGCGTGGGTCCTCTCCTATGGCTGATACTGGGCAAACACGCTGGCATTTGCCACAATCCACACAGGATTCGCTCACCCTTCGTCTTATCGGGGAGAAGCGGGAAAAAATCCCCAAAAGGGCACCAAGAGAACAGACGCTTCTGCACCAGAATCGGCTGGCGAGGATTTCTAAAAGGATGATGGGAAGGAAAGCTAAGCCAGCCCAGATTATCCCTTTCTTTTCAAGTGGGGAGAAGACAAGCCATCCCCATAGGCTTGTTGATATGCACAAGGGATCAAAGAGGAAGATGTAGCTTACGCTGACACCAAAGAGCGCGAGGACTATAGCAATGGTCAAGATGAAGTATTTCGGCCAAAGCGGAGGTTTCACGCTGACTATCCTCGTCAATCTTGTCCATTGGGCAATTTTGCGAAAGATATCAAACACGGTTCCTAAAGGGCAAATCCAGCCGCAGAAGAACCTGCCGAAGAGCAATGTTAGAACGAGAAGGAGAAAGGCGGGAAGGAAGAAGATTGGTACCGCCCGAGCGGTTAAATTAGCGAGGAAATTTAACGGGTCAAGCCTGAGGAAGAGAGAGGGAACCTCAATGCCCTTAAGGAAGCTCGTGCGATAAAGGATATAAAGAAAAGCTGATAGAGAAGCAAGTTGGACGAAGCGTCGGAGGAAGCGCAATTTATTTCCTTAAACGGTCAGTTTTCTGATTGTCATCTTTTTGAGGTCAATTTCACCTAATCCATATTCATAAGCGTATCGGATGTGGGGGATGTTCTTGCCTTCCATTCCGAAAAGATACGCACCGTAGGAATCAACAGCAACGGGGTCAGTGCCAACAACCAGGGTGTTCAACTGCTTGAGGTCTCCCGGTCCACCTGGACCATTGGTCAGCATAAGTGTAATGGCATCAAGGATTATCAAATGTGGCTTAACGCGGGTGGAGTAATCGGCTATACAGCGATGGAGGTCAGTTTTGTGCCAGTAGCCCCTATCCCAGTTTGTGCCCATCAGGTTTTTCATCCCCAGGGTCAGGATGGAGCCTCCGTGAACCTTTGCGACAGGCATATTTATGAAAACATCGGCATCAAGGACGCATTTTGCCACATCGTCTTCCTTCAAGACCTTTCCCTTGGGTATCTCAACCCTCTTGTAAAGGTTCTTATCGTGAAGGGCAAGGAAGTCGGCTCCTTCCTTCTCCACCACTTCGCCAAGACCATTGACCTTCATTGCCACCTCTGGAGGTGCCAAAAAATGCTCTGCAACTATGATTTTCTTCGCTCCAGCCTTCTTGCAGAGCCTTATCATTGCCTGAAGGACCTCCGGATGGGTGTTTGCTCCCACTTTGGGAGGTTGGGCGAAGGCGGCATTGGGCTTCAGAACGACGGTTGAGCCTTTTTTCACGAACCTCTGAATCCCTCCTAATTCTGCCAAAGCCTTACTCAACATTTTCTCAGCATCGCGTCCCTGAACGACCACGAGATGAGGATAAGTCTGACGAGCTCCCAACCCCTCTTTGAGGAGCTCCTTCGCACCCAGTAGGGCGAGTCCAGCTTTGCCAAGCTTCGCCAAGAACTCTCTTCGGGATATCTTCATAGCGGGACCTCCTTTTTTATTCTGTAAAAAATTATGAGAAATATCGGGTTTAAAGTCAAGCAAACGCTCTTCCTCAAAAATAATTTACTCGAAAAGGGGTAGTTTCCTCAATAATAATGATGACAAGAGGCAATCATCTCCTACAATTTATTCCTATAATGAACTTTCTA
>JACIXQ010000083.1 GCA_014360465.1 bacterium
ATAAGTATAAATTTTTTGATTCTCATCGGGTTCTGCCTCCTTTCCTTATTTATTTTAAAACTTTATATCACAAAAAAGTTAAATTTGCAATATTTATCTTAAGATGAAAGTCCTTATCGCCTGAACCACTTCTCCCTCGGAGTAAGCGATGACCCTGAAGATATAAATGCCCGCAGGTAGGAGTGTCCCCCTCTCGTCTCTGCCATCCCAACAAACGCTATTCGTCCCTTCTTCCCTTGTTGTCCTGATTGTCTTTAATATTTTCCCATCAAGGCTTTGCACCTTTATCTCGGCATAAGCCTCTCTTGATAAAACGAAGGCAAATTCTACCCCTCCTCGCGTGGGCTTCGCGATGAGATTGGAAATAAGAAGCGGGTTTTTCTTCATTAATTGAAGTGATAGAAGTCTGATGGAACCATCTCCGACAAACCTGTAAGAGGAGGAATGAAGAAGGGAAATTTTCTTTCCCGTTTGGATGTCCGTTAATGTAAGGGAATAACCCTTGGGGATAGTGGTCAAATCCCTCCAGCTAATAACGCATTCACCCTCCACCTGTAGATGGATAATCCATTCGGAAGACGGTCCAAGGGACTTTATATCCCAAGCAAAACTTCCACCCTGTTTAGGATCAAAGAAATATACCTTCGGCTGGTCGCTGAGAGGTGGAGGAAATTCCAAACTTTCGCTAAGAGGATTTTCCCCTTGCCCAAAAATGAGTTTATATACTTTCCCTGAATTACTTATCTCAATTGATGCTTTCCATCCGCTATGAGAATTCACAAACCTCCGAAAATCGTTTCCCTTAATAAGTTTATAGCTATTTGGACCCGGGATGATGAGCGTGCATTCTTTATAGCATCTAATCCAATAACCCTCCCATGGCTGGAGTGTATCCTTACTTGCATCAAGCGCTACATATGATTGCGTATCGGGGTCGAAACGCCAGAAAGTCGGACCAATATATCCCTTCTTATTTGCTTCAACAAAGCTAATAGGTTCGGTAGCTTCGGGAATCCTTACAAGGATATCAGCTAATGCACACCCTCCCTGCGGATAAGGATAGCCTATTTGATTCCAACCAACGGAAAGCCCTATAGAGAAAGCGCCGTCCAGAGGTTCGGTGTAGCCTTCCAATTGAACTTCTTTATCCTCAAGGAAACGGATGAAGTAGCCTGAACCCAAAACAAAAGATGCTTGTGGATAATACAAGTATTTATTATTGCCACTCTTCGTTGGCTCCCAGTGAGCAAGTGCTAATTTGTCTGGGGGAACGCCCAGAGCTACTGCAGGGTCATGAGATAAAGGAGAGAGTGGAGGGCTTATCATATAGATTCCCTTCTTAAAGCTCTTGCTAACTACCTGTTTCTCCCGTGGTGGCTGGATAAGCACAGCATAAGGACCATAGTAGCAGTTTATCTTCCTTTCAAGTCTCTCTCCCGTTGGTGAGATGTAGATTACATCTATTTGCTGAGGACCAGCATTTAATGAAGGGAAAGGAGCTCCAAAAGCTCCTTGCGTTATTGGGACTTCAATTCCGTTTATCAATAATGAACCGCCGAGACCGGATACAAGAGCGCCATATATATTGTTCGGTTCAGCGGTAGTTCCGACAACTCCATATGGGAAAATTATTGAAACCACTTGTCCACCTACAGGAAACTCTATAGTAACCCTCTGAGGACCGCCTATGTTGAAGAAAGTAGGAGCGACAGAACCAATTCCATCCTTTATATCAACTTTTGCATATTGGTCTTCTACGGGAAGGTCTATGCTGAAATCGTAGTTCCAATACCTCGGTGTAACAACCGCATTTAATGGTGTTTCTTCTTCTCCAGTTGAGTAATAATAAAAGAGTATAATCGACAAGCTATAACCATCTGACTCAGGATCCTTGGGCAACTGGGGCGAGTTCCAGACGAAAAGATTTGGACCGTAGTTTGCCTTGGGCTGAAGGACATATTGCTGGGCATACCATTCATCAAATGATAGCCCTTCAATCATTGGAACGATTTGGGAACAAATGCCCTGTAACTTGGCTAAGTTTGAACTAATGGAAGGGTCAGCTTTTACTTCTTGATAATAAAGGTTATTAAATTGAGAAAAAAAATCCCTATTCTCTATATAAACTTTGAGCCAGGCAGATAGTGCCTGACTATGACGCCAAATGGACATATATCCTGAGCAATCTGTCAGAGTTTTGGACCAGAAGGTAGGTGCGGAAAGGGAAGGTTGATTTAACAGCTCATACCAGGGGAAAAGATAGAAAGTACAATAATAGGAGAAGGATTCAGCGGGGAAAAGCTGGGAAAAGAGGACCCTTGTAGCTGCCCAGGCTATTCCTTCTTCCCAGGCATCAAAATCTATCTGGTAGGGACCATGGAAGGCGTGGAGCATAAGATGGAGTAATCTATAATAGGTTTCTATATCTCCCGACCTTCCCCATTCCATATGAATTGTCGCCGTGGAAACATCGTAAACACCGGCCAATATTACCTGAAAGTCATTGAGAGAAGTATCCTTGAGCACGGTGACAGTGCCACCCCAAGCAGGTGCTCCATATAACTCCTTTATGAGGGGATAAGCCTTCTGAACAAAGGATTGCAATTTTGTTTTTTCTTCATCGCTCCAACCCTGAAATTGGAAAGTAAGATCCCCTCTAAAGGAAGTTGGGAGGATAATCCTGCCGTTCTGTCGAAGGTAAACTATGCGGTCAAAGCTTGGTGGAAGGCGATTGCGAAAGGGGGAAGTTCCTCGGAGAATTGCCCACACCCGCATAATATCCTGAAATCGCTTGCTTTCTTTAAAAAGTGCATTTCTTATAGCCACATTTATTTCATTTGTGTTCCTAACATCTGAGATATCAACGACGAGAGCACCTGGGGGTATAGCATAAAGGAATGAACTGATTGAAAACAAAAGAAGAAATATCTTTTTCATTCTTTACCTCCTTTTAAAATCTTAAGCTCATTGCGCTGTTGAAGAGAGTTGCGGTGTAACCACCTGAAGGGGAAGTTTGCCCCCTATAGGTCGTTCTGTTAAGACTGAGTGTCCAAGTAAGGTATCGCTTCAATCTTAAATCAACTCCTATGGAAGTCTCGAAGCGGGAATAGGGAAAATTACCACTTGAATTTGTACCCCTGAGCTCGGCAAAAATTGTTCTATTCTGTCCTATCGGATTCTGGGCACGCAATGCCCAAACCCTCAAATTGCTACTTGTAGCACCAGAAGCTGATGCTCCTCCCCCATAATAATTCTCGGTATCCATAATCTGGTAATCCATATTGAGGGTGAAAGGTAGGGATTTGAATGGCTGATATGACAATGTCAAATATCCGAGTTTGCTCTTCATTCCTCCGCTCATCGTCACAAAATCCATATTCTGAATCATATAGGTTCCGCTTAAGGAGGCTCGTGGGGATATGAGATAGGTGAAAAATAGACTTTTTCCATCAGAACTGCTATTGCTTGTGTAAGTTCCTTCGCTCAAGGATTTCTCAATTCTTATACCCAGACTAAGCCTTGAAGAAGGCAGATATTGGATATCCAAAGTTCTAATTTTTTGGTTAAGACTTCCACTAAAGCTTTCGTTGTATTGGCTATTTTGAAAACTGGAATTATAAAATTCCGGAGAGGCTTCTGTTCCCGAGTTGCTCTCGTTGATTGAGAGTGAGATTGAAAGTTTATCACTGGGATTATAAACGAGCTGGATAAAGTTGCTTAAAGAAGTTGTGGTTGATGATTTGCTTCTTGACAAGTCAGCGGAAACTTTCAATCTTTCATTCGGGATATAATCAACATTGAACCTCCCCATTAAGAAATCTCCTTTGTAATTAGTAACAAAACCACCTGAACTGTATTGCTTGGATAAGCTGAACGCCCAGGATATCCCAGGGGTGAAAACTCCAATAGGAGTTGGCATCCTTCCTCTATAATATCCTCCATATGGTGTATATCCTCCAAAACCTCCATACCCACTTGGTCCACCATAGCCTCCAAATACGCTATATCCTCCAAAGCTTCCGTAATTACCAAATCCACCATATCCTGAATATCCTCCATACCCTGCACCGCCACCATAGCCAGTATAACCTCCAAATCCTCCGGTACCGTAATAACTGCTCCCGCTATAAGAAGCAGGGGGATAACCGCCTGTTGAATAGTTATTATCAGTGGAACTTGTAGCTTGCTCCTTCTGTTCGTTTTGCGAGAAAGGTCCTTCCTCAAAGGGAGGGGGGATAGAATCTTTGCTTGTGGATTTAAAGACCTTGGAGGAAAATATCCGGAGCTCGTCACGGGTATTCATATAGTTGTAACCGCCACCTTGGCTGTTTGAATAATGAGAGAAATTAATTTGAGGGAGAGAGGGTAGGGTAAGGTCAAGATTGAAGAATAAATCCTTGAATGAGGAGAACTGGGATGGGGTAATAGAGGAAAATGAATATGAATAGGGGCGTTTGCCTAAGGATAGATGGAAGTTAGCCCTGACTGTTTTTGCTAAATTAGACCAATTGAAGGCAAGATTTTGGCTTTTCTCCTGACGGAAAAAGCCAACCGATTCAAGAGGAGCGAAATCATCACTTATAGAACGGAGAGCATAGGAAAAGCTCAATTCCCCAAATTTACCGCGAAGATTTTTATTAGTAACTAATCCTACAGCGCTTCCACTATGAAAACCGTCGGTGCTTCGTGCCATTTGAAGGAGAAGTGGCAGTCCCCCCAAATTTATCTTTCCATCAAGACCGATAACCTGTTTGCTTCCCTGGGTCGTAGCGTTGGGCATATAGCTGTATCTAACGACTATTGTTGAACCAGCAGGAACGGGAGAATTGAAAGTGAGTATGCCAGAGAGGTAGTTTATTAGATATGCATCCTTTTTCTGCGTTACCCCATCCACAATTACTGTTTCAGAATCCTGAACTATAGGACGGTAGCTCAAATAAAACGGACCCGGCGTCCCCGTGCCGATGAAATATTCCTCCCGCGATAGTTTTTGTGGGGCAACGTAAGTGAAATCTGGACGACTAAGATATGTTATCCCCCATTGACCCTCTTTGCCAAGGCGGAAACCGAGAATGGAACTTCCTTTACTGTAGAAATACTCATAACTGACAGTTATTATTGAACCTTCGGGGATAATTCTGGCTCCAAGGAAGTTTAGTTCGCCTGTATAGTAATCAAGCTGATAATCTATCCCCCTCTTCATTATTATTTCGTCAACTTTAACGACCTCGGAACCCTCAACTATAGGACTGTATCGCAGATAATACGGACCCGGTGTGTTGTTACCTCGGAAGGATTCTACTTTTGTTGAACCTCGCGATTTGGAAGCAACAAGCGAAAGAGAAGTTTTATTGCCCAAATTTAAACTTAACAACAAACCATCTATGCTCTTGTTTAGAACAGCAAACTCGTTTCCTACGAGGCTTGCAAGAATAGAACCTATCTTTATATTTATATCCTTACCTCTATATTCCAAAGTAAGCCTATTGCCCATTGGGGAGAAACGGTCCTGAGACAATTGGGCATCAATGAAGGCATTTTTATATAATTTGCCCCTTATATAAAGGTTAGTGTAATTGTCAAAGGTAGAATCATTGCCATAATTATCGTAGCTATAGAGATTTCTGTCACCGCTGACAGAATATGTCCGGAAATACATTGTATAATAGCCAGAGATAGTGAGTTCATCCTCACCCCAAAGGGAGGAAATGGACAAAACTATCAAAATCAGCAATCCAAAAACCTTTTGCCCCATATCTCTTTTTTTAAATTAATTTTATCTCTCACTCTATCTACATTCAAGATGCTTAACATTACACTAATCTTCCTCAAGAAGGGCTTTTATACCTTCCATAGTTCCCTCTATCCTCTTCCGCATACAGATGCACTTATCTTTCAAAGAATCCATGATAGTTTCCTCTTTCTCCAGCAAATATGCCAAAGTATTCGTCAATTTATTAGATTCCGCCAAAGGAAGAAAAAGTTGCCCTAATTCGTTTGCGATAGCTTCTACTTTCGGGTTGTAGGCAAGTCCCAAAAAGGGTGTTCCCACTACAGCAGAGAGTATTCCAGAATGAAGCCTCATTGCTATCGTGAATCTACATTTGCTTAGTCGTTCCAGTGCTGCCCTGGGAGACGAAAGCAGGTTTATCTCTCCACCTGTTTCAGCTTGTAGCTTACGAGAAATCTCTTCATCAGCGGGATTGAAGAGAAGATATGTCAGCTTTAATCCCTTTTTTATGCTCAACCACTTCAAACTTTTTTCCAATTCATTAATTGATAATCCCGGCCATAAACGAAGGGAAATAGCCACTTCATCTTTTCTCTCCCCGGGAGGCGGAGGCGAGAGAAGGAATGAGGCATCAGCCGATAGGTAAACACCTTCAATTCCCATTCGCTTTGCCCAAGCAAAAGAGTCGTTATCCCTCAGCGATACATAATTCGCCTTCTTAAACGCTCTCTTCACCAGATGCTCACTTATTTTGCGCTTTAAAGGACCTATTCCAACAGCAAAAATCGCTATTTTCTTCCGCTTCATTCTCGCATACTCAAGCAGAAAAAGATAATAGAGAAGTGAACGGAAACTGGTGACATCCTGAAAAAGTCCTCCGCCCCCCAAAATAAAGATGTCACATTTGGATATAGCCTGAAAGATATCCCTGAAAGATTTCCTATCATAAGCGTAGCACCCCAGTTCGGCACTTGTTTTTATAGGGTCCCCCGAGAGAACGCTTATTTCTATGCCTGGGAAATGTTTTTTTAACCATCCATATTCTCCTTGGAGAATCGCCTCATCTCCCAAATTACCCATACCAAAGTAACCAGCTATTAATACCTTTTTCATAACCTAATTGCCCCTCACCAAAGAGCCGAGAAAGATTGAAAGTGCCTCTAAATCCTCCTTACGGAAATTCAGCTCTTTTAAAATCTCACCTATATTTCCTTTCCTTTCATTGTACATTTCCTCAACCACTTCTTTCGGTTTAGCGAGCAATTTTGAAACTGCTTCTATGAAACAAGCATATCCCAATTGCACATCCTGAAAATTATCAAGGGGAGCACCGAGTCTATGAGCACATTTATTTCTAAGCCACTCGCTATCCAATCTGTCCAACTGCCTTAATAAAAGTTCAATGCCTTTGTCCAAAAAAACATTTCTGATTTGTATAATTCTTCCCTTAGCATTTGTGAGATGATAGGATGAATCTATTAGCAAAGACTGTAAAGTAAGAAGCGAAGTATTACCTAAACGATTGCTAAGTGCCAATGTTGAAAGGGCAGCTGAAGCGAGAAGCAGTATCTCACCTGCATTTATACACTCATCTAATCCAGAATTCAAATCACCCATTACGGTTTGATAATCGCCATTTTGTATAAGATTTACTTGGTAAATATTAACATTGTTATACATTGAAAGGCATTGCATATACATTTCCTCTAACCTATTCCTTTGGAGGAGAGCCTCTCCTGCCAAAAGCGAAAGCTCGTATGATAATTTAGCAAATAGGAGAATATTTTGCCAATTAGCGATTTGTTTGGAGAGTGAATAAATCCTACTTAGCTTATCCCGACAACTTGTTAATTCCTTTGTTTCTCTCATTATCTCTACTTTCTCGGATAGGGGAGGAGGCTGTTTAAGGTTCGCAACTTTTAGCTCTCTTGCTTCTCCCGCTTCTCCCCTTTCCAGAAGGGATAAATATATTTTTTCCCATTCTTCATCAGTTATATTATCAAGAGCGACTTGCCATCTCTTAATTCTTTCGGCTGGTGAAGGGTGAGTAGCCAAATACTGTGCCCAGCTTGGTGATTTTTCTTCTCCAAGCTTTTTAAAAAAGTTGATGAATCCTCGGGGATTGAATCCACTTTTTAGGATTATCCTCAAACCTTCCTCATCAGCCATCCTTTCTTGTTCCCTGCTGAAACCGAGATTTAATAGTGCAAGCAGCGCTTTAGCAAATAATTTCCACTTACCTTTCAAATCCAATCCCGAAAGCAATGCAAGGGAAAAAGCTATCAAAGCTGTTTGCTTCTGGGGATGTTTCAACTTTATATGGGCCAACTCATGAGCGAGAACGCAAGCAAGCTCATCCTCGCTATCAACAGCATTCAACAAACCTTTGGTTAGGAAAACATTGTTTCCGAAAGTGGCATAAGCATTTATTTGCTCGGAATCTACCAAATAGAAATTCACAAACACCCCGGCTTTTTCTGAAAGCTTAAGTCCGATTTCCTTAACCCAACCATTTAAAAGGGGGTTATCAATCAATCCGTACTGTAGATTGAAAGCTTCCTTTGTAACATCTGCCAAAATATGTTCCAAATCGCTTGTTGCATAAGCGACGACTGGAAAAAATAGGAGAAATAAATGAAACAAATTTCTTCGCTTTTTGGATAATCGCATATATCTCAACTTGCCCTCTATAGTGATTCTAACTTCCAAGAGTCATCTTTAGCAAATGCTTTCTTTTTTTAAAGTTATTGTGATACCTTACAAGATTTATAAAAAACTTCATTCAACCTTGATGTTTCCTTAGTTATGAATTATCATATAGTATAAAATGGAAAAGAAATACGGAGAGAAAGCAATAGAGGAAGCACAACTTGAAGTCTGGGATAATCCTTCTCCTGAAAAGGATTATACCATCAGCATAACTTTTCCCGAATTCACCTGCCTCTGCCCTCGCAGTGGCTATCCGGATTTCGCCACCATCAAGATAAATTATATCCCTGATAAACATATAATAGAGCTCAAATCCCTTAAGCTTTGGTTGAACAAATATCGCAATCGGTACATATCCCACGAGGCTGCTGCCAATGAGATATACGATTCCCTCTATGCTATTCTTAAACCCCGCTACCTTGAGGTCATTGCCGATTTTAATCCTCGGGGTAATGTCCATACTGTTATAACCATTCGCTCAAGCGAGGTTGAGAGAAGCAAAGAGACTTCATCTGAGTAGATAAAGCACCGTTCTATGAGCTGGTAGCTGAACCGTCAACTCTTTTACCCTACCGATTTTCTCACCACTAAATGCATCCTCTATCTCCCTTTCAGAGGGTAGAGAGATACGCTTTGAACCCTCCTTTGCTGTGTGAATAGCAAGAAAGCTCTGATTGAGGAAAAGAACATCCTCGGTATCAAGATAGATATGTATACCTTCGGCTCTTAACAACTCACGAAGAACTGAAGCGGGAGCAGGCGGAGTGAGGATATATACCGATGTCCATTTAGGGAAGCGTTTCAGAGCAAAAGTCGGTTTCCCCTCTTTTGAATGTCCAAGAACGACAACCTCGCTATCATTTAGGAAGATGAAGGGTGAGGTTTCCTTTCCATTGCTCCAGTGTTTTCCATTTTCCATATGAACTTCAAGAATTTTCGGTTCCAAAGAAAGGTTCATTTTCATCCCCGTGATTTCCTCCATATTTCTGACATCTATATCCCTTTCATTCAAAAGTCCGGGAGCATAGAACCAAATGAATAAGCCACCTTTTTCCTTCAATTTTGCAACCGCTTTCCGCGTTCTCTCGTCCATAAAGAAAGTATTGAGAAAGATGTAGCATTTATATTGTGGCATTTCTTCTATATCGCTTATGTCGTAGAGGTCAAAAGGTGCACCCATTTTGAACAATTCACGCCATTGGTCGTTGAGGAGCAAGTCGGTTACGGTATCCTTGCCAGATCGCCAATGGGCAGTGTAGTAAAAGCTATTGAGTCCAACTATAACAGCTACTTCGCTCATCCTTTTTCTTGGTAATGAAAGGCTCTTATCTCCGATTGTTTTCATCAAAGCGATATCTTTCATCAATTGGTAGTCATCGAACCAACACGATGCCATATCAAACCACCAGAGCCCTCCGTTTATGGATAACGCCTGGGAAAATTCCCTTCTCATCAGAGCTATTGATTCGTCCGCATTTCTTGCTTGAGCTACCCCTGGAGCAAGGTGTGTCCCGTCATCGGCTTCCTCTTTAAAAATCTTATGGTGCAGAGCTACTGAACCGGGCAGCGCTCTGAAACCTCCATCCTGCCCAAGAGCTCTTCCTACATAGGTATGGGGTGAGCAGAGAAAATCCACATATGGAGAAGTGAGGACTCTTCTCAGCTCTATATGTCCTCCATCCTGAGGCCAAAGCATATTTGATGTGTAGCCGAAGAACACACCCACGAGAGACCTACCTTTTGATGCTTCCTTCACAATCCTTGCGAAGTTAAGGATAGCATCAACAAGGACCTTATGATGACACATATAATAGTCAACCACTTGGCGATTATTTGCAGGATGATGGAACATACCAAAAGAGGTTTTTAATCTTTCCTCAAGGTTAGGGATTTCGGCATTTTCAAATGTAACATCCTCTTTTCCCCATGCTTTGCGGAGAGCCTCCAAATCACCCCTGTACTTCTCCTTCAACCAATTTCTGAAGGCTTTTTTCATTGGCTCACTCATATCGGGAACATATTGAGCCCCCATATAATGCCATTCCCCGTAGATTCCAGCCCCGATATGAAAACCGATACATCTCTCCGCATAAGGGGAGGACTGGATGTGTTCAACGAACTTCCTCAAAGCCTCGCCTTCTTCCTTTAGCCAAATTTGCGAAGCGAAGGATGGCCATTTCGTTCCGCCGAATTGGTCTGATTTATCCCAGCCAGTACCATCCGCGTAAAGTTGAAGCTCATCGGGATGGGTTTGTATCCACCAATCGGGCGGTTCAAGCCAGAGACGAGGAAAGAAATAGGCGTTTGGATTGACACGAAGAAGCTTGAAGATTAAATCGTCAAACTCGCTGAAATCATATTTACCTGGACCTTTCCAACCTCTTCTTATGAACTCGCCAAGCACATGGTTAATCTCGTATAGCTCTATCCCTGCTTTTGTGAATTGTTGCACATGCTTTTCATCTATAAAGGGAATTTGGGAATAAACCATTGGGAAGAAAGGTTTCCCGTTTATGAATAGGGCAGGGGACCCATTGAGGTCTCTTATTTCAGCTTTGGGGAGCTCACTTTTCATCTCCATTACTTCGATCTCGCCCAAATCAAATCCCTCCTTCTCGCTGAGTTTACTTCGATGTAATCCCATCTCCAGGACATATTTACCACCAGGAGAATATTTAGGGAGAACGAAAGAGACGAAAAGATTGAAAACATCCCCAACCTTGCATTGGGATATAGGTGGTTTAGGATGCAATGATTTTCTTTCAAACAGTATGAAACCACCCCGACGAATGCGTAAAAAACCGAGGTTATTTCCTTTTGGAAGACTGAGGATTTTTCCCTTTAGCTCAATATTCATTACCTCACCTGCTCTAACCTTATGAGGGAAACGAATCTCTATTAGTTCCCACTCAAGCTGGTCTTGCCCCATATACCTGAATGGCAGATGAAACCAAGGAGCAATGGGAGGTTTGCCGAGCTCAACAGCATTACGCCAGTGTGAATCGTCAAAATCTAATTCCTGCCAATTTTCCTCAAAAGTTGGGGAAAATTTCCAGCTGGAATCGGTAGCGAAAATCTCTACCGAGCCGTCCTCATAGTTCAAAGTGCATTCAACTATTACACCCGCAGGGTCAGCAGGACTGTAGTCCTCGATTGCTATGACATTCTTACCAATCCTCAAGAAGTCTGTTATAAAATA
>JACIXQ010000084.1 GCA_014360465.1 bacterium
CAGAATTTTATTTGAAATTTCACTTCATATAATCGGGTATATCCGTCCGGAAGGGAACAGCAGGCAATCCGGCTTTGTTATAAAGATTACACTCCGGATTATCTGCCCAAGCGTAACGGACAGCGACGGGATGGGCGATCTCGTTATTCCATACGACAACGGTGTCTCCTTCTATTTTCCCTTCAGCCCAACGGAATTTCTTGTCCTCTCCCGCTATGGCGAACCCTTTTAGCTTCTCGCCCTTACATACTAATCCACCATCTGTATGAGTGAAGTAAAGACGAATCTTGTTTCCCTCTATCACCATCTTCTGGAATACGGGACCAGAATATTCCACTTTTTTACCATAAGCAACAGCGAGGGCGTTCAAAGCAAGGCGCTTGCCTACATCCTGCTTATTCTTAGGATGGATATCATTAGCATCGCCGATGTCAATGGCGACAGCCATCCCGGTATTGGGTAGTTTCAATGCGGCAGTTTGTGCTTCTCTAAGCTCAGCCCATCCACTTTCAGTGGGTTCGGGGTGAACTTGCATAAAGTTAGCGAGCTGGACGAAGAGGAAGGGAAAATCGCCTATTCCCCAGTGCTTTCTCCAGTCAACAATCATAGCGGGAAAGAGGATGCTGTATTCCTTTGCCCTTCCAACATTGGATTCACCTTGATACCAGATGGCGCCCTTTAGTGGGAAGCGCGTGAAGGGAGCTATCATTGCGTTGAATAGATTGGCGGGGCGCCAGAACTCTGCCCAGTCCCAGCCGATGCCGAAGGGGGCTGTTGGCGGTTGTGGTTCAGGTTTTCCTTCTTTTTTAGCCTTCTCTTTCTCTTCATTCCATTTCTTCAACTGTTCATCGTATTTACTCCAGAGTTCAAGGAGATGCTTAAGTTCGGGATTGCTTCTCAATGTCATTTCGCTTGTCCAAGCTTCAGCCGGTGTTCCACCTACCGAGGAGTGTATAATGCCGAGGGGAATGTTGAGCTGTTTGTAAAGTTCCCTAGCGAAGAAGTAGGCTACCGCTGAGAAGCCTTTGACAGTCTCAGGCGAGCAGACCTCCCATTTGCATTCAATATCCCATTCAGGTTTGCGAGACCATTTTGCGGGAACCTGTAAAAGGCGAATCAGAGGATAGTTTGCTGAAGCTATCTCTTGTTCGGCATTCAATGATTCCGAAACAGGCCACCACATATTTGATTGCCCCGAGGCAATCCAGACATCACCTATGTATACATCCTTCAAAACGATTTTTTCTTTCTCGCCTTTAACTTTTAGCTCGTAAGGTCCTCCCGCCTTCATCTTTGGAAGTTCCACCTGCCAGTGTCCCTGGGCATTTGCTTTCGTCTCCGCCTTGTTTCCTCCTAGTTCAACGCTTATCTTCTCACCAGGAGAAGCCAAGCCCCAAACGCGAATTTTCTCCTCCCTCTGCAGAACCATATGGTCTGAGAAGAAAGAAGGGAGCTTGAGGCTTGCTAAGCTTAGCGTGGTTATGGAGAAAAGCGAAACCAATAAAACAGGAGATATTTTATCACCTAACATTGCGCATATCACCTCCAATTGATTTTAAGAGAAAAATTATACAACCCTTTTCGTTAAATGCAACTTGAAAATTTTTGGGTTTTTAAGAAGATGGATAATACCAAAAGGATAAATTTTCTAAAAAATTGGAAAATGTTTTTGAGAATAGGTAAAATTTGAGGATATGGAAGTTAGCAAGAGAAATTTCTGGATATTAATGTGCATTTCCTGCCTGTTTGGGATTGCCATTGGGCTCTATGAATTCGCTCTACCGTATTATCTAAAGGGGAGGGGTATCTCCTATGAGAAGATGGGATATGTTTTCGCAATCTCCTTCTTTTTCGTTCTTTTCGTTCAAATCTTTTCGGCGAGGCTATCCGACCTTTCGGGGCGGAAACCTTTTTATTCTCTCTCCGCCCTATTTTCAGCTATTTCTACATTCTTGACACCTCTTTCTACGAAGATTTCAATTCTAACTTTTCTAAAAACTATCAGGGAAACAGCGGGCGCCATTCAGGATACCATAGGTTCGGTTATCCTTTATGAAAGCATATCACGCACCAAATATCTTTTTACTATGAGTCGGATATCGGGTTTCAATTTTCTTTTTCAAGGGGCGGGCATTTTCGCAGCGGGGCTTTTGATGCTTCAGGGTTACGATTTCCCTTTTTTCGTAGCGGGAGGTGCGGTTTTTTTAGCCTTTTTGCTTTTCCAAATAGGCTTCAGAGAGATAAAGGTATCAGAGGAAGATGAGCCGGTTGTTTCCTTTAGCGGGGATTTGAGATTGTTGAATAAAAATTTGATATTATTGACCGTTTCCGGCTTCATAGCCAATATGGGAGTTGCTTTGAGCCATACGCAGATGATGCCACTTTTTTTCAGTGTCAAGTATGGGGTCAAGGAGAGCTGGGTAGCGGTTCTTCTTGCCTTCCACCGTATATCTTTCGGTCTCCCGATGATATTCACAGGGAACTGGTTAAAGGGCAGATTGCTCAGCCCGAGGAATCTCAAATGGCTGTATATACTTTTTCTTGGTATGCAGGACATCGCCATAAGCGGAACAGCCTTTATGCCAACTTTCCCCCTCGCAGCGGGAGTTTGGTTAGTCCACGATGCCATCGGGGCAAGTGTTTGGGCACCTGTACGAAGCACTCTTCTTCAATATTACTCCAGAGACGAGACCAGAGCTTTACAGATAGCTCTTGTTGGTGCTTTGAGCAATATAGGTTGGATGTTCGGTCCGATAATTGCTGGATACCTTGCTAACATAGACATATCCTTGCCCTTTTCTATGAGCGGTGCCTTGGCTTTCTTGGGTATTTTCCCTATGATGGCGTTGGATGTAGAAAGGCAATGAAATAAAATTTTTCCGGTAAGTTCAACTTGATAATCCTTTTGAAAAAATGTAAAACTTGAATAGTCGATGGTGAATATACCTAAAAGAAAAAGTATTTTCTATTATATCTTAATCTCTCTTCGCCCAAGCCAATGGACGAAGAATCTATTCGTCATCGCACCCCTCATATTTGCAGGAGAGTTCACGCTGGATAGAATCCTCCGCTCCCTTTTTGCCTTTTTTGTGTTCTCGTTGCTCTCTGGTGGCTTATATATTTTCAACGATTTGATAGATAGGGAAAGAGATAGGAACCATCCGAAGAAAAGGATGAGACCAATAGCTTCAGGCGCGCTCTCGCCCGCTGTCGCTCGCCTGGCGTGCATTTTCTTCGTTCTATTCTCCCTCGCCTTATCCCTTTTCCTCGGACCTTTTTTCGCGATTGTAAGCTTCTCCTTTACCTGTCTTATGATTGCTTACACACTTTACCTCAAGGAGATACCCATTTTGGATATATTGACAGTTGCTTTCTCCTTCGTTTTGCGGGTTGAGGCAGGAGCATCTGCCATTGATGTATCTGCTTCTACCTGGATTATCCTCTGCACATTCCTACTCGCTATTCTCCTTTCAACAGGTAAAAGGAGGGGGGAGATCCTGAGCTTAAAGGTTTCAGCTTCGTCTCATCGGGAGGTCCTTCGTGACTATACAATTCCCTTTCTTGAACAGCTTATGAGCGTTTCCGCGTCTGCCTGCATAATCTCCTACGCCCTTTACACTTTCTTCTCCCCAACAAGTGCGAGTCACCCACTTCTGGTTTGGACAATCCCCTTCGTCATCTATGGGATAACCCGTTACCTCTACCTTTCCCATAAAACCGAGCTGGCAGAGTTCCCCGACCAGGTTGTTGTGAAGGACCTCCCCTTACTTCTCTGCATTTTCCTCTGGGCACTTCTCTGTATATCCATTATATTACTGCTCTAATCAACTCACTCTGCAAAAAAGCAATCGGTGCCGCTAAATCGCACTTTACCATCTTAAAACCTTGTGTAGAAGTTTCCCTTCCATCATAGATGTAGTTAGCGGATTTGCTTTCCCCCAATATTTTCCATATAGGTCTATAAATGAATACAGCAAACATTTTTGGTGCAAAGTGCTATATGTTAGGGGATTCTATATGGTATAGATTTACCTCAATGGGTAGTGTATAATAAAAGTATGAAATTAGCGACCTCCCAGGAAATGCGAGATATAGATAGGCGAGCGTTTGAGGAGTTTTCCATTCCCACGCTTCTCCTTATGGAAAATGCGGGTGAAAGAATCGCGGAGATGGCTTTGGATATGCTCAAAGGGGAAAGAGTTATTGTGGTGGCAGGAAGAGGAAATAACGGAGGGGATGGAATAGCGGCGGCACGGCACCTCTTCAATATGGGAGTGGATGTAAGGATTGTGCTATTAGGGAAGGCATCGGAGATGAAGGGGGATGCGAGGGTTAATCTTGAGATTGCAACTAAAATGGGGATAAAGCTAATAGAGGCACCCGATGATTTCAGTCCTCTTTTGAGAGATGCTGACCTCATAATAGATGCCATATTTGGCACTGGGTTGAAGGGTGAAGTAGCCTCACCTTACAGGGAAGCTATCCAAGCCATAAACAGTGCAGGTAAACCTATCCTCTCCGTTGATGTTCCCTCCGGTATAGGGGACGATGGCAAGGTAATGGGAGTAGCGGTGAAGGCTGATAGAACGGTTACGCTTGCTATCCCCAAGATAGGGATAGTCGTTTATCCTGGGGCTCTCTATGCGGGCGAAATCTTCGTAGCCGATATCGGTATCCCCCTCCAGCTTTTGGAAGCGCCCTCTGCCACCTTGTTGACACCGGATTTCCTTAGCCAATTTCTTCCTGCCAGACCTCCCGACGCTCACAAAGGAACCTTTGGACATCTTTTCGTCCTTTCCGGTTCTATTGGTTTAACTGGTGCAGCTGCGATGTGCTGCGAGGCTGCTCTCAGGGTTGGGACTGGGCTCGTCACGCTGGGTATCCCTGTTTCTTTGAACCAGATTATGGAAATAAAGCTGACGGAAGCGATGACCTATCCTCTTCCCGAAACAGAGGCACATTCTTTATCGCCTATGGCTATGCAATTAGTTAGGGAGAAGCTGAAAAGATGTAATGCGCTTGCAATTGGTCCAGGCATATCAACCCATCCCGAGACCTGTGAATTTGTGAGAAAACTTCTACAAGAGATAGATATTCCCGCGGTTGTGGACGCAGATGCTTTGAATTGTCTCGCTGGTTGTAAAATAGATTTTTCTGGAAAGAATTTCGTCCTTACTCCTCATCCCGGCGAGATGGCTCGCCTTGTGGGCGCACATTTGCCCGATATACAATCAGATAGAATAGGATGGGCAAGGAGATTTTCCCAGGAAAGTGGTTGCGTTGTCGTTCTCAAAGGTGCGAGAACGGTTATAGCAAGTCCTGAGGGTAGTTATTTCATCAACCCGACAGGTAATGTGGGTATGGCGAGCGGTGGAATGGGGGATGTGCTTACGGGAATGATTGGTGGTTTCCTTGCCCAGGGAGTATCTCCTCTCAATTCCGCCCTTTTTGGGGTTTTTCTTCATGGTCTCTGTGGTGATTTAGCTCGGGAAGAGCTGGGAGAAGAGGTGATGATTGCCGGAGATATCCTTCGTTATCTTCCCCGAGCTTTCCAAATAATCCGTTTTTATAGGAGGCGGAAAGCAAGATGCGTAAAATTATTGGATTGGCTATCCTCTTAGTGCCTTTCTTCGCTTTCGCCAGGGAATTGACAATTCATTTCCCAAAAGAAGGCAAATATGTGCTCTTCTTAAGTGATGGGGTTAACAATGTATATACGGTTGAGGGTAAAGATACGGTGATAGATGTTCCCGAGGGAAGCTTTAGGGTAATGGTCAGGGATGAGCAGAACAAGGGAGCAAGCAAGGATATAGGAGCCAAGGAAACCAGCATTTCTTTCGCTGATAACGACTTCAACTTGGTTTATAAATTGGAAGTTAGGGTTACCGATTCGCAAGGCACGCCGATCGATTATGCTATTGTTACATTAACAGATTCAACAGGTGCAAAGCACAATTATATCCTACAGGAGGATGACGCAGGTAAATGTTTCTTCTATTTTCTACCCTCGGGAAAGACATCTGTTGAGGCTAAAAGGGGCACTCTTAGGATAAGTCAGGACATAGAAATTGCTCCTAAATCGGAAGGATTAAGTATAAATCTTTCCTTTGCTTCCCTTAAGCTTGCAAAAAAGGAAGTGCCTTCCCCTGTTAAAGGAAGAGAGAAAGGCAAGGTCGTTGGGGGAAAAAAGAAGGAAGAGCTGGCTCCAAAGGGGGGCATAAACCCTTTTGCCAGCGCCTTTCTCTCCCTGGTTATAATTCTGGCTATACTTTGGGGAATCTATTTTTACCTGAAAAGTAGGGGAATTGATATAATTGTTTTGTTAAAACAGCAGGCTGGACAGGTTCCATCATCGACTTCTCAGCCTGCCCCTTCCCCTATACCTACTTCCCCCGATATTTGTCCCTACTGTGGTCAGAAGAAGGACCCTATAACTGGCGCTTGTGCTTGCACGCCAGGAGTATCATCTTCTCACCCAACTGTGGTAGCCTCTACCGGGCAGGCGAAGCTTATCGGATTGGAGGGAGCGAAAGCGGGGGAGGTTTTCCTTATAAATAAGGAGACGACGATAGGCAGAGGTGAGGATAGAGATATAGTCGTCCCTGACAATGCAGTTTCAAGAAAACATTGCAGAATTGTTGTTGAAGAAGATGGCTATTACATAATTGATGAGGGTTCGACGAATGGGACATTCGTTGGAGGGATGAGGGTGGCGCGGGAAAAACTGAAGAACGGAGATATAATCCAAATAGGGGAAAGCAAGTTCCGGTTTGAACTATGAAAAGGACGATTCTCTTTTTGGTTTTGGGTGCAATTGGTGGCTTCATAGGCTGGGCTGTTCTGGAACCGATGGCATTAATTCCGAGTGGAAGTTTCATAGAGGTTTACAAACAAGATGCATTATTTGGCGCGGTTATGGGACTGTTCATCGGGGCTTCTTTGGGGCTTGGTTATGCTATTTGGCAGGGTAAGAGGTTATCATATTCCGTTACAAGGGGTGCTTTAATTGGTGCAATTGGAGGGATGTGGGGACTTATTTTCGGAGAAGGGGTTTTCCAGATTTTCCTTCCTCCGCCTTCAGAAGAGTCCTATTCCCTATTCCCGATGATGAGATTAGTGATAGCGAGAAGTATCGGATGGATGGTTGTTGGTGCGATTGTAGGATTATCTCAAGGTATTCTAACGCGCTCAAGATGGAGGGCGAAAAAGGGAGCGCTTGGTGGTGCAGTAGGTGGGTTCCTTGGCGGATTATTGTTTGATTTTCTCGGTGTAGTCTCGGCTGTTTTCCTGCCTTTTCTCGTTCGTGGTAAGGAAGCCGGGATGATAAGCAGGATGGTTGCCCTCACCTCAATTGGGGGATTGGTTGGATTCTTCAGCGCGTTGGTGGAGGAGATTTCCAAGCGAGCTTGGCTTAAAGTCCTAAGTGGGCGCAAGGAAGGGAGAGAGTACATAGTTGATAAGGACGAGTTTTCCATAGGTCGTGATGAGCTTTGCGACCTTGGACTTTTTGGTGATAACACCATTTTGCCAAGACATGCCCTGATAACCCGCAGGGACGGTACTTATGAGATAAAGACTCTGGGAGGGACAATACTTGTGAATGGTCAAGCTGTCTCATCTGCCTTATTGAGGGATGGCGATAGGTTGCAGATAGGAAGCTATCATTTGCTTTTCCAGATGAAAGAGAAGGTTGCTGTTAAAGATGTTGCCGGAAAGGTGGCACAGCCACCGCCTCTACCCGCTGATATTTGTCCCTACTGTGGTCAGAAAAAGGACCCTGTAACTGGCGCTTGTGCCTGCACGCCTATTCCTACTACTCCAAAAATCCCCTCAAAAAGCGTTGCCCAGGAACAAACGAGTGTAGTTCCTCCTAAACCCGCTCCAATTATCACAGCAAAAGGAGGAAGAATCATTATCGTGAAAGGTCCACGACAGGGAGAGGTTTTCCCCATCACCAAGAAGGAGTTCACCATTGGAAGAGCTGATGACAGGGATATTATGCTACCGGATAGGTCGGTTTCCAGAAGGCATTGCAAGATAGTTCTTGAAGAAGATGGCTATTACATAATTGATGAGGGTTCGACGAATGGGACATTCATTGAAAATATGAGGATAGTGAGGGAAAAGTTGAAGAATGGCGATATAATTCAAATCGGTGAATGCAAACTTAAATTTGAGGAATAAAAGGAGGCGAATGCTGTTGGATACGAGTGAGGTGTTCTCTCTATATAAGAAGTATATCAATCCCTATCTTGCTGACCTTCTGCGATTTGCTGGTTGCGATAAGATAGAATGGGAGGCGGAGGGGTGTATAATTAGGGATAGTGAGGGGAACGAGTTCATAGATTGTCTCGGCGGTTATGGTGTTTTTTCTCTTGGGCATCGCCATCCTGTGGTTGTTAAAGCTGTTGAGGAGCAATTGCGCAGGATACCATTGTCATCCAAGATTTTCCTAAATTATCCACAAGCCAAGCTGGCGGAGAAGTTAGCCGAGCTCACACCTGGAGATTTGCAGTTTGTCTTCTTCTCCAACAGTGGAACAGAGGCGGTGGAAGCGGGTTTGAAGTTCGCCAGAATGTTCACGGGAAGGAAGAAGTTCGTATCCGCTATCGGTTCTTTCCATGGTAAGACCCTCGGTTCGCTCTCCGTTTCGGGGAGGGAAATCTATAAGAAGCCATTCGAACCCTTGCTGGATTATTGTGTTCAAGTGCCCTTCGGGGATATATCAGCTATGGAGAGCGTAGTGGACGAGGATACGGCGGCCGTGATACTTGAGCCCATACAGGGAGAGGGTGGAGTAAATGTTCCTCCTGATGATTATTTACCAGAAGTGCGGAAGATTTGCGATGAGAAAGGCGTCCTCTTGATTTTGGATGAGGTTCAGACGGGATTGGGGCGCTGCGGACGGATGTTCGCTTGTCAGTTATGGGATGTGGTGCCCGATATTATGTGCCTTGCCAAGGCGCTGGGCGGTGGAGTGATGCCCATAGGAGCAACAATAGCTCGCCCTTATATTTGGGAGATTTTCAAGGATAATCCCCTTATCCATTCTTCAACTTTTGGAGGGAACCCCCTCGCCTGCTCTGCGGGTTTAGCTACCTTGAATGTTTTAGTTGATGAGAATTTGCCCGAAAGGGCAGAGAGACTCGGCGGTTATCTCCTTTCAAAATTAATGGAACTCAAGGAGGTGCATCCACAGCTGATTGCCGATGTGAGAGGGAAGGGGTTGCTGGTAGGTATTGAGTTTAGCGAGGAGGATATAGGATTACTTGTAATCTCCCTCTTGGTTAAGAGGGGTGTTCTCGTTGCTTACGCCCTTAATAATCCGAAGGTTATGAGGTTAGAGCCACCGCTAATTATAAGCAAGGAGATGTTAGATAAAGTGATAGATTCTTTGAAGGCTTCTTTGGAAGAAGTGAAAGCACTACTTATGTAAGTGGCTTTGTGGTACTGCCTATCCTGATTTTGATGGGAATTTTCTTGTGGATTGGCGGTTGCCTTTCCCCGTTTATCAGCTTGAGGAGGGCGATTGCGCTGATAAGTCCCAGACGATAGAAGGGAGGAACTATCGCTGTAGGCTCTATCTCCATCAAGCTGGTGGGATATTCCTGCAGGGTGATCAAGGAAATATCATCTGGGAGGTGAAGCCCTTTATCCCTGAGTGCCCTGATGGCTCCAACTCCCATAAGACCAGTGGAAGCGAATATCGCGGTTGGTTTGTTTTCTTTCTCAAGAAGTTTTAGAGTAGCGTTATAACCCTCTTCCACGGTGGCTGGAGCGATATGGACATTCTCCTCGTCAAAAGGCAGATTGTTTTCCTCAAGGGCTTTTTTGTACCCCAGGAAGCGCTCCTGTCCATAGCTATAGTAAAGAGGACCGCCGAGGAAGGCGATTGATTTGTGTCCTATGCTTATTAAGTAATCCGCAGCTTTGTAGCCTACGGCGAAGTTATCTATGTCTATACAGCTGGCTTTCTTGGCATCCTTGTAATTACCTATTAGAATTACCGGAAGGTCGCTATTGTCCAATTCCTTGATTCTCTTATCATTCTGGCGAATTGGTCCAACCACAATAACTCCGTCAGCTTCGCCCTTGTGAAGCTTTCTTCTCAGCGGGGTTTCCTCGTTGCTCTCAATTGGTGGGATTAGGAGAAGTCTGAGCCCGCTTTGGGCTAATTTGCTTCCCACACCAAAGAGGATTTGGGAGTAGGGTATATCGGCGAAGATATTGGAGACCGGTTGGAGAAAGAGGATCGCTATTGTCTCCGCTCTCCTTCTCGCCAGGCTCTGGGCGGCGCGATTTGGGGAGTAGCCCAATTCCCTAATTGCCGCCCATATTCTTTCCTTCGTCTTCTCGCTAAGGGGCACAGGCACATTATTGATGACAAATGATACGGCAGTCACGGAGACGCCTGCCTTTTTTGCCACATCCTTAATTGTGGGCATTTTGCTCCAACCTCCTTATTTCCTCTTCCACTCTATTAAGTCTATCTTGTGTTGGTGGATGTGTGCTGAAGAAGACGGCAAGTTTGGATGGTTTGCCTTTTTCATCCTTCATAAGCTTTTTGAAGAACTCCACCGCTCCATTTGGATTATAGCCAGCTTTATAGGCTAAAATCACTCCCCATCTATCCGCTTCAAACTCGTTATCCCTACCATAGCCCAGGAATACGAGGTCGCGGGCAAGGGAAAGCATCTTAGCTTGTGTTTCGCTTTTGCTGATTACCGTGATGGCTATCTCCGTCTTGAGCTCTTTTTCAATCATCTTGGCAGCGTGTCTTGCAACTATATGCCCTACTTCATGCCCTATGACGAAAGCCAGGATATCCTTATCGAAGTTGATGTAATCAAGAAGCCCTTTGTTGACGAAAACGAATCCTCCGGGAGCTGCCATAGCGTTTACATCGTCCGATTTAAGAACGGTGTAATTATATTGGACATCTTTTCTTGGAGCTACTTCGGCGATTTTCTTTCCTATCTGTTGGACGATGTCCTCATATTTGGGGTCCTTGACGACGCCGTATTGCTTTTCCACCTGGGCGGATACTTCCTTGCCTAATTCTATTTCTTGCTCGGTGTTTATAGAGAGGAGGCTTTTTCCTCCAACCTTGCCGAAAAGGAGGAACAGGACAAGGAGACCCGCTACGATATCTTTTGTTTCAATAGCAGAGAAAAACATCATTTCTTCTCTCCTTTATATATATATTTCCAAATATCCTGAATATTTTTTCCAATATCATCAATTTTTCTGCTCAGTTCATCCCAAGTTGAAGGATTATCTCCCTTTTGCAATCTTTCCATAGCCCTTTCTATATATTTTTTAGCTTCTTCCTTATTTCCTTTATCGAGTGCTTTGATGGCGTCCTGAAGGTCTTTTCTGATTAAGAGGTTGGTTATGCCCGGTTGCGAGGCGGAGGATAGCTTTTTTTCTAAGCTCTTCGTCCTCTGATAAGCGAGGATGGAGAGCAAAAGGGCTATGATTAAAAGTATTCCCGAAAACAACCTTAGCATTGCCTTTTCTTTATCCTTTGTTAAAATTATAATTGGTAATGCAATAATATGCAAGTGGTCAGAAATTTGACTTT
>JACIXQ010000085.1 GCA_014360465.1 bacterium
GCTCAATATAAGGAGCACCAGCAAGGGCTTGAGGTGGTTTGGTGGTGATGAGTAGGGCGCTTTTTATCCCACCAAGTTTCGCCGATTGGACACCGTCGAGCCCCGCAAGTGCACCCGAGGGGATATATATTTTACAGTTTTTCTCTTTTGCTTTTGCTATAAGCTCATCTTCGCCGATAAGTCCACCCACGCTCATAATAAGGATATCCTTGCCCTCTTCTATGACAAGCGGTAAAAGTTCTTGAACCGCTTTCTGGGAAGCGGACTCAACCACAAGTTCTACTTCTTTGACCAGCAAAGAGGGAGGAAGAATTTTCGGTGAAGAGTTTTGCAATTTACTGAGTAGACCCTTGACTTTGCTTTCATCAATATCGTAGATAGTGGCGAGGTCCGCTTCTATCTCGCCCTTATCAATAGCTAATGCTATTTCGCTACCGATTGTGCCGCAGCCAACAATACCGATATTCATCCTGTTGAAATTCACAGACTTTCATAATAGCTGATTGAGGAAGACCCAAAAGACTCTCATCCCCTGTAAGTTTTATTTGACCAATTCGGCAAGGTTATTGCAATTGACACCCGCTGCGTTTGCGTCGTCTGTATCCAGATGCATCTGGAGGAGATATTTTTCCGAGACCCTTACCAGCACATTCGTGAATATCACTCCGCGTTCACCGGCAACTTTTACGCTTACCAAATCTCCATCCTTAATGCCCATTCTGGCTGCATCCTCAGGGGGAGTATGGATATGGCGAGCCTGAATTATCGCGCATTCTTTATAGATGGCTCCTTTTGGACCAACGATCGTAATGGGTGCCGCTCCTTTTAAGTCGCCGGGGTATTTATAGGGCGCATCAACGCCGATGGTTATGCAATCCGTGCGGGAAATCTCCACTTGTGTTTGCTTTCTCGTAGGTCCAAGGATTCTGACTCTTAGGCTACCCTTTGGACCAACAACCTGAACCACCTCAGCGGAGGCGAACTCGCCTGGCTGATAGAGGTCCCGTTCCTTAGTTAGCTGATAACCCTTCCCGAAGAGGATTTCCAAATCCTCCTGGGAGATATGCATATGGCGGGCAGAAACTCCGATGGGGATGAGGTTATCGGGAAGCTGACGTCCCCTGTTCTTAACGCACTCCTCACATCGCCGGAAAGCGAGAAGCTCCTCGGCGACTTTCTGGGCAATAAGCTGTGCCAATTGTTCCTCGCTTATCATATCAACTAAATTTTACCGATTAATTTTTTAATGGTCAACCTTTTCATAAACAATTTCGCCATCTATCAGCGTCATTTCTACTTGCAAACTTGCATCCAGTACAACTAAGTCAGCTGGATTGCCTACCCTTATCATTCCCAACTCGGGATGGTTTGTCTCCCTCGCTGGATTGAGCGTAACCATTTTCAGCACATCTTTAAGATTAAATCCAAGGGAATGGACATTTCTCACCGCCTGGTCAAGGGTGAGGCAACTGCCAGCTAAGACATCGGGGGCATCTTTGAAGAAAATCCTCCCTTCCTTCTTCACGATGACACGTCCACCGAGCCATTCATATTCTCCATCGGGCAAGCCCGAGAAGGGAGCTGAATCGGTTATAAGGAGAACCTTATCGCTACCCTTTGTTTTTACGATTAATTTCACTATAAGGGGGTGGAGATGGACGAAATCTGCTATCACTTCGCAAGCCACTCTATCATCGCTCAATGCAACGCCGACGCATCCAGGCTGGCGATGGAGAAGAGGAGGCATAGCGTTGAAGAGATGAGTAGCTTTGCTTATACCCGCATTAACTCCCATCAAAGCCTCCTCCCAACCAGCACTACTGTGTCCAAGCGAAACCACGACACCAGCCTGTTTTAGACGCCTTATAGCTTCAATAGCTCCCTCTACCTCGGGAGCGATTGTAAATATCTTAACCCCTGCTTCTATTAACTCTTCAATTTCTCCCATATCAACGGGACGAATAGCCTCCGGCGGTTGAGCTCCTCTTTTATCCATACTGATATATGGGCTCTCCAGATGAGCTCCGAGTATCTTCGCACCTTTACTTTTCGCTTCCCTAATATCCTGGAGGAAAGCGAGAAGTTCTTTATGGGGGCTTGCCACGCCCGTTGGGAAAAACGCTGTTACACCGAAACGAGGTAATATAGCCGTTATCTCTTCCAGCGAACTTTTCCCATCCATACAATCGTACCCTCCACACCCGTGCGTATGCACATCTATGAAGCCAGGCACAACGAGCTTCCCATTAAGCTGGACGGTTTTCGCCTCTTTTGGAATCTTAATATCCCCTACCGCCTTTACTTTCCCGTCAGCGATTAAAATGTTCCCTCTAATAATTTCTTCTGGAGTGTAGATACAAGCATCCGCTAAGGCGAGCATATTTCAAGCCTCCTTTCTAAAACCGCAGTTTAGCTATGTCATTGAAATTGTATTTAATAAGCCACTGCAGGGTATAAATGTCCTTTTTGTTATACAAATCCCTTTGGTAAATCAAGGACAATCTATTGTGAGCATCTATTTCCCAGCTCAATCCTCCGCCTCCCATACTCACTTCTTTCTTCTTATCCAAATCAAAGTTGAATGAACGCCAGGAAAGGATGAATTTAGTCCTTTCATTCCAGGGAATTTCAAAAAGGAGAAAAAAGCCTCCGACATTGATGTCTTTATCACCACCTATATGTGCCTCTCCAAGAAGAAGAGACCTACCAATGGGAACTTTGAAATCAAGCCCTATCCTTGTTTTATTTATGTATTTATTCGATAGCCCTTCTTCCGTCACTAATGGCAAATTGCCCGATAGAAGTGAAAAGCCGAAATCCCCTTTAATGAAAGGATTGGGCGGGATCTTCCTTTCAACCCGCAGGATATAAGTTGTCTTCCCTTCTTTCCTCTCCTTTTTCAGTCCACGAGAAGCGGAAAGAAAATATTTGTAGGAACCGTAACTACCCGATACACAAGCTCCTTCGTCCAATCTCAATCCGAGACTTTGTTGGTATAAGGGCTGGATGACCTCAAAATGAGGGTCGTAGATGGCGTTTAAACCGAAGGGCAAAGGGATACGCCCTACTTTAACGAAGACCTTCTCATCGTAGAAATTCAAGCTAAACCATGCTTCACCCAAGCGGAAATCATCCCTTTCGCCTTGGGGTGATTGATTGAGAAGCTGGATATAGATTGAACCCGCCTGCATATCATATTTATAGTTTATTTCCTCACCCCACAGATAGATGTGAGTACCATCATTTCTGAGCACACGAGCGTCAATAGCGAGGTTCCCCTGTGAAAAACCTCTTAAAGAGATAACCAATATGAGGTTAAGGAAGAGCAAAAATCTTTTTAGCATTTGCCCCAAGAACCAGCTCTCTATCACCAGGGGAGAGGAAAAATTCCTCTATAAGCCTGAGACGCACCGAAGGGGGGAAGAAGGGTAGTTTTGAGCCGAAGACCAGTTTATCCTTAAGGTTGTCGCTCAACCGTTCCGTGGCATAAAGGAAGGGAGAGAACTCAAGGTAAACACCATCGCGTTGGAGCAGGAGATAAACTTCGCCCAATTCCTCAAGGGGGATATCCAGAAAAACAATATTTGGCAAATTATCAAGGCTATCCAAAGGAGGGACGAAATCCATAAGGACTGGCAGGGAAAGACGAGAACAGAGGCTCAAAATCTCTTTAAGAATCAAGCCTCTATCGCACAACTTTCGGAAAAGCCTGAGAGCCAAAAACCCCCTCCCTTTGGCGGTTTCTATCTCCTCCATACAGCGAGGATAATCGCGTGGGTCAACACAGAGGACTGGAAGAAGAGCGGGAATCCTTTGCGATATATGGAGGGTTTCCGAATTACCCTCCCTATAGGAAAGGAAGGAGGATTTAAACGAGAGGGCAAGTGCTTTGGATATACCCGCTTCCTGAAGTAGGGAAGCGATTCTCTGCGGGCTACTGTCTATCATTGATAGGGGATAGAAGCCCCACTGGACATTAACATCTATTATCTCCATTCGCTATAACACCTCTCATATGTTAGTATCTTCTATACCGAGAAGACAAGCTATGGTCCCGCCGAATATCATTCTGTTTTCCTCCTCACTGAATCCCAATTCCCGTACCTTGAGGAGTTCCTGTCGGGTAAAGGTAACAGGGTCAGGTTGATTGCTGGGTCCATCGGTGCCCCAAATGATTCTATTTGCTCCAACCTCCTCCATCGCTTTCTTAACCTTCTCCATTAAAACCACACCACTGATATCAAGATAAAGATTGGGATAAGTTTTGCTGAGATCTATGAAGCGGTCTATTAGGGATCCATCTTTGCAGAGATATTGCCCCAGATGGGCTACGATGATTTTGGCGTTAGGGAACTTCCTCGCCAATCTTTCCGTATTTTCATAATCGCCTGCAGGGTCAATAAGGCAGGCTATTGAAAGCGCATTTGCCATCTCCATAATCGGGTCTACTATGTAGTCCTCTAACCGGCATACTCCAGCATGTATTTTGATACCTTTGAAACCTTTTCTCTCTATCGCCTCCTCTATCAAGGGGAGCACAGATTCACGAAAATCGGGTAGGGCGTAGGCGAAAGGTATGAATCTATCGGGATATTTCCTTTTTGCTTCTTCCAATTCTTCAATCGCCTTTCTCGCCGGGACATATAGCCTGAGCAAAACCGCTTTGCCAATGCCGACCTCGTCCATCAGCTTAACGAGGTTCTCGGGAGTTCCTTCTTCTCCTACATATACATCATCTCTGAGGTGAAGATGGGCATCAATCAGCATTTCCATATGATTATTATAAAATCAAGAGATAATTGGGCAATCTTTATCTTATAAGGGATAAGAACTTTTTGTAATCGTTATATAACTTCCTTTGTTCTTCTCCCTTCAAGGGGCTCATATAGTGATTAAATTCGAAGATGACGATTTTCCTAACGAAGGGACTCATCTTCTCTATCTGCTCCTTTACTCTCTCTATCTTCGCCGGCTTCCAACCTGCCAATATATCAAAAACCTCGAGGTCTCCCCAAAGCTCAACCTTGTGGGCATCACAAGCTCTTTTCATTGCCTCAAAGTATTTTGGTACATCTCCCGGTTTTATCCCTCTATCGCAACCTACCCCATCCTGAAACGCGACCACATCCACATCTAAAACCTCAAGCAATTTCTTCCACCCATTCTCAATTTCTTCAGGGGATATATCCAAGGTAAAATAAGGTGCGATGATTATCTTTTTCTTCGGCGTAAGTTTCCGCAAATTGGCAATAACCTTCAAATAAGCCCTCACAGCCACATTATCAGGTGGTGGGGCATTACCTATCTCCCAGGTTAGGATATACCATCCCTTGAAGCGGGGACTGGAGGAATAAAGATGATAGAGCTCTTTGGCAACCTTGATATTGAGCTCGGCGAATTTTTGAAAATCCGCCTCGCTCCCCTTATCCTTCCAATCCCAACCGAATAACCCAAGATAAACATCCATCTTCAGCTTTTCGGCGAGCGAAAGGATGGTTCCTACTGGGTCCTTCGTTCCACAAGGTTGATATAGAGGGAGAAAACGAGATGGATAGTAAGCATAAGATTCAAATGCTACGGCACCAATTATCAGCGTGTCCATTCCTATTGCCTTCATATAATAAAGTTCTTTTTTCCAATCCTCCTCCTTCCAATTAAGGTTGCTCCCATCCAGCTGAAGGAAGGAACCAGTAAGGGGGATAGAAGCGGTAAAGGCAAACAAAGGAAGAAAAATGCAGGATAGGAAAAACAAGGGTCTGGTAATAAGATTATTGTTCATCATAGCGAGTATATTATATCAATTAAAAAAGTTTGATTGAAACTTTATTTTTAGAACCAATATGTTTTCCCCAAAAATGGATTTTATTATTCCTTCACAAGAATAACGATGTATTCCTGACGCATAGTGAAATCGCGCTCACCCTTGATATTTGAAGGGGCATTTTCAGCTGGCATCCTCTTATTTGATATCGCCCTTACAATGGTCCTTAGGTGCTTAAAACCGAGGCTTTGGAAGAAATCTGCCGATATCTTATCCGTGGGCAACTCCTCCCCTTTGACTTTCCTATTCCCCACGACGAAACAAACAAAACGATTTTTCTTTACAGCCCTCGCTAATATATTGATTGAGTGGAAAAGGTCCCAATAAAAGGCAAAAACCTCCCGCGCCCGCTTTTGGTCTTTCTCCTTAATCCTCTCCAGGACTTCGTAGAGCAAAGGAGAGGGCAAATCATCGGTTATATCCCTTGCCTTGCTTCCCAGCGATTCTCTATCCACCCTTTCCTCCAAACCTAACCAATATAGGGAAAGGCGGGAGAATTGTCCATAGGCAACGGTGGTGCGAGAATCTCCGTAAGGAGGGGAAGTTATAACTAAATCAACAGATTCTTCGCTTATATCGGCTTCAAATATATTTTTACTTTTTAAAGTTATTTTTGGTTTATGGGCAAGGGGTTCTCGGTAGAAGCCATCGAGAAGACCTATGTTTCTAAGGCTTATGGATTTGAAAATATTAAGAACATTAGCATTGGAAACATCCTTTCTCCTTAAGAGCTTGAACTCGTTGTAATCCGCCTTTGAGGCTTTCCTGACGGTTTCAGAAAAGGACACGAGGAAAAAATCTCGCGCATCTTCATCGCTGATTTCCCTTATGGATTTCCTCAATTTTGATAATGCAGATATGACTTCCTTGTCGAACCAGTAGTTTATATTGGGGAAATCAACTTCTTCAGCCTCTACTTTCTCATAATTGATTTCAATGAAGCGAAGCATCTCAAGAAGGTAAGAGGCAGGAATGGGAGTGGAACGAACTTTCGCTATGAGGACAGCAAGGGGATTTATATCATACCCGACGAAATTTCTATTGTTTATAAGACACTCAACAGCCACAACGCCAGAACCCATAAAGGGGTCAAGGACCAAATCTCCTTCAGCTGAGAACGCATTGAGAAGCCGACGAACAACCAAAAAATGGAACATAGCGGGATAGGGATGGATACCATACACACCAGAACCCGCTTGAATGTCCCTATAGTCCCAGGAAGTGTCTCTCACCCTTCCGTAGGGTAATTCCTCTTTTTGCGGTTCAGATTCTTCATAGAAAAAAGGGAATATTGCCTGCCTCATATCCCCTTTAACACCTTTGGCAAATCGCTCAACCTCCTAATCCAGGCATTCCCCTTAAGATGATTTCTCTCCTTCAAATCATCCCTTACAAAGGCTATCAATCCCCTCTCTTTGATTTCCCTTGCTTTGCTCTCGGGTAGCTCCTCGTCAATGGTAATCAAATAAACCCTCTGATTTGGTTGGGCAAGCGGAACCTCTTGGCGCCATCGCTCCCTAAGCGTCCGTTTACAGGCGAGAAAGAATGCCCTATCAGGTGTTTCCAACGCCACCTGAGTGGAAGGGATTACTATATCTATTCTCCGCAATCTTTCCTTTGCATGACCACGGGGAAACTCACACGGCACACCCATAGCCCCTAAAAGTCTCAGGACCAATTTCTCGAAAGTCCTGCCACCCCTTGATTTTCTCATATTTCCGAGGTCCTTTTCCAATGCTTGAACCAAAAACGCGAAATCGCTGAAAAGGGCTTTCGCTTTTTTGATAAATTCGTCCCATCCTTGTTCATTTGCGATTTCAAGCATCGTTGTTTTAACTTTTTCACCTAGCCCAACGCTCGGCACTGATTAGCGCCTCACCAAACCTGTCTGAGATTTGTTCTATATCCAAATGAGAAAGAGCTTCTTGCAGGATAGAATCAACCGAAGGGATACAGGACTTTGCTAACTCTAACAATCCACTCATTTTCTCCCCCATTGCTTTTGGGGAAGCCTCGCTTTATAGTAGTTAAGAATCGTCCGCCGCAAGAGATGGCGCATTTTTTCATCTTCAATTTTCTCCGTTATTTTCTCTATCATTCTTATAGTAGCTTCATCCAGTTCCCTTTCCCCTTCAGGCTTTTTGATTTCTTTCTCCTTTCTCTTTCTTTGGGGTTTAACCTTCACTTTAATATCTTTAACGATCTCCTCACCCATTTTTTCGTTCAGTTTTCTTATGATGAGCCCCTTGAGGTTAAAAATTTCTTGCCCCCAGATAGAATCTTTCGCTGAGACATAAAGAACACCCTTACGGATATCCTCCGCCTGGGATAAGGTAGCAAGCTTTTCTCCCACTACTTCATCCCAGAAGCGAAGGCACTGTCTTTCCTTAAGAGTTTTCTCCAGCCCCATCTGCCTGATGGCAGAGCGTAGGGCAGAGTCCAACGCTTCAAAATCCATATCTTTTATATGATAAAATATTCTCTAAAAAATTGCAAATAAATTACCCACTCTTTACATACCTTGGCACAATAAGTGTTATGGTCCAAAATTGAATCTCCACCAATAGTCGACCTTAAAACCTCTTTAGTAGATTACCCGCTCGCTTTCTTCACCTCCTCAACAAGGGAAGCGACATTGTGTATCGGATATGTAAGTTTCTCAACGATACCCTTCATCGGCTCGCCTTTGACCTCCATATCCTCAACCAAAGGCAAGATATCCTCCGACTTCTCTATCGGATACCGGGCGTCCTTCAACCTGTTGAGAAGCTCCGTAACCCAGGGAACTTCCAATATTCCCGCCACCTGCCTAAGCATATCAGCGGCAAAAGCAAGCAGGAAGTTGGCTTCCTTGCCTTGCTTTACCTCCTCAAAGGCAAGCTTAGCAATTGCTCCAGCTATATGGACGCGCAAATCCTTCTTGTTCTCAGCGCTGAGCTCTTCCAAATTGCCCAACCTCTTCAGGGCGAGGTCCACATTAGCCCTTAATATGTTCCTTACCGCATTCCTGCTCAATCCTACCGTCCTCGCAATCTCGTCCTCCGTCTTACCATATTCCTCCCTCAAAACAACCGCGAAGGAAGCCCGCGCCAGGGAGGGGAGCCAGGTCAAGGTCCGATAGTCCGCAAGCTTGGAAAGTCCACCAAGAAGGTCTATCGTCTTCATAAAGACCCGCGTGGCGAGCATTTCAATATCTTTGCTTTCATCCTGTCTTGGCTGTATTATCATTTCTCATCACCTCCAAGTGGTTTAAGGATTTTAACAAGTCCTGTATCCGTGATTTCCATAAGAAAAGTGCGAGTATCATGTCCGGATAGCCTGCAACCATCTATCCGAAAGAGCCGAACGATGTCGCCAACCGGTTTTTTATAAAGTTTAGCTTTGAATTGCGAGTCAACGAGTTCCTTAGCAAGGACCATAGTGCCATCTACTATATGACCCACCGCATATCCACCCGCTGCCTCGGCTGTGAGTTCCTCGTGACCGCTCCTCTTCTGAGATACCAATATCGCAGTCTGATGCCATTTTTTGAGAAAGTTGAATATCCTCCTCACTACCAACCGCGCCATCATTTCCTTCGTCTCAAAAAGACCCGTCACCGAATCTATTACAACGAAACGGGACTTGAAATTTTGAATCACATAAGCAAGTGTGGAAAGAAGAGTCGGAATATTATCCCTGATGCTACTGTAGGAAGCTGCGTCAATTAGCAGTACATTTTCGGCAAATTTGTCGAAGTCGTAGCCCATAGCCTGCGCCCGCAGTTTAAGACCATTGACGACGAAATGAGCGGGAGATTCCACGGTCACAAAAGCAACTTTTTCCCCCTTTCTCGCCTGCTCAACAGTGAATTGCTCAACCATCAGTGACTTACCTGTATCCGATACCCCCGTAAGGTTGAAGACCGAATAAGCGGGAATACCTCCCAATGTCTTGCGGGTAAATTTCCCATCAATAGCTTCAACGGTGTAGAAAAGGTCGTCTAGGCCTTCTATGCCCGTAGGCACGCCAACGATTTTGGGAGCTTTTTCAAGAGCCTGTTTTCCAGTGAAGATACTTTGCTTCTCAGGTTGGGGGAATTCTCGTTCTTCTACTATCTCCTTTAGTTCGTCCCTTTCCATGACCATCACCTCCTTTCTACTTTAAAAAATAGCAAGTCATTTAAATTTGACAAGCTAAAATTTCAAAAATTTTTAATAATTTAAAATTATTAAGAATGCTCAAATTCAAAGCTGAGACTTCAAACTTTTGATGAATTTCAGTTCCTCCTCGTCAAGTTGCTCAAATAGGCGCTTCTCCCTCATATCAAATGAACGACGGGGCTTGTTTTCCGGGGTATCCCTTTGGCTGCCATTATGAAAACACCAACCACCCGCTCCTCCTCTTATCGCCGCTTTTAAATCAGCAAGGAAGTCCTCAGCTTTGGGCTCCCAACCTGGTGTATAACCTCGCCTAAAAGGCTCCTGATAATGGACGGGCACCACCTTCCCTAACTCCCTCATCCATTCATAGTATCTCTTTGTTATTTCCTCCGTTCTTTTGGGCGCTTCTGGCTCCCTCGCCAAATGAGGTGAGACGAAGTCAAGTTCCGCTTCAAAGAGATATCTCTTGAGCTCCTCCTTGCTCCCTGGCGTTCCCGAGGCGGTTATCAGTCGGTAGGGGTCAATTCTCTTTACTGCATCCCTTAATTCCTTCAACTCCTTGAAACTGACGAACCTCGCATCCCTCACATCCCTCTCATTTGCTAAATCCATATACCAATTTCGGTATTCCTTGAGGGCGGTAGCAATCGCTTTAACTGCCCTTAAATGAGCCTCTTGATTGGGGAGGGAGTCTCCTCTTGATAAGGTTATATCAACTATCAAATCCCTCTTATCGCATTCTTTTACCAACCATATCAATTTTCCGAAGAATGGTTCTCTTGGATTACCTCTTTTGTCAACAGCAGAGACATCGTCACCGAAAGCATTCCAGGTTGCCCATACACGCAGCCAGTTGAATCCGTATCTTTTCATATCCTCAAGGTCCTTGCGAATGGATAGGCGGGGCGCTCCCAGGGCAGAGTAATAGCTTATACCGAGAAGAAATGTCGGCTTGCCATCTACTGTGAATTTGTCCCCTTTTACCCCTAAGGTGATGGCTTCTCCTTCCCTTGAAAGTAAAAATATCACCAGAATAAAAAATTTTACTAATTTCATCCTAACTTTATCTTACATCTCTTTTTTAATTATTCAACTATTTTTGATCCATCAGGATTTCAAATTGCTTACAAAAGGGCGTTGAGCTTTATGGTTATTAAAGTTTTGCCCTTGAATTCCCTATCAATTGGTTAAGAAAACACACAACAGCTTTGGCTCGCGGATGACTTAACTCTTTTCGGCAAAAAAGTAGTTTTTTTCTAGCCAATCTTATCTGAAAAAGAGCAATTTTAAGAATCCCTGGGGTGTATTCTATTTTTGAAAAAATTATAAGAAAGATAAACTATAAAAGACCTCAAAATTGTCGTATTGAAATGATTGGAGTGTTCAACAAATCCGAGATTTTCTCCGAAAATTTTTCAAAAGTGGACAAAATATGGGGAGATTGATAAAATATCAATCACTTTTTTATTTTTTTAAAAAAATTTTTGAAGGAGGAAAAAGGATGCAGAAGGTATATCTATACCGTTGCCAGAAGTGCAGGGAACGCATTT
>JACIXQ010000086.1 GCA_014360465.1 bacterium
TTTTGTGTTAAAATAATAAAAAGCAAACCACCTCATAAATAAATTCCCATCTATATTCCTATTCTTTTATCTAAAAAATCTCCTTCTCAATGACCCCTTTTCGCTCATATTCTCCCGAGGACCACAACGAAGTCGTGAGTGGATTGCTTGGCAAGAAAAAGCTCGCCTTTGCCCAAAATAGGTCTATCCATTATCCATTTACCTTCGTTCAAATCATAGACATAAGCCTTGTAATCACCCTGCAGGTTGAGCCCGATTTTAGCATCCGCCGGCTGAACAGCTCGCAGATAACAGGACCTCCCATCACCGAAATCCTTTATCCCTCCCGCCACATTCCGCAAATAAATCAATGCCTGCTTTCCATCATCGCTTAAAAGATAGGCAAGCTGATAACCCTCTGAAGGCTTAAAGGGAGTTTCTGGAAGAAGTAATCTCTCGGAAGGAGGATTATCGGTCCCGAAAGAGAACCTGTACTCCTTGCTTGGCAACTGAAGGAAATCAAAATCAATTCCTCTGCTCAGCATAAACCAAGACCATCTCATACACAGCTCTTCCACATTTTTATCGGGCATTATCAACCCTACATTGGGCTTCTTTCTTTTCAAATGGGCAAGGTCAAGCCTCGCCAGAACTTCCTTCGCCTTCCCGAATTCCCTTACCTCGCCCTTCAGCTCGGGCGCCCAGAGGAAAGCACCACATTCTCCATTTGTCAGAGTCAACCATATCTGGTCCCTAACGCCCCTGACCGCCTCCTCGGGAGGAACCTTCTTCACATCCGCCTGCCAGCGATTCTGATTTATACCACCTTCACCCGTGAAGCGAGGCTTACCTATGAGACTCGCCCACTTGCTCTTCGTGTAGATAACCGCCCCATAATCAGCGTAAGGATAGCCGTCGTTATAGGGATGATAGGAAAAGATGTCTATCTGCGCCTCCCTCCAAGCAACGGGAGTTTTATAGTCGGATATAAGTGGGTCGGCAAGCACGGGTCTGCTGGGGTCAAGCTCCTTTATCAGGCTGGTCATCTCATTTATCCAGGCGAGTGGCGGATTGACCATTTCGTTCTCAAGCTCGTAACAGAATATGTTGGGCTCGTTAGCAAGTTGGGGAATCAACTTGCGGAGATACTCCTTTTGACAGGCAATCACATCGGGGTCACTGTATTTATCCTTTGCCAGCCTTTTCTCCACGATGAACCGGCGCCTATAATAGGGCAATCTACTTAAATCCTTCCCCTCGTATTTGGGGAGCACTATCTTCTCCAATATCTCACCATCCACATAAGGCGGCTTATCAAAGTCCTCAAACAAAACGACATCAACATAGATATTGTACTGCCTAGCGAGAGCAAGGAAGTGCTTAACTGCCTTTAACTGAACCTCGTCAACCTCTCCGACGAGGTCCATATTGCGAAGCATAAGCCTGAGTGCGGTTACGCCAGCTCGTGAACAGAATTCAAGCCATTTCTTGACCATCTGCTCTACCTCATCCTTCCAGGGATAGCCAGCGGTATAGGGATTCGGTCCGCAGGGGAAGAGGTCATAAATCCTCATTTCTTCTTTGTTCTCCTCAATTATGGCCGGCCAGTTGGCGTAAAAGCCACCAAGAGGGACAAAAGGGCGTTTCTCTGAAAAAGCCAGATAGCCTGAGGGAAGAATTAAGAAATTTCTCCTCATTGACGCCTCCCTTGATTGAATTTGGAAAGAGAAAACTATAAAAAGAAAAATCATCGTCAATTTGAGAAATCTCTTCATCTTATTTCACCTCTTCAATAGTTGAACTTCTTTCTCATAATGAGCCCTCACCTCGTCGCCCGATAAGGCGTATGGATAAAGCCTCACCTCGTCTATGTAGCCATTGAAGAAATAGACGCTATCTGCTATCTCGTAACGACCTATATAGAGGGGAGCATTGCTGGGAATGGGTAAGCCCTCCGCCTTCTGAACAGCTACCTCCCTCCCATCTATGTAAAGATGGAAAGTCGCCCCATCATAGGTAGCGCAGATGTGAAGCCACTGGTTCAATGGTGGGCGATACCCACTATCAAAATCACCGACTCCCGCTATGCTGAACCTGAATTGCCCGCTGAGAATCTGGAGGAAATAGCCATTCTCCCTCCAAAGCCCATGCCCGATGAGCACCGGCATACCATCATTTGAAAGGATTTTAGCCCAGAGCTCCAAGCTCAGCTCAAACTGGGGATTGAATTCCTCCCTCGGTGGATAATAAACCCAGCTTCCCCCTCCAAGATAAAGGGAACGCCCTATTCCCTCTCCAGCGAAAACCGGTGACCTATTGGCGACCCCATCACCACCCGGCTCCGCCTTTAAAGTCCCTTCAAAGGAAGCGGCAAAGAAAGGTTGTGTAGGTTTGGGTAGAGGGACCACACTCACACTTGGAGATGGTTGGCTCAAATCGCCCAGAGGAGAAATAGCCCTCACCCTGTAATGGATGTTTTGACCCGGTTTATCCTGCAACCTACAAATATTATCGCCAAAATAATTGGGAGGAAGGAATTCCGCCCCCTTAACCGGCGTAAACTCGCCGTCCTCCTTTCTTTCAACCCTGTATCCTATAATATCGGGACCCGCCTTTCCCCAAACGAGCTTTACTCCACCGGGCAAGGGCTCTCCCTTCAAATTCTTGGGCGAATCTGGGAGAGGAAAGGATGGCACTTTCACTATCAACTCACCACATCGCTCGCTCTTCTTCCCAGAAATATCAACGCTGTAAATTTTATATGTATAAGTTTGTTCAGGTTTTATCGCAAAATCTTCAAACCAATCATCCCGAACGATGAAGGTTCTCACCTCATCCCCATTTGAGCGATGAACTTCATAATGGTCTATGCCGACATCGTCTTTACCTTCCTGCCAGCTTAATTGGATGCTATATATGCCATTCTCGGCTCTTAGGTTTGTTGGAGGTGAAGGGGGAAATTGGTCTTGGCATCTTTTGGGTTCTGGAAGAGTGGGAACCTGCCATATTGTCAATGCGAAGGGACGTTCAGCTCCCTCTTCGGGCAGATAATGCGCCTCCGAAGAGCTCTTAACCTCAAGGAACCAGAGAAGGACTTCGCCTTTCTGGAGCTTGGGCAAACGAATATAATAGGTATTCCGCTTCTTCTCCCTAACGACGACTTCTTCCCACTTTCTCGCATCAACTTGCTTATAATGAAGGATAACTTCAACTGGTTCATCGCTGAGAACGATGAAGGGAAAGGATATTTCCTCTCCGGGAGAGATGGTGGAAGGTTTTGTAGGCAGTATTAGTTCCACGCCCTTCGGTTTGATTTTTGGTAGTTCTATTTCCCTGCCGAGAGCCTTTTCTATTTCTCTCATTTTTTCCCGAAAATCCCAGAACGCTTTGGCGTTTATCGTGGCAAGGACTCCCAATTCACCTCTACTCGCGATATTTGAGGCATAGATACTCAGGGCACGGGAGAAAGTTTGAATTGGCAAAATGGAGTATGCTTGCTCCGCTAAGACCCTTGCTCCCTCTCTATCCCCGCTCAATTGAGCTTCCCTCAATCTGTTCAGAACCGAATTGAGGGTCAGCATCGCCTCAGCGGTCTGGTGGTAGAGCAGAGCCCAATTAGCCGTATTGATGTAATAATCCAATCTTCTCCCTTCTTCCCTTTTTCCTATTTTCAAAAGTTCCCCTTTCAATTGCTCAAGTCTCGTCTTCAATTCCTCCAACTTTTTCACTTTTTCTAGTTCACCCTGACTCCAACTGAAGCCACCGCATTCTGGCTGTCCCGCTCCACCTATCCAGCGATAACCCAACTTCTGAAGTTCCTGCAAAATCTCCGATAGCTCCTTGGCTTTATCCCTACCTACAAGACATTCAGCATAGCGGTCGTAGAAACCTTTGAATGTAAGACTGGGGCGCCAACAAAATTGGCTGAAGAATGAGCAGGTCTCCTCAATGCCCCTGGTTCGCCAGTGGATTGCCAGTATGCCATGGCAACCTTTTCTCAATGCATCCCTCATTAGCTTCTCATAGCGGAGGTTCCACGGCTGGGGAAACCACTGGTCACCGTCAAACTCAAACCAGGGAATCGGCCATCTCTCCCTTTTAGGAGAGAGTTGTCCGTATGCAGAAGCCACATCGTCGGTAGGATTGATGTTATCAAGTGCGGAGAAGATGATATCCTTTGGCAAAATTTTATCCATCCCGGGATAGAAATCGCTGAAATGAAGCCATCTATCACCGCCCCAACCGCTGACGATTAGCTTGACATTTGGAGCGATGTTCTTAATAAAACGATGTGCGAGGAGGGCGTAGAGGCTCATCCTCACGGCTTCGGCGATGCGTCTCGGTTCTTTCAGGTAGCTGAAATGCTTTTCCCAACGCCTATAATAACTACCGAAAGGAGAACGAAGCGATGGTGGTTCGCAACCATTTATGCCCATCCCCTCAGGTTCCCATATCCAGATGTAATCGAGGAATGGATAGGTTTGAAGGAGATGTTCTATCCTCGCCTTGAGCATCTCCTGCTCGTCCGGGTTGGTTGGGTCCCCCGAAACCTCAAATCCCAAGCAAACCTTTATACCCCTTGATTTTGCGTATTTCAAAGCTTCCCTGAGCAATGCCTGGGCTTTCTCTATCCCCTCCTCCCTCGTTTTGTATCCCAGGGATACATCGGCGCCAAAATATTCATCGGAGAAATAGGCATCGGTGCCAAATGCGAACTCCGTCGTCCTCATCGGGTGGGTTCCCCAGTTGGGTTGACTCGTGTTGACAAGAGGTTCTCCTTTCACGAGCTTACCTTGCCAAGGATAAGCACAGAAAGGCTCAAAATCGTAGGCGTGGAAGCCGAGGAAATTGAGCTTCTGTTTGGATAATTGGTCGATGAAGAATTTATAATCAACGAGGTTCCAAGCTGTCGGGCTGTCGAAGAAATTGTACCAGGGCAAGGTGCCACGTATGGAGAAGGCTGGCTTATATATCCTGTCAATCTGGGGAATAGTCAACGGCTTATGGGGAGGGAGGAAATCGCCAGCGAGGGTGAAGAGGACATCATAGCCATCTTCAAGAAGGGTATAAACGCCATAAAGAACGGCGAGTGGGGTTTTGCCGGCAATCAGAAGCACCGTCTTCCCCTTCTGCTTGAAGCTCTTGAGCAAAAACCCTTCCTTGGGGAAGGAATTGAGATTTATTCCCTTTTCACGAAGGTATTTGGCAAGGAGGGAGTTGGACTCGGAAGTACCGAGAAGGAAAAGATGGGAAAAACGATTTGAGGAATCCTCTTTGATTATGGGGATTACCTCGCCTGAGAGAAGAAACAGATATCTCTTCAGCTCCCTGCTTGCCAGCTGTTCAAGGGAAGTCGCTTTTTTCCCCTCAACTATGGCGAAATCTCCCGCCTTCAGGAGGACGGGAAGAAGCAGAAAGAGGAAAAGGAAATTTCTTGAGAGGCTTCTCTTAAGCATTTCCATTTATTTTTTCACATTAAATCCTATCTGAACATCCCCTTTGCTCTCGTTTATTATCTTCTCCCCACCACGCAAGCGGTTAGCTATTATTATCGCACTTTCTACATTCTCACCGAGATAAATCTGGTTCTTCCCTTCATCCATAAAATCGCAAGCAGTGATGGTGATATTTCCGCTTAGAGCTTTGATGGCGGGAGAGTTCTTATCCTGATGCGCCCAGCCGATGAAATGGCAGGAGTTGAATGTCACCTGCCCTTTACCCTCAATTATCGCGTGGCTATCGGTCGTCTCTATCCCCCAGAATCCACAAGCGGTGAATTTAACCGGACCTGTATTTGTAGGCTTTATCTCAACTCCAGCCATAAATTGCCCGTTAACGAAGGATATCCCTGCGTGGGTCTGACAATCATCAACGAGGACGGCTGTCGGACCGATATCCGAACCACACTGGGTAAGCACAACATTGGGCGCTCCATCCTTGGTATGGATGAAGTGGAATCCTATCTTGTAAGAGATGGCGAAGCAGTTCACCATATATTCCCAATCAGTCCTGCCGATTATGAAGGCTTCGCCGTTTTCCCGTGAGAATTTATTTAGCCTTCCCGTAGCGAATGGCCAGAAATGGACATCCTCAACTCTGCCTATATCAAAACACTTGTCAATGAAAAGCCCCTTGTAGAGAGCGTGGGCATAGAGCCCCTTGATATAATGTCTTCCACAGGGATAGGTTCCAAAGTCAACAGCCTGATAGGAATTGACGAGTAGGACATCCACGATTGAGCAATTGTCTCCCCTTCCCTGAATCGTCCAGGGGAAAGGGACGGGATTTTCTGCATCTTGTTCTGGATAGTAGATGATCAGCCCCTTTAAGGTTGAGTTCCTATGAAGGACGATGAATGGCTCGCCTTCAGTGCTTCCTTTGCCTTCAACGGCGAGTAATGTTGAACCGTTTCCAAGGGAAGTGGTGGGAGGAGCTTTAGCCACCCCTTCAAGCGTGACATTCGCTGGGATGATTAGGTGCGATTTGATGAGATAATCGCCTGGTGGGACGAAAACCACTCCTCCCTTTTTGCCTGCCTCGTCAAGCGCTTTCTGGAAGGCGGCGGTATCGTCTGTCTTACCATCTCCTTTAGCGCCGAAGTCAATAACATTGAACCAGCCTTGTGTACTATTCATTTCTTTCACCTCCTGAGAGAATGCTAAAATTATGGCGAGAAAAATCGTCGTGCCAAGAAAAAGCAATTTCCTTTTCATCAATAAATCACCTCCCTTAACCCTATTTTACCCTTTTAAGGGAAGGAAATAAACTTTTTGCTCCATTTTACGAGTTTGTTGAATATTTCAAAGTAGGTTTACCACAAGCCATTTAAATTGTTTTTTAAGCACAAAAATCGTCAAGCTTAATTCACATAAGAATAAATTTTTCGCTTAATTTTGTAAGATTTTTGATAGCCTCTCGCTCGTTTAGGATTTTCCTTGAAGAATTTACCCCACCTCCTTTTCACCTTTTTCAAAGACGATATCAAACCATATATGCTATAATATAATCGCTATGAGAGTCTCCATTTCTTTTTTGAGGATGGTGATACTGATGCTTTCAGCTGGTTTTTCCTTTTCCCAAGAATCGCCTATCTATGCCAAGCCTTTCCCCCTTGAGGAAGTCAAACTGCTTGAAAGCCCCTTCAAACATGCTATGGAGCTTGATGCTCAATATCTTCTATCCCTTGAGCCCGACCGTCTCCTTGCAGGCTTCAGGGAGGAAGCTGGGCTTCAGCCAAAGGCACCAAAATATGGAGGCTGGGAATCAACACAGGTAGCGGGTCATACCCTCGGACACTATCTCACCGCTTGCTCAATGATGTTCGTCAACACACAGGATGAACGCTTCCGCAAGAGGGTCAACTATATCGTTGACGAACTGGAGGAATGTCAGAAGGCGCAGGGGGATGGCTATGTGGGTGCGATACCAGGCGGGAAGCAGATGTTTCAGGAATTGTCAAAAGGCAACCTTGAACCTTATCTTCATTTTTGGGCTCCTTGGTATGTCATCCACAAACTCTTGGCAGGACTTTTGGATGCTCATCGCTATTTAGGGAATAAGAAATCCCTTGATATTGCCTGCAAATTAGCTGATTGGATTGAAGGAATTTTGAAGGATTTGAACGATGAGCAGATACAAACGATGCTCTCAAACGAGCACGGTGGGATGGTAGAATCGCTTGCCGAGCTTTATGCAAGAACGAATGACCAACGCTATCTAAGGCTCGCCGAGCGTTTTTATCACAAGGCGGTTATGGACCCCTTATTGAATGGCATAGATTGTCTGCCCGGTTTGCACGGCAACACCCAGATACCCAAGGTTATCGGGATGGCTCGCCTTTATGAGCTCACAAAGGAAAACAAATACCGGCTTATCGCTGAGTTCTTCTGGGACAGGGTAGTGCATCACCACGCCTATGTTATCGGTGGATTCACATCAGGTGAAGTATTCGGACCACCAGACCATCTCAGCGACCGCCTTACAGATACCACCGCTGAGACCTGCAAGACTTACAATCAGCTCAAACTTACGAAGCACCTCTTCAGCTGGCATCCCTCCGCTGAGATAGCCGATTATTATGAGAGAGCTCTCTACAATCACATCCTCGCCTCTCAGAACCCCAAAACTGGAATGATGATTTACTATCTGCCCCTACGCCCGGGTTCTTTTAAGGTATATTCCACCCCATTTGATTCCTTCTGGTGCTGTGTGGGAACAGGAATGGAGAACCACGCTCGCTATCCGGAATTCATCTACTTTCAGGGAGAAGATTCCCTTTATGTAAATCTATTCATACCCTCGGAACTTCGCTGGGTGGAAAAGGGGCTTAACCTACGGCTTGAAACGAGGTTTCCCCAGGAGGAAATCGTTCGCCTTTATTTCTCCCCTGAAAAATCCCTTGAACTGACCCTTTTTCTCCGCTGTCCCAGCTGGCTCGCCGACCTGCCGGAGGTAAGGATAAACGGCGATTCTTTTCCTCTGACCACCGCTCCCGGTGGTTATCTGGCTATAAGGAGGGTATGGAAGAAAGGCGATATTGTGGAGCTTAGGCTACCGATGAAACTTCATACAGAATCGCTTCCCGATAAGCCGAATTGCAGGGCGATTCTCTATGGACCTATAGTGCTCGCTGGCGACCTTGGTTCTCAGGATGAACCCGAACCACCTTTGCTGGCGATAGTTTCTCATAATCGTCCCACTGAGGAATGGCTCACACCCGTCCCGGGCAAACCGCTCCATTTCAAGATGAAGGGCGTTGGGAAACCTAAGGATTTTGAGCTGTTGCCCCTTTATGAGCTTCACGAGAGGAGATACACCGTCTATTGGGATTTTCTCAGCGAGGCTGAATGGGAGGAGAAGGAGAGGGAATTGAAAGCCGAGGAAGAGAGAATGAGGGAGATCGAAGCGCGTGTTTTCGACAGGGTGGTGATAGGCGATGAGGCTTCGGAAAAGGAGCATCATCTTCAGGGAGAGAGGACGGAATCGGGAAGCTTTGGCGGGAAACGCTGGCGACATGCGGTGGCAGGTGGCTGGTTCTCATATGAGCTAAAAGTTGAGCCGAGCTCTCCTATGCAACTCGCAGTAACTTACTGGGGAAGCGATGTGGGAGCAAGGGTTTTTGATATTCTGATAGATGGAATGAAGATAGCTACCCAGCAACTGAACAATAACAAGCCGGGGCGCTTCTTTGTAGAGATTTATGACCTACCTCCCGAGTTGACAAGGGGTAAGGAAAAAGTGACTGTTCGTTTCCAGGCTCATCCGGGATGTCTTGCAGGTGGAATATTTGACCTAAGAACACTACGGAAAGAGAAGCCCTGAGAGCTTACCCTTGCGAGGTATATCCAAGAACTTGACCTTGTGCAGTAAAATGCTTTTACTTATTTTTGAGGATTATTAAATGGCAAATAGGGCAAATTTCCCTTCCGAAGAGGAACTTAAAAAAGCCATCTTGCAGGAGAAGGCGAAGGGAACGCCCGATGCGGAGATTGGGCGAAAATATGGGGTGACATTCAAATACATAGAGCGACTCATCACATCCACACAGGGTTTGAATGTCTCCAACTTGAATCTTTCCAAGAGAATAAAACGGCTTCATCCAAAAGATTTCAAGGAAGAGCAAACAACCGTCTGGAGCTTCAAACAAAGGGGAGATTGGGCAACCCACAGCGGTGAATACAGGGGAAATTGGTCTCCTTATATCCCGCGGAATGTCATTTTAAAATACTCAAAACCGGGCGAGATAGTTTTGGACTACTTCTGCGGGGCGGGAACGACGGCGATAGAATGTAAATTGCTCGGAAGACGCTGTATCGCTATGGACATAAACGAAAAGGCTATAGAGTTGGCAAAAAGGAACTTGGATTTCAGCCTTGAGCCCGAGCAATTGAAATTTTTCCCCACAGGAGGTCAACCGGAGGTCTACGAGCCGGAGCTACGAGTGGGTGATGCCAGAGACCTCTCCTTCCTGCAAGATAATTCCGTTGATTTGATATGCGCCCATCCACCCTACGCCAACATTATCCACTATACAGACCACAAAGAGGGAGATTTGTCCTTTTATGATATGGATACTTTTTTAGTGGAAATGGGCAAGGTCGCAAGGGAAAGCTTCAGGGTGTTGAAACCAAACAGGCAATGCGCCATTTTGATAGGCGATATGCGAAAGAATAGATATGTAGTTCCCCTTGGATTTAAGCTTTTGGATGTTTATCTTGATGCTGGATTCAAATTGAGAGAGCTCGTAATTAAACGCCAGCATAACTGCAAGACGACGGGCTTCTGGTATGCGAGGAGCTTAGAGCACAATTTTCTCCTATTAGCTCACGAATACTTGTTCATTTTTGAGAAACCTTCATCCGATTTGTTATTGAGGGTAAAGGAACAGGATATGGAATACAAAGCAATAGAACCCGTGATAATGAAACCGAGTGTGAAGGAAAAATTGGAAAGCTTTGAAACTACCACTGTCTGGATTTTGTCAAGGGAGAGGTTTGAGGAATGTCTGAACAAAAATATCGTTGAAAGGTATTCAAAGGATGGGCATTACACAACTATAGTTTTTGACTTCCATCCGATAGCTTTGAAGTTTTCGGAAGAATTGAAAGGAAAGAAGAATCTCCTTTTCATCAAATCACCCTTTTTGAACTCCAATCCTTCCAAGTCAATGGTTGAGGAATATTTAGAAAAGGTTAAAAAGGTCGTGGAGAGGGAATTGCCTAATATTTGTAAGGATGGTTTTGTGGTGCTCCAGACCAGGGATGTCAGAATAGATGGTTACATAGAGCCTCTCGCAAAGAGGCTTGTTGATTTACTTGAATTCAACGAATTGAAACTGAAGGAAATAGTTATCGTTACACCGGAGTCCTCAAGCACTGGAACTCAATCTCACAATGACTACTTAAAAATAGTCCATCAATATCTACTGATTTATGAAGTGATAAAATGACAAACCCACTCACATGGCTAAAAGGACTTTTTTATTATCTTTTGTCCTCCTACAAAATATGGAAAATTAGAAGAATACAAGGGGATGATGTTATTTACAAGACGAAGGGGAATGTAGAAATAAGAGTATATCGTGGGAGAAAGCCCGAATCACCTTACGATTTCATCGTGCGATTCAAAGAACCCAACAAGCGAGAACGAACACCAGCTCATGTTCATTTGATTGTAGAAATGTATGTTAAGCACGCATTTAACCCCTCGTTAACAATGAGGTTTAAAGAGCATATTCTAACGATGTTAAAGGCTATAAAACCGATAAACTACTATTCACCAAAGCTGCAATTTTTCAAACCCGAGCATATAGAACCATTTAAAGAATTAGATAAAGTTGGCGAGTTTACAGTTGAATTTATGCTTGTGGTTGTAGAATTGATGGCGATACAGGAAAAAACGAATTATCCTGAAGGTTCATTGACGGAAAGTCTTTATAGAGATTTTG
>JACIXQ010000087.1 GCA_014360465.1 bacterium
AATGTTAAAGAGATGTTGGGTTTTCTTTATACTTTCCTTCTGGATAGCGATAGCCCTATCGCAAGAAAGTAAATTTGAGGAGGGTGAGAAGTTCTTTAAAGAGAAGGAATATAATAAGGCTATAGCCATCTTTAGGGAGATACTGAACAGAGCCGAAAGGGATGAGCTTTCCGCTAAGTCAGCCTTGAGATTGGGTCAATGTTATTGGGCACTCAAGGATTACGAAAATGCAAGGCAATTCTTCACTGAGGCGATGGGTTGGGAAGGTGATATAGCAGGGGAAGCTAAGCTTGGTATAGCAGTGACTTACATAAGTGAGAAAAAGTATGACAAAGCAATCCAGTTGCTATCCGAGGTCATCTCCCAATATAAAAGTGATAAAATCCTCGCTTATGCCTATTTCAATAGAGGATTAGCTTATGAGGCTAAAAATTGGATAAGCAAGGCGCTCAACGATTTAGTGAAGGCGAAGGAAAAAGCGAAGGATGATAAGGAGCTCCTTCAAGCAATTGAAAAGGAGCTAAAGAAGTGCCGTTCCTTATATGAGGAGTTCAAAAACAAGGAGAACGATTATCTTCAAAAAATCCAAGCGGCACAAGGGATAGGCGATTTTGACGGCTGTGCCGGTCTGTTGCGGGAGTTGGCACGGTTCTGCGAGGATTGGGGAGAGATGGAGAGTGCCATAGATTACGAAAGACAAGCTATAGATTATTCTACTTCTGAAGAGTTCAAAGCCGGCAGCTGGATGAACATCGGCTGGCGCTATTATAAAGAGGGAGATTACCAGAAAGCAGCAGATGCTTTTAAGCAGATAGTGGATGATTATCCCCAAAGTTCTTTTGCGAAGGAGGCTCTGCGACGCTTAGGGGATATGCTATCCTCTGCAGGAAGGAATGAGGAAGCTATAAAGGTGTATCAGGAGTTTTTAGAAAAGTATCCCCAGGATGAGAGTATAGGGGAAGTGATGATGAATCTCGCCTGGCGGTTCCGAGCAAAAGGGGATTGGGATAAAGAAAAGGAACTTTTGGAGGAGATAAGCAGGCGTTTTCCTAACAGCGAATTGGGGTTGTTTGCTCTCGGACTTATGTATGAGGATGAAGGGCTGAAGGGCAATCCCCAAGCATTTGAAAAAAGCAGCAGAGCTCCACCTTAAAGCGGCTTCTTCCCCTAATCCTCAAGGTCCTGTTGCCCTCTTGAGCGCCGCTAATTGCTATTTCTTCTTAGGCCGCTATAAGGAAGCGCTTGAGACAGTTGAGAAGCTTTTAGAAGATTATCCAAATCTTTATCAGGAAGCCGCGGAAGAAGCGGAATGGATAAAAGGAAAATGCTTTATGGCTTTGGGATACAGCAAAGATAAGGTAATCGCCCAATTTAAGAGAATAATAGAGAAATACCCCGATACACGGGTTGCCGCTGGAGCCTATATGGAGATAATGGAAATCCATCTCCGCAGCGGAGCCCAAGACCTTGCGATGAAGGAATGGGAGGAAATAGTAGCCCATTATAAACAAAAATTCCCCAACATCGTTTCTATGTCCATTTCTCGCTGGGGGAATTTCTTTTTCGAGAAAGGCGATTACGAGGAGGCAATAAAGTGGTATAGTAAAGCTTTAGATATAGTCCCTCAATTCGCGAGCAGAGTTCTCATAAGAGTAGGAGAATGTTATAAAGCTATGGAACAATATGAAAAAGCTGCTGGGATTTTTCAAGAGGTTGCAGATAAATTTCCCCAAAGCGAGCAATGTCCGCAAGCCCTTTTGCTCCAGGGTCAATGTTTATACCAGATGGGCAAAAAGAAGGAAGCAAAGGATGTATTTATTAAATTGTTGGAGAAATTTCCCACAAAAGAGGAAATAATAGGGGAAGCTAAGAATTGGATTGAATTATGTGAAGAATGAAAAGGAGAGGATGAAGAATGACGAAGACATCTCTTATGTTGGTTTCTTTAATCTTTTTCATATTTACCATCACCATGGGAGAGGAAAGCGGTAATCTTCGCGGACCATTAGTTGACGCAGCTACATCCCCTTTCATCATTCTCTATAGCAAGCCAGATGATAAGAGTTCAGCCTCTGCTATAGAAAGTGTCGTAGAAACCTTTAGAAAAGAGCTTTCCCCTGAAGCATCCCAATTTAGCAAACTCTGTAAAGTAGAAGCGGAACTCGACCAGTCTGATATCGAAAATTACAATATTCTTCTCATTACCATCTTTCGTTACAGCTCTCTAATCAAACGAGTAAAGGATAAGATACCTTTAAAAATTGAGGACGACATTGTATCCATAGGAAGGCGAGAGTATAAAGGGGATGTGGGTCTTATATTTATCTGTCCGAACCCTTTGAACCCCGCCAAATACCTCCTTGTCTTCGGTGCTACAAATGGGAGAGACCCTTCTACACATCACGGATTTCGGTGAATATTATGACGATCCCATTGATTATCTTATATACACCAGGGAGAAGCAAGGTGCACCTTTCTTAAAAGTGGAAGCCGGGATATTCAATAAGGAAAAGTCTCAATGGAGTGTGTATCCTGGCTCCGTCCCCCTTGATAAGGTGAGATGGGATTGGAATTCCAAACGATATTATAAGGGGGCATTACGCAATATTCTGTGGAATGTGATAAGATGCTTTCCCCAAGATGCACTGGTGATTTATGGAACGCACAGTAGGGATACTGAGGAGAACGAGCAAACTAAAAAACAAGCCCTCAAAATGCAGGAGTCATTCGTTAAGGAAATGCAACAGGTGACGAAAATAGAGGTGAAACCCGATAAAGCGGTGTCAGAGGAAGAGCTCAAGAATAAGAACCTTGTCCTCTTTGGCACTCCACAATGCAACGCTATCTTGAACAGGATAAGAGATAAGCTACCTATAAAGTTTAAGAAAAACTTCGTCGTCGCGAAGGCACCCCATACTGGGGAATGGACTGGTGTTATAATGGGTTGTCCCAATCCCTTTAATCCAGAAAAATTTATGCTCGTCTATTCCGGGGTAACATATAAGGGCATATTTTATAATGTCTGGGTAGATACCCAATACGATTATGTGATATTCAAGAACTCCCCCACAGGGCCGCACGGAGAGGCTGCGGATGTAATTTTGGAAGTAGGCACATTTGACAAAACTGATCCCAAGGATTGGAAGATTAAAACTGGGGGCACTCCCGCCAACAGTACTTGACTTTGTTGAATAATGGATGTCGGAGAGCTTATAATACCCATTGATGGCGCTATGGCTAAAGGAAACGAGTTCATTTGAAGAAAATATAATCAATCTGTTTGCAAAAGATTGGTCCTGAAAAGCGATTATAGGATAATAATTTAAAAACCCGATATCCTGAACTTTTAAAAATAGGTTTTAAAACATTGAAAGGTGGAGTGTAAGATGGAGAAGTCGTTCCAGAGGGCCAAGAAGTATCTTGAACAAGCCCAGTATGAGAAGGCAGAAGAGATTTTCAGGGAAATAGTTGAGCAATACCCAGAAAGTCCTTATTTCAGGGAATCGCTCTTTTTGCTTGGGAAAATCTGCCACCGCCTCTGGAAGATGGACGAGGCTATAAAGGTCTTTGAGACCTTTGTAGAGAGATACCCCCAGGATGACTTACTTCTCCATATCCTATGGAGCCTCGCTGATTGTTATGAACATTTCTATAAATTTGATGAAGCAGTAAAGAACTACGAACAATTGCTTTGGAAATTTCCCCGCTATAATCAAAATGTGGCACCGATTGCCCTTCTCCGTCTCGGTCATTGCTACTTGCAATTAGGAAAGCTGTCTAAAGCACTGGAAGCCTGGGAATCTTTGGAAGAACGGTTCTCCTCCCTTGGAGAGATTAGGAAAGAAGCTCGCGTAATAGAGCTATTAAGCGAAAAAATTTATAGAGAACTCGGTGTTCTTCAGGCATACGATTTCCTCGGAACCGTAAGCCCACCCCACCTAATATCGCTTTATTCCCAGATGCCAGAGGAGCTCCCTCCTTTCGTGAGGAGCAGGCCAAAAGAGCCAGTGCTTGTAGGTCCAATGAAGGAGGCAGGCTGGCTGAGCTTGTGGGGAAGAACGCCTTCCGAAAGGGGTAAACTCATATTTGTTTATGGGACAAAGGGCGCATTAGAAGATAATGAGGCGACCAAGAAGACCGCTTTGGAAAGGAAAAAATGGGTTGAGGATAAAATCGGCCTCCCTCCGGAAATAAAAAGCGATGAAGAGGTCGGAGAAGAGGATATACAGGACAAGCATATCTACCTCTTCGGTAACCCAAACTGTAATGGCTTCTTAAACCGAATCGCTGAGGCTCTTCCTCTCAAAATCTCTGAGGGAACTATCCTCCTTGGAGATAGGGAATATAAAGGGGAAAAAGTCGGAGCTCTTTTGACCGTGCCCAATCCTCTCAATCCCGGAAAATATCTATATATTGAACTCGCTATATCACCGAAGGATTTCTTCCCTTCCCTAAAAGCTGTTCCCTGCTGGAATGTTGATTATGCAGTTTTGGAGGCTACCGAACCCCTTAACACCCTATTGGAGGAAGGCTTCTTGATCAAACCAGACCCCGCTTGCTGGAAAGTCCTGACCAAATCTGGAGAGTTAGGGTAATAAGTTTGTTTTACTTACAGGGTAGCTCAATAAACCACGGGCAATTTCCATCACTTTATCTTTGAAACCCTCCTTTCTATTTCTAAACACCTCCAAAATTATACCGAACTTCTTAATACCACTAAGCGCATGCTTCACTTTTATCTTTCTTCTTTTTGTCTTCGGTCCTCTGAATGGGGCGTTCAAACGCATCAATTTATGTATAGCTAATAATAAAGCGAGGAGGTCAAATGTAGGATAACACTTTATCAGCTTTCATTGCTCTATTCTGGGATAATGCAAGGTATGTCCATAAAAGCTTCACCTTTTGTGTTAACGATGTATAGAAAGAAGGTTAGAATTATAAAAGAATTAAACTTGCAAGAAGGAAGAAGATAGTAACTTATTAAGCGACAAATCTATTATATTTGAAATAAAAGACAAAAGTGTTAAAATAAATAATACTATGGCTAAGAGAGTTATTATAGTTGAATCGCCTGCCAAGACGAAGACCCTCAAGGGTTTTCTCAAGGACGGTTGGAAGGTCACTGCTTCAATGGGGCATATCCGTGACCTACCAGTTCGTGCTCTTGGAGTTGATGTAGACGATGGCTTCCAACCGAAATTCGTCATTATACCGAAAAAGAAGTCCGTAGTGGAGAAGCTGAAGCAGGAAGTGAGCGATGCGGATGAGGTTTATCTTGCCTCTGATCCAGATAGGGAAGGGGAGGCAATTGCCTGGCATCTCGCCCAGGTCCTCAAACTGAAAAATCCTCTCAGAGTTGAGTTCAACGAGATAACAAAATCGGCCGTCCTTGAGGGGTTGAAACATCCTCGCTCAATTGATATGAGCAGGGTCTATTCCCAGCACGCCCGCCGAATCCTTGATAGAATCGTCGGTTATAAGCTCAGTCCCCTCCTTTGGGATAAGCTTGGCTTCAAAACGCTCTCCGCTGGCAGAGTGCAATCCGTCGCCCTGCGTCTCGTCTGCGAAAGGGAAAGGGAAATCCAGGCTTTCGTCCCCGAGGAATACTGGACAATTACTGCCACCCTAACTTCCAAAAGGGAATACTTCCCCTTTGATGCCCTTCTCATAAGCAAAGGTGGGGAAAAGATAAACATCCCCAATGAGGAAGAAGCAAATCGCATACTTCAGGCTCTTGAAGGGGCTGAATATAAAGTTCTCAAAATAAAGAAGCAGGAGAGAAGGCGCAACCCACCTCCTCCCTTCATAACCTCAACTCTGCAACAGGAAGCATCAAATCGCCTGGGCTTTACCCCTGCCCGCACTATGCGCATCGCCCAACAGCTCTATGAGGGAATAGAAATAGACGAGGGAACCGTCGGTCTAATCACTTATATGCGCACCGATTCGGTGAGGATAGCTGAGAGCGCGCTTGAGGAGGCAAGGGAATTCCTCAAACAAACCTATGGGGACGAGTTTCTCCCTCCTGCTCCCAGGCGCTTCAAAGTTAAGGAAGGCGCTCAGGATGCCCATGAGGCTATCCGCCCAACAAGCGTTTTTCGCACCCCTGAAAAACTCGCTCCTTATCTTAACTCCGACCAGCTGAAGCTATATACCCTTATCTGGAGAAGGTTCTTAGCATCGCAGATGAAGGAAGCAGTTATGGACCACACAAGCGTTGATATTGAAGCGAAGGAATTCCTTTTCCGGGCGACAGGCTCAGTTGTAAAGTTCCCCGGCTTTCTCGTGGTATATGATGAGAAGAGGGAAGAGATAGCTCTTCCCAATCTTGAGGAAGGCGAGATATTGGAGCTTATCAAGCTCAATCCAAGCCAACACTTTACCCAGCCTCCGCCTCGCTATAGCGAGGCAAGCCTGGTCAAAGCCCTTGAACAGAAGGGCATCGGGCGCCCATCCACCTATGCCGTCATCGTGCAGACGCTTCTTGATAGGCATTATGTGGTGCGGGAGAACAAACAGCTTGTGCCCACTGAGATGGGCTTCAAGGTCAATGACCTACTCGTGGAAAATTTCCCCGATATCGTTGATGTTTCTTTCACGGCGAAGATGGAGGAGGAGTTGGATGATATAGAAAGGGGTGTCCTTCGTTGGGACTTCGTGCTGGGAAAGTTCTACGATGCCTTCGTCCAAACCTTGAAGAAGGCTTTAAAAACGATAGAAAAACAGGAGAAGAAGGACGAACCTCTTGAAGAGAAGTGCCCGCTTTGTGGTGCTCCACTTGTCCTCAAATACGGAAGGTATGGAAAATTCGTATCCTGCTCAACTTTCCCCCAATGCAGGTATAAAAGGTCGCTTACGAACTCCCTCGGAATACCCTGTCCGATGGAAGGATGCGATGGAGAAATTGTGGAGAGAAGAACCAGAAAGGGTAGGCTTTTCTACGGATGTTCCAATTATCCCAATTGTAAATTCGCCAGCTGGCAGAGACCAACGACGAATCGTTGCCCCAAGTGTGGTTTCCTTCTTGGGGAGAAAACATCAAAAGGGGAAGTTGTTAGCCTTGTCTGCCTGCGGGAAGGCTGTGATTATGAAGAGGTTGTGGAGAAGGCTGAAGTGCCAGCATCGGAATAAATTATGGGATTAGGTAAGCAGGTAATCGGCTTCCTGCAGGATAATTTACATCAGATTATCCCTAAAGGTGGGGGAATTCTGCTTATCACACTGCTTTTGTGGGTTGTTCTGAGGTTGGCGAGGGTTTTCATATACCGTTTTACTTTGCCTCTGGAGAAAAGGGAAGACCCTTCCTCAGTTGGGAGAGTGAAGACCATTCGTGGTCTATTAGGGAGCCTCGCTTCATTTATCATTGGCTTCATCTGGCTTTTGATGGTTCTGGATATCCTGGGAATAAAGACGACGGCAATACTGGGAGCGGCTGGAGTTGTTGGCGTAGCGGTGGGATTGGGGACGCAGACATTCATCAGAGATGCCTTCTTCGGCTTCCTCATCGTGATTGAGGACCAGTTTAGGGAAGGAGATCTCGTAACAATTGGTGGAATAACAGGTGCCGTTGAGCAGATAACATTTCGCACCACTAAGATAAGGGGAGATGATGGGAAGCTTTATATCATTTCAAACAGCAGTATAACGCAGGTGTGTAATCACTCCAGGGGAGGTCTTGTGATTTTCCAGGAGGTAGCTTTTCCAAATCATTTGGGTGAGGAGAATCTGGTGAAGGTACTGAAGGAAGTTGGAGATAGGTTATCAAAAACATTAGGTGATTCCCTTGTCTCTTATCCCAAGTTGGATAATATAGTTAGCTTTGATGCTCAAAAGACGGTTTTCCGCATATCCGTTTCAATTCGCCCAGCCGCGCGGAAAGAAGGCGAGAGGCTTTTTAGGGAGACGCTTCGGGATGTTTTGCTTGAAAAAGGATTGATATGAATTTGAAGGAGGTATAATATTTTTCAAAAATGGTCAGCTTTACCAAGTTACAAGCCACAGGAAACGACTTCGTCCTTATAGATTGTTTCAAGGAAAATTTGACAGATGTCCCCTTCGATATCCTCGCCCGAAACATCTGCGAGAGGAGGTTCGGCATTGGTGCTGATGGGCTCCTCCTCCTTTTGCCTTCCAAAATAGCTAACTTTAAGATGAGGATATTCAACCCCGATGGCTCTGAAGCCGAGATGTGCGGCAACGGTATTCGCTGTCTTGCCCTCTATGCCTATGAGCACAATCTCTGGGAAGAAAAATATATGGAGGTTGAGACCCTTGCGGGGGTTAAAAGATTGAAGCTTATTTTGGAAGGTAAGAAGCTCGTAGGGGTGAGGGTCGGTATGGGGCAACCTCTTTTCCAGCCGGAAAGCATACCAATAAAGGCTAAGGAGAACCCTCTGAATATGAGCTTGCGGGCAGGTGGACGCAGGTGGGAGGTCACTTGTCTTTCTATGGGTAACCCCCATTGTGTCGTTTTGGTGGACGATGTTGATGAATTCCCTGTGGAGAAGATAGGTCCAGAGATAGAAAAGCATCCACTTTTCCCCAACAGGACGAATGTGGAGTTTGTGGAGGTCATCAATCGGGATGAGTTAAAGGTCAGGGTTTGGGAAAGAGGAGTAGGGGAAACCCTTGCCTGTGGGACGGGAGCTTGTGCCTCTCTCGTGGCTACTGCTTTGCAAGGGCTTACGGGTAGAGCTGGCAAGCTTCACCTGAAGGGTGGAGACCTTTATGTTGAATGGCTGGAGAATGGAGAGGTCTATCTCACTGGACCAGCTGAAGAGGTATTTGAAGGACAATTTGATATGAAAAAATTCCTTAAATCGGAAAGGTGAGCCGGTATGCAGATAATTAGCGGAAGATTGGAGAGAGTTCCTTCTTATCTTTTCGCCCAACTTGTTAGCGCCAGGAAGGAAGCCGAGAAAAAGGGTCTCTCAATCATTGACCTCGGTATCGGCGACCCCGACATTCCCACTCCTCCCCATATTGTTGAGAGGATGCGAGAAGCAGTGCAAAATCCTCTCTATCATCGCTACGATGAAACTAATAAGGGTTTACCTCTATTCAGGGAAGCTGTCGTCAGATGGTATAGGAGAAGGTTCGGCGTTGAGCTGGATATTGAGGAAGTTCTAACCCTTATTGGTTGTAAGGAGGGACTTGCTCATATAATCTGGGCTTTCGTGGAGAAGCCGGATGACATCGTATTGGTGCCAGACCCCGCTTATCCCGTTTACAGAAACAACACATTGCTTGCTGGGGGAACACCCTATCCTATGCCTCTCAAAAGGGAAAACGGTTTTCTGCCCGATTTAAAAGCTATACCCGGGGAAATCGCAAGGAAAGCAAAATTGATGTTCCTCAACTATCCGAACAATCCCACTGGAAGCGTGGCGACGAGGGAGTTTTTTGAAGAGGTCGTTGAATTCGCCCTCAAAAATGAGATAATCGTATGTCATGACTGCGCCTACTCTGAAATTTATTATGATGAGCCACCAATATCCTTTTTAAGTGTGCAGGGAGCCAAGGAGGTTGGCGTTGAGTTCCATTCTCTCTCCAAGACCTACAATATGACGGGTTGGCGGATTGGTTTCGTCGTGGGCAACGAGAAGGTAATAAATGTCCTAACGAGTTTGAAATCTCATTTGGATTCAGGAGTGTTTATGGCTATTCAGGATGTGGCTGCCTATGCTCTTGATAATCCTCAAGGTTATCCTGAGAAGATGAGAGCTATATACAGGGAAAGAAGAGATATAATGGTTGAGGGATTAAGGGAAGCTGGATTTGATGTTCCCTATCCCCCAGCGACCTTTTACATCTGGGTTCCCTTGCCTCCGAACACTTCCTCGGGAGAATGGGCGGGGAGGCTTCTCAACGAGACGGGAATAGTATTAACTCCTGGGAGGGGCTACGGAGAGAATGGGGAGGGTTATGTCCGCATTGCCCTAACGATAAAAGGAGACGATGTTGGTGACCTTCTCAGAGAAGCTGTTGAGAGGATAAAAAAATTTATGAAGAAAGGTGAGGGAAATAGGTAGGTTTCCTCTAATTCCTCGCAGAGGAATAATAAATGAGAGGGCTATCTTAGTTGGTTTAGAAAGGGGGGATGATTGGCAGGATAGGATGCAAGAATTAAGGGAACTCGCCATTTCCGCGGGTGCGGAAATCGTTGGTGAGGTCACCCAGAAAAGGGAAGTACCTGACCCTGTTTACTACATCGGTAGGGGTAAAGCGGAGGAACTTGTAGTGATGATGAGCGAACTTGATGCCAATCTTGTGATTGTTGATGACAGCCTCAATCTCGTGCAACACCGCAATCTTGAGAACCTGCTTCAAAGGAAGGTTGTTGATAGGGTAGAGCTGATACTTGATATATTTGCCCAGCGAGCACACACTAAGGAAGGTAAATTACAGATAGAGCTTGCTCAGCTCACATACCTATTGCCTCGCCTCACTGGAAGGGGTGCTTTCCTTTCAAGGTTGGGTGGTGGCATCGGGACGAGAGGACCTGGAGAGACGAAGCTGGAGATAGATAGGCGAAGAATTAAGGATAGAATTAACCTTTTAGAGAAGGAATTGGAAGAGGTGAGGAAGCAAAGGGAAAGACAGCGTATCTTAAGAAGGGCAGAGGATATACCGATTGTTGCCCTCGTTGGCTACACCAATGTGGGCAAATCCACATTATTGAATGCTATCGCCAATGCATCCGTTTATGTTGATGACCGCCTCTTCGCCACTTTGGACCCTACTACCAGAAGGGTAAAACTGAAGGGAGGAGGTATTGTCCTCTTCACGGATACAGTGGGTTTCATTCGTGATTTGCCACCAAATCTCGTCGCTGCCTTCAGAGCCACCCTTGAAGAGGTAAGGGAAGCGGATATCCTGCTCCATGTCGTTGATGGAAGCCATCCCAAAATGGCGGAGCAGATAGCAACTGTCAATA
>JACIXQ010000088.1 GCA_014360465.1 bacterium
CAAGCTTATGCAAATTACTTTCAAATATTTTCAATAAAATTAACCACTTTCGCTTAAATCCACAGCATAAAAGTATATTTGCTTTTAAATCCTTAATGCTATCAAGTTATGAAACATCTGGCGAAAGCTCGCACAAAGGAGCTTGCCCTCGTATCTTGCCACAGGAAAGTAGCCTCTCCTCCGCCCTGAGAGGAACTACAGTTAACCTCGGTGCTTCATATTTCCTTTTCTTTTGCTTCTTCATATGAGCACCTCCCTCTAAAATTTTGGCTCTCAAATTTGAAAAATCTCTCATCCTATATCCATCCACATTTTACTAACCTCCCCCTATCCTGTCAATACTTTTTACCTATTCTATTTAATTATATCACAAAATCAACCACCTTATTATTATCTAACTCCTCGTCCAAGCCTTAATAACCATCTTTAACCTATTTTTCAAGCGTTTTTAAAACCCTACTTGCTTCATCGTTTGTTCAAAACTATAGTCGTCATCAGAAGCGTCACTGGTGGCAGAATCCTGTCTTGGTAAGGATTCATTCTCTTTTTCCATCTTCCCAGCCTGTTGCTTTTGACCCGTGGTTTTCTGCTGAGGAGGTTGCACTTCCTCTATCTTCTCTATCTTCCCTTCCTTCCCAAGCGTTATCTTCTCCTCAACCGTCGTCTCATTCCCCGCTGCGTCCTTTGCCTTTACCTTTATAGAAAATTGATCGACACTTGGAGGAACATCAACCAATATGCTGAATGGTTCCAAAGTGCTGGAGAAAATCCCCCGCAGTGGTGTAGCAAAATAGAAAACCTCCCCACCTACGCTGTAGCTAACCTCCCTTATCGGGCTCAAAGCGTCTTCCGCTATTCCTGTAAGACTGAGCTTTCCATCCACTAATTTTGCCTCTTTTTTCATCATCGTTATCTTCGGAGGTGTGTTATCCATTATGACCTGGACGACTTTCTCCACGCTCAAAGCAGTTTCAGGAGGATTGCTACCCGCATCGGATACAACCACCTTCAAAAGATACTTCCCATCCTTCCTCGCCTTCGTATCAAGCTTGTACTGATTCTTACCCACAATTTCTCCTAATTTCTCCCAATCCACACCGTTCTCCGAGATATATATCGTTACTATGAGATTGTCTCCATTGGGGTCGTCAGCCGTCCACTTTATATCAGCTGAACCAGACAGGCTATCGCCCCAAGATGGAGAAGCAATCTTCAAAGAAGGAGGAAGATTCTGGGGAAGTAGATAGACAGTGACTCGCCGCAAAATAGGAGTTTTTGATTGGTCAGAAGTGCTCATTTTCACTTTATATTGAAGATAACGTGCTGGTGGGCAGAGTATCTGACCATCTATGCCCAATGGCGTCCACGCGCTCCAACCTGCATCGGGAAGAGGGGAATTCCCGCTCCTCGTCTCAACCTCTATCTTGCATCCCTGGGGTATGTCCGCATCTATAACAAGTCTCCCCCAATTGCAGGTTATCCCCCCGTCAAATACGGAGGAGGTAAATGCTCCTTGGGAAGCGAAAGAAGATGTGGAGAGGTAAATTGTTGGCGGATTGCTCCCCAGAGCAAGGAGCCCTTTCGTCGCCCTAACGAATCCCGTAATGCTCACACTTTCGCCCTCAAATGAAAAGCCGAACCTATCAAGTTGGGAGGGGTCTATTAAATATATCCGTCCTTTGACAGCCGTTCCCGCTAATAAATAACCGGAGCTTTCGGTCAGGGAATATATGCCCTGCTCCTTCGTATCCGCTAATTGAGATAACCCTTTCTCATCTATTCTGAAGATTTTCCCGCCTGGTGCTGTGCCAACATAAACCACATTTCCGAGGGAGAGGAGAGCAGTGACCGATTGCTCTCCTGTGGAATAGGAAGTGGCTTCTCCATCCTTGTAGAAGAGCACCAATCCCTGAGGAGCTGTGCCCAATAGGAAAGAATCTCCCTTCTCTGCAATCCTTAAGATATGCTGGTCGGGTGCGACATAGAGAAGGGTAGATTTTCCCTGCGAATCAATGGAATAAAGAAGCCCCTTGTTCCCTCCAGTAGCAACAAGGAGCACATCTCCTTTGGGCAGGACATCCCAGATGTAATCAACTGGCAGACTGGCGAATTGGGTAAGAGCACATTTTCCCAAATCAAACGAATATATATTTCCTCCAGGGAAGGAATAGGCGAAAACTTTACCTTGCCAGCTGAACAACTTGAGACCGATCTCCTTCGCCCTTGTGAGCTCCTCCACCCTTTCGGGAGAAACTTTATAAATCGCCCCTTTACCCAGAGTAGTAGCCAAATAATACTCTCCCATATCTATAACCGAGAGGAGAAGAGAACCCGGAAGAGTAGCTATTTTCTCCCATTTTGGTGCCAGGAGCACCTCGCCACCTCTCGTCACAACAGAACTGCTTATATCTCCCCTTGAGAAATCCTCATACTTGCTTTGAATCCATATTCTTTGTGAAGGCTTTGAGGGAGGAGTTGGTGGAACAGGTGGTTGAGGCTGGCTCTCGGGAGCGACCTGCTGAGAGGGAGGCTGGGGCGGTTGGTTTTGTTGGGAAGGTCCCTGCTGTGGTCTTTGAACTTTGCTAAAGGAAGAAAAGAAATGGGAAATTTTCTTCGCATAGAAAAAGGCTTCTTCTTCGGAAGAGGCAAATTCCTCTGGGGGTATCTCCCCTTCTTCTATCTGGGGACCACCCATCTGGGGAGGCAATATAATAGCCTTTCCCGTTTTGGAAATGGTTATATTCAATCTCTGAAGACCTACCACCATCCAGTCGGTATCTATGGATGTGATAACAGCGTTGGGAATCCTCCTCAGGGAAGTTTCCTTGCTTGATACTATCATCTGCTCCAATCCGCTTGGCAGCGGTGAGAGCAATTTATCGCCCACCTGAAGGCGAAAGCCCGGCATAATCAGTGATGTTATTATCTGATTGTTCTGGGGAATTTGGGCGAGGTATTCAAGCATATCCGAGAGATTCGTAGGCGATTTAACGCCCAAAATCTGGGGAGTTACATAGCCACCTCCTCCCACATAGATTGCTGCCCTCCCTTCAGGAGCTTGGGGAGGTATTTGAAGATTTATCGGCAAAGTTGTTAAATCTTCCTTCCCATATTCCCTTAGATAAGCCGTAATTGTCACCCTTTCCCCTGGCTTGACTACGTTCTTATCAACGGAAATTTTCTCCAATCGTGCCCATTTCCTTCCCTTTTCAATATTAACATTAACGGAAACACTTTCCGGATAAACAGCTTGGAAGACATTGTTTCCCAGTAGATAGAGGATATCCTCCACGAAGAAGGGAGGGTCGAGCTCGGCGCCAGAAGAAGAATAGAACACATCTCTTTTGCTTATGCGTTTCCCACCCTCCAACTGAATATCAACGGAGACCTTAGCCAACACATCCACTGGGTCAGGGCAGGAAAGGAAAACAGCGTTGGAAACGGTGGATGCTATTAGGCTATCGTAAAGAGAAGGATGCTTAACGACCTCAACATTGAATGTTTGCGTCTTTTCGCCGTTATTGACAGATATTGAAACGGGAATCATCCTGGGGCTCTGTCCAACCTTTCCATAGATGGCGAAATAACCATCTCTTGTTAGAGCACCCACAGGGAGCCCAGGAGAGCCAAGCTTAGTTGAAAAATCAATGCTGGGGATGACATCGTGGATGTAGGCGGAAACAGCTAACATCTGGGCATCGCCCATATCCATCATTGAATGACCGAAAGCAAGCCATTCCCCATTCTCATCTATATAGGTTAGTGTTCCAATCGCCGTCATCTGCATATCGCCGCTCACTAATTGGCAACCTATAGCGGCACCGGGCTGTAGGGTTGCCTTTACCTCCATCTTTCCACCGGCTGGCGCCTGCATAAAAAGGAAACCTTTCTGTTCAAAAAGAGAGGAAATCCTCTCCAATGCTTTGGGATGGAAGCCAGAAGCAATGAGAGGCACAGCTATGGGAACCATCGTGATGTAGTCGTCATTAGGGAGGTTTCTCAGCCCGAGTCCCCGCAGATAGGAGCTGCTGATTTTCGCCGAAAGAGCCCCTCCAATCGGCACCTCCTTGTTAGCCGAGGCTATCATATTCTCTATCGGGGTTATGCCCGCAAGAGGTTCAAGGGAATATCGCCAAGTTAATGCCACTGCCCCAATCAATTTGCCATTTATATAGACGGGGCTACCGCTCATCCCCGCTATCACTTTGGCGTTTCTCTCCGTTATAGGTCCTCCAGAGAGACGAGCAAGGATTATATCCCCGGTTATGTTATCCTTTGGCAAGACGCCAAGTATCTCAACCTGAAACTTTTCTATCTTCGTCCCCTTAAAAACTGTAAGCCCATAACCCTTCATCCCGGGCTTTATATCCCGCACTCTCATCATAGTTGTTGGGTTAAAAGTTATGGGAAAACCGCTCAAAGATAACAAAAGCAAAAGACAAAATAATGTTAATCCGCTTCTTTTCAAGCCTTTCTCCTCCTATTCTATCTTTTTGTTTTTAAATTATTTTATAATGTGGTAAACATTCGGGAAAGTCCATTATTTTCTCAGCTTCTCTTTTTATATATTTGCTTTAATTTTTTTTTTAAATCCAAGGAAAATCCTGAGCAATAAATAGGTTAAACTTTTTCTTCTTAAACTTATCTCGGGTATTATTTCCTCCACTACTACTCCTGCTTGCACTTTTACGGATGTAGATTTTCGTATAGCAAGCACCTGTGAGGGATACACACTTTTATGCCCCGTCATAATAAAGCTTATCACACAGGCTAGGCTTGCATAGGGCGCTATGTTTGCTCCAAATAGTTCTACCGCCATAATGCTTGCTGCGATAGGGGTATTTGCTGCTCCCGCAAGCGTTGCTACAAAGCCGATGGACGCAAAGGTTGAGCTATCAACATTGAGGAATTTCGAAAGGAAGGCACCGGAGGAGGCGCCGATGAAGAAGATAGGGGTAACTATACCTCCACTTCCTCCGAAATTTAAAGTGATGGAAGTAAAAAGCACTTTAAGGAGAAATGCATACCAAACGATTGAACCTCCTTGGAGTAGGGATTGGATGGTATCAAGCCCCAAGCCAAGGTATTGTTTGGAAAAAGCAAGTGCCAGAATGGCGAGGCTGAAGCCCCCAATGAGGCTTGCCAGGAGTTTATTGAGGTTAAGGATTATCTTTAAGCCTTCCACCATTTCCATAACTTCAATGAAGAGACGAGCGCATAAACCGAAGAAAATCCCTCCGATGATAATCTTTATGAGGAAGACATCGCTAAAAACGGGAGAATACACAAGGGGATGCCGAAAATAGGTTATCTTAAAAAGGGAGGAGGTGATGTGATAGCTTATTAATCCGGCAATAAAAGAGGGTAGAAGCACATCATAAAGAAGGCTTCCCACATAAAGCACTTCCACTCCGAATATAGCTCCTGCTATGGGGGTACCAAAAACAGAAGCGAACCCAGCGCTGATTCCACAAATGACAAGCTTTTTGCGGTCATTTTCGTCAAACTTTAGAAAATCAGCGAGAATGGAGGAAATTCCAGCCCCGATTTGGGCACAGGGACCTTCCTTTCCTGCTGACCCACCCATCATAAGGGTTATTATCGTGGCTACAAATTTAACGGGGACAACAAGGGGGTTGATTTTACCGGCATATTTATGAACCGCCTCTATAACCTTTTCAGTCCCGTGTCCCTCGGCGTCCGGCGCAAAGCGCATCGTTAGAAATGCGCTCAAGAAAAAAGCGAAAGGAAGTAAGAGGAAGTAATAGGGGAAGGTTTCGGTGAATTTTATTGAGGCATCCAGTGTCTTCAAGAATATACCTACCGAAATACCAACCAGCACACCCACAAGGGAGGAGAGCATTATCCACTTGAAAACGCTCACGAACAATATTGTTTCTTCTTTTAAAAATCTGACAAGAGCTCTCATTTTCAGAAATTTAACGATGAAATTGCAAATATGTAGATTAAAAAACTGCCTGGTAAAACCGACTATTAAAACACAAGTAAATCTTCCAACATATCAGATTTTGCCAAAATATTAAACCTTTGTTGGAGCCAATTATGCCTATTTGCTCATAGTGTCCCATCAATTGAAAATCTGGAAAAGCTAAAAATAAATCTCCTATATTGTAAATTATACCTAAAAATCGCAAAAAAGAGAACCTCACACTCTTCCTCAAAAATAATTTACTCGAAAAGGGGTAGTTTCCTCAATAAAAATAATGACAGGAGGCAAGCATCTCTTACAATCTATTCCTGTAACAAACCTTCTAAAAGGCGGTGTAGGAAGATACTTGCCTCAATTCCGGAAGAAGTATACACCCTTGAGAGCAAACGTGCAATAATAAAAGCGAATGCCACCAGGTATAGACAAGCAACAAAGAAAGAGAAGACTCTTTTACTTAACGAGTTATGTACAATTCTATACTGGACACGCTCTTATATCGCACAGCTCTTGGATAAGAAGAGATAGTCCCTTATCTTTTGAAGATAGGGAAAATACAAAAGCAATCCCCTCAGCTCAAATGTTAAAAGAGCCGTTCCCACGGAAAGCTATTTTGATAAGAAAAAAAAGGAAACCGGGGATATGGAAGTAGACATCCTCGATGTGCCTATAAATGTAAAGAGTATACACACGGATAACGGTTCAGAATTCTTGAACCGTCATATGTATAGATTTTGCCAAGAGAAGGGTATAAAGTTTAGGCGTTCTCCTTCCCATCGCAAGAATGATGCTACTTATGTAGAAAGCAAGGATTGGTCACTTGTTAGGCGTTATACAAGGTAAGAGTGCAAAAAGATTTCAACACGCCATACAATAGAGTGTTAGAACTTTCCGAGGTGTCGGAGGAGACGAAAGAAAAACTAAAGGCAATGAGAGCTAATATAGACTTATTCGAACTATCAGAACGGATTGAGATGTTGGAACGGAGACTTGACAAAGCATATCAAATAAAAGTAAAGAGGTATAACAATGAATAAACGGAACAAGCTTTCAAAGCAATTTATTTTTAAGGAAAGACCTCCCTTCGGGATAATAAGCGAGGTAAATATCACCCCTTATATAAAACCGGGAAAACTGAACAGGATTGAGCTTTGGCCAGCCACCATGGCTACCTTCAACGAGGACCAGATGGAGGTGAAAGCAATTAAAATAGGTTGTAAAATGGAGGTGAAAAAATGAAGAAGTTATTTATTATCCCTTTCGTCTTGCTTGGGCTATGTTTAGCCCAAGAGAAGCTATCCATCCTTTTCCTTCAGACCAGCTTGGAGGATAGAACTGTAGCGAGAAAGCTGCAGGAAGCAGGATTTGAGTTCGATTGGCGTTGGGATTTTCCCGATGAGAGCTATATCAAGCAATTCAATGTTGTTGTCCTCCTGCGGGGAGGCGCCTACTTGGGAGAGAAGGAAAGAGAAACTATCCTCAACTTCGTGAAGGAGGGTGGTGGTCTTTTCATCAGCTTGTGGAAGGGCGAACATCTTGAGGATTGGAACAGCCAATTCCTCTTGCTTGACGCCATCAATGCTCGCCTACGCCCCGAGACGATTAGAGACCCCCAAAATCAGAGAGATGGTAATACACCTTGGGGTATAATCTTCGCCCATACCAAGAATATAATCCCCTCGCCTGTGAGCATGGGAGTCCAAGGAATCTGGTATCCTATTAGCGAATATGCTGGTGGTTGTTCAGCAACCCTTCCCTTCGATGTGGGAGGAGAGTGGCAAATTATCGTTAGGGGGGAGCAAACTTCAAAAAGCGAGCCCTGGACGAGCGCTGCCAGAGGACTTCCTCCTGAACGAATCACAAGCGATGGCATTCCCGCTCCTCCCATCTTCGCCATTCGTTCGTATGGCGAAGGAAGAATCGCTCTCTGTGGAATAAATGCCTCTTATCATCTTTGGGGCGGATATGCAACCGCCTTGAGGGGAATAGTGATGGAAAGCGGTCTTGATAGCCAACCAAGCGATTTCCTTCACCTTCTTCTAAATACTTTTCATTGGCTTGCCGAACCATCAATAAAGTCAGGGAAATTTGGCGGTGCGAAAACACCTACCCAGCTTCTTGAAGAGCCCAAGCTTCCCCAAATTCCACCCTGGGATTGGAAAAATCCCCGTTTTCCTCCACCACCGAGGGTCTTTAAGGGAATCGTGGGAGTTCAAACAGAGCTTTCAGGAGGAAAAGGAAAGGTCGCCGATTATGTAAGAGAAGCTCGTTCATTGGGATTGGATTTCATCGTTTTCTTGGAAGACTTCGCTAATCTTTCAAAGGAAGATTGGGAGAAGCTCGTTAAGGAATGCGAGGCTGTAGGAGAGAAGGATTTTCTCGCTGTGCCTGGCTTTCGCTTTCAGGATGGCTATGGCAACAACTACTTCTCCGCTGGGTTCCGCACTCGCTATCCCGATGATTATCTGCTTGATGAGAAAAGGAGATTCGCAATCACTCATCCGGATTTGAAATATCCCGGACAGGTCGGAATGGTCCTTCTTGACTGGATGCACAATCTAAACAGGATGAACCTAACGATAGGTTCCTGGCTCCATTCCTTAAACCCCTGCCCCTACTACGAGTTCAGAGCCTATGATGCTGTAGCAATCTTTACCCAGGACTTTCGCCAGAATAAGCCCAAACTCCTTGATGAGCTGATTTATGGCTATGCCCATCTTGAAAACAGGGGGGAATCCCTTTGGCCGTTCGCTATCTGCTTCATAGACGAGCCATCCCAATTGGAAAAAGCTGTCAAGGAAGGTTTCCTAAACTATTTTGAGGGAGAAAGCCTGAGCGATTTGAAGGAGCAATTCTCCACTTGGCACGCCTCAATGCCACCCTACTGCCACCTTCGCTATGTCTCAAATGGTCCTCGCATAGTTGAATGGCGATTCATCGGACCAAGGGATTATGAGAACTACGACTGGTTTGATTGGACACACTGGAGATGGAGACTAAGATTAGTTGTGGAATCAGATAAGGGGCTGCGTGATATAAAGGTTTATGATGGCGAGGATTTAATCCGCCATTTCTATCCAAATGGGAAAAAACACTTTGTCTGGGAGGAGGATTTCAACCACGGACAACAGCACAACCTCTTCGTAATAGCGGAGGATATCCAGGGGAAAAGAGCCATCTCTATGGAGCTATTTGACCGTCCCCAACCACTTTTAGAGGAATTTATGTGCGGCGACAGGATGAACCAACTATCTTATAGTATGCAGAGAAGAGAGGATGGAACAGGGGCACAGAGTGGTTTCGTCTGGGGGATGACACCAAATAAGGGACCATGGAATGGCGCTGGGCAGATAGCCCCTTCCTCCACTTATAAACCCGATAACCGCCTTGGTGGGATGATACCTGGCTTTGATGGAGCTCCCGGTGGCGACCCCCAGCTTTATGTTATTCCCACAATAAAATCGGATAAGGGAGAGGAGGATTTGAGTCAGGGCAGGATATGGACTGACAGGCTTCTCGATTCAGCCGATTTGATGATGGGATATGGTAAAAGTGACGGCTTTTATCCCAAAGGAGTTCCAGCATTCAATGTGTGGTCCACCCTCGCCCCCACAACTCCTTCTAAACTAATAGAGGCGACGATAAGGAGAACATATTTCAATTTGCGACCTGGATTATTCTCACCCATAGTAGTAGAACTTGAAATCGGCTTCAAGCAAAATTTGAAGATAGAATCATTGAAACTCGGGCAATTTGAAAGAGCCGGAGCAAAAAGTTGGTTCATCAGGACGAAAGACGGGGAAATACTTTCAAGCCAGAGAAGTCCCCAAGCCATAGCAGATTGGAAGAAGATAGAGCTTGGGAAAGATGGATACATTGCCTTTTGCGGCTCACCTCTTGGCTCGGTTGCAATTTTCAACCTTGGTAGTTCTCCCCTTGATGTCTATGCCCAGAAAGATAGCGGAAGCTGGGAAATTCGCTTTCCCTTGGAGGGAAAGGAGTTAATAAAGGGGAGTAAGGTGAATGCAAGGCTTCTTGTCGTGGGAACACCCTTTACCGTTGAGCCTGATGAAAGATGGATAGAGAAGGTGAGGGAAGCTATGGGTCTGGCGGGAAAACCGGGGTATAAAGTTAAGGTAGAAAAGGGCACAATCAAGGAAAGTAGATATATTTTGAGAGCAAATGGAGAAGGTGAATGCTTTGTTGCAAAATTCGAGCAAGCCGATTTGCCACTCGCTTTGCCCATAGTTGTTGAAGGGTTGAACGAAAGATGGAGCACTTTCTTGCTTGAGAGAAATAATGGGTTAGCGAGACCAATTGGGCAATTGAAGGACAGTGCCTATGCCACGATAGATTTAAGGGAAGGAGAAAAGGATATATTCATCGGTCATCCTGTAATTTGTGATGATAGAGAAGTCTTCATCAATGTTGTTCAAACGGGAGAGAAGGAGTTCAGCATTTATATTCACAATCCGACAGCTACAACCAAGAAGGTTCTCTTGCGGAGTTCACCGTTTTGGACTCTTGGCAAACTATCTCCGAGGAGAGTAACCCTTCAACCTGGCGAAGTGAAATTATTGAAATTTTATTGAGGCGAGGTTTTGTTGAGGAAATAAGAAAATAAGCTGGAAAAAAAGAGCCCAGAAGCTAAGCTTCTGGGCTCTTCGCTGTATATTGAAAGTTGCATAGGGAAG
>JACIXQ010000089.1 GCA_014360465.1 bacterium
TATTGTTAGATATTTCAATCAAAGCTCGGAAAGGATTTTCTTAAGGACGAAAGCAATCTTGGGCAGAAAAGTTCAGCAATGTCATCCCCAAAAGAGCCTCCCCTTGGTCAAGGGGATGTTAGATGAATTTAGAAAAGTGGAAGTTGCAAAGGATATAACGGAGATGAAGAAAATAGAAGGAGAAAAGAGACTACTTTAGAAATTTTTGGGGGGGCGGGAAGCCTGGGGCTTCCCGCCCCCAAATTTTCGCTACTCGTTTTCTCTACGGAAGAATAGCGTCGCGCGATATCCCCCTTACTTCGAACCAGCTACGATAGTCTCTCTTGTAGGGGTCAAACAGCTGCCCGCAGTTATTGGCTATTTGTAGCGCTTGCATCCATTTTACATGCCCATCTGCAAAGACTATATTATCTCCTCCTGAGTGACGAGTGTTCCTGCTAAGACTTCTTTGATTTATATCAGATAACCCGCCACAACAGCCATTGGCGAATATAACCCTTGCTCCTCCGCATCCAGAGAACATAGGGGAATCTATGAAAGCAACGGTCTCAGCGGGGGCGACGAGGCTTGCCATCTTCAACGGCCTCCCAGTCCAACCGCAACCGAGATTTGGCATAAGACGCTCATTGCATCCAATGGTTATGTTTACACCGATGAAATCCGCAGGATAATACCATCCACCATCAAAAGCGAACCCAGCTTGGGCATAAGGACGCGTCCTGTTAGTTGTAGCTGATGGACATTCCCAAACCTGGGCGTTCTTTATATAGGGATGTAGCTGGGATTGAGGTGTAGTGTTTGGCTTATCTTGCTCCACATTTGGACAAGCTGTGATGAAGGGGAAGGTCTCATCCCAATCTTGCACATACATCATCAGCGCATTCGCCACCTGCTTAGCATTGGATAAGCAGGCTGTCTGCCTTGCCTTCTCGCGGGCCCGGCTGAAAACCGGGAAAAGTATCGCCGCCAGAATCGCAATGATAGCTATGACGACGAGTAACTCTATCAATGTGAAGCCTTTCCTCTTCAATCTTTTCACCTCCTTTCCTTAATAAACTTGTTGCTTAATAAGCTTACCATAAGGTTTTCCTTCCGGCAAGCCCAATTTATTATAATTATAAACGCCTTTCTATGCATCGTCAACATCATTTGTTAAAATTTCTCAAAGCAATTATACAAAATGTTCAAACTTAGGCAAGCATTTTATTTTTAAAAATTCTAAACAAAATAATAAAATAATAGTCAATAGATTTTAATGCTCACAGATAAAGATTTGGATGATATAGAGGTGACTTTTATGGATATAACCCGTGCATTATCACAGGATAGAGCAATAAAAGCTGTTACAGGGATGAGTATAGCGGAGTTCAAATCGTTAGCAGAAAAATTTGAGAGAGTGTATGAAATGAAAAGGATAAAGGTCTATGAGGAAGAAGTTATGAGTGGGAAGAGAAAGCGTCAGCTAGGTGGAGGGAGGAAAGGGAAACTTGATAATACCTATAAAAGGTTGTTCTTTATCCTGTTTTATTTGAAGTGTTATCCTACATTTGACCTCCTCGCTTTATTATTCGGTATGCATAGAGCGAATAGCTATAGAAATGTTCAAAAACTATTACCAGTTATCCGAGAAACCCTTGAGGGGGAGATGGTTTTGCCAAAAAGGAAGATACGCAGTTTGGAGGAACTTTTTGAAATATATCCTGAATCTGAAGAAATATTCATTGATGCGGTTGAACGCTCCATTCAGAGGCCCAAAGACAAAAAGAAGCAGAGGGAATTCTATTCAGGGAAAAAGAAAAGACACACTCAAAAGAACACGATTATCACGAATAAAAAAAGAAGGATACTTTATCTTGGCCCAACAGTAGAAGGAAAGAAGCACGACTACAAAGCATTCAAAGAGGAATTTCCCTCGTCAACTCTATCAGCCGGACTATTGGAAGCTTTCTCTGTCTATGCTGATTTAGGGTATTTGGGGATTGAGAAAGAATATCCATTACTGAAGATAAAAATGCCAAAGAAGAAACCGAAGGGGAAAGAATTAACGCTCCAGGAGAGGATGGAGAATAGGAAGATAAGCAGTGTAAGGATAAAAGTGGAGCATGCAATTAGTGGTATTAAGAGGTTCGGGATAATTTGGGGGGTGTTGAGAAATAGAAAGGAGGGTTTTGGAGATAAAGTGATGGAAATTGCCTGCGGTTTGTGGAACTACCATTTAAGTAAGGCGAACTAACTCTATTTAATCTCGGGATTGACTTGCTGGAAGCGAAGGAAAGGGATAAAACGATTGCTTAAAAGTTATTTCGCACCAAATCTAATAAATTTCATCCTATTTAAAGCTTAATACAATTGAGTAAATCGTGTCAATAAATTTTTGTCTTGATTTCATTTATTTTTCAAAATTATAGTCCACAACTATACCATTAAGCAACAATTTTTTGCCTTCCATCCTTAAATTCCCTTTAGAAGGACATAATACCACAACAATAGCCGAGTGGGGTGAGATAGAAACCCTTACTCTACCCTTCACATTCTTCTTCAAAAATCTGTGGCTTACCACATCGTAAATATCCTTCCCTTCTTTACCCAGATCAATCTCTACATCTCTTTTCATATCATAAGGATTATAAATCAGATATGTAGGATAGGCAGGATGATGATAAAAATCCGTAGCTAAGCAATCCCACATAACTATCCCCGCTACATTTGTGGGGTGAAAAAGAGCTGAAAGTAATCCCATATGTCCTGAGCCATATAAACCGAGGTCCGTCCTCGCCCACGCCTCTTTCAAAGCGTCTCCTGTGCCATAGGGGCTTTTCCCCTCCCAGTTCTGCCGAAGTCCCTCGTAGGCTATTGGCACCTTGCCCCCTTGTTTCTTCACCCAGAAATAGGATGATTGTTTATCGGGTGGAAGCTCGTTGGGGAAAAAGAGGCGGGCCGAATTAGCAAGATTAAGCAGCCATTTACCGATGCAATGTGCATAACGGGAATCATAACGAGGGATAGGAGCTAATGCACCCGCCTGGGCAAATGTGTTCATCGCATAGGCATAGCCTCCAAGGTCGGTAGCGCTTCCCACCAGTCCATAGCAATCATATCCTCCCCAATTCCCCAGAAGAGTTCCCCAACCCCAGCGATAATCGCACAAACCGAAACACCAACCGAGAAGCTTATCAACATCATAGGTCCTGCCTAACTCTGCATTCGTTCTTGCGGCGATATAGGCTCCCCAAGGAAGAAGCACCTCATAATAGGGATTGCGGGTGCACCTCTCCAAAGATTTTAAGCACCAATCAACTGTTTGGAGATATCTTTGATCCCCGAATTTTAACCAAGCGATATATTCCAACCAAGCGATTCCAGCGCCAGCATCTGGCTCCACCCACCCCCTATCTATTGGCTTTAGGGTTTGGAGATCAAAAGCAGTGTGGTTGAAATCGGGAAGCTCCTTATTTCCCTTTAAATGAAGACAAGCTTCATACCATCTATCAGCGATTGATTTCAGAATGCTCCCATCATCCAACTTCGGATTCCTATCCCAAAGCATCAGGAAGAGCATAGATGGCCATATATCATACCACCAATCACCGCTGGAATTCTTCATCCCCTTGCGGTTCAGCACTAAGCCTGTTTCCTCACTGAAATAAGCTCTTGCCATAGGGAGAAAATCGCTTTTATCAATTCCCATCAAGCTTGTGGTGAGGAGAGCGGAAAGGGTTGTGACAGCTTCATGGTCGTTGCCCCTCTGTTTCGTTCCCACATAGCTTTGTAATCCGAAAGCTGGCTGGCTCTTATCAGTTTCATCAAGCCATATCAAAGGCAAGAATTCCCCCTTTTTCTCAAAATCAAAGACAAAATTTATATACGCACGGGCAACGGAGCGCCAGTCAATAAGCTTAAAGGGCTGGGGGAAATCCGGCATAAGCTCTATCGCCTCAAAACTTTTTTGCCCTATTGGAACAGAAGGCGTTTTCCTCCTCATCCCTCGCAAAAATTCAACAGATTTGAAAACTGCATAAGCACCTGGCTCGCCTTCTAAGCCAAGTTGTAGCTCCAAAGGCGGTTTCCAATGTAGAGGGAAGCGTGGGTCCAGGTTGATGGTCTCGTTTCCCTTCACAGTCGAGGTAAAAAGATGAATGGTGCGGTCGACACCATCACCAAGGAGGTTTCCCCTCAACTTCATAACCCATTTTCCATTCGGGCTCACATCAGCAACTGAGACTTTTATGGAGGAAATATCATTTGGCAAATAAAGGTTGGAGAAATAGGCGAGTCCCCATTTTCTATCGGGCGCAACCTCCACCTTGAGCCCGCTTTCGGTCACTTCTACCTTTGCCTCATTCATACTCTTCCAAATTCCCTTTGAGAAAAGCATAGAGTTATTCCACTTACGCATTCCGTCAAGTGGCAAAGCACTGAGTATACTAAATAAGAAGCAAAAAGAAATTTTTAGCAATCTCAATTTTTTTCAATTCCTCCCTAAGAGCGCTAAAATCCTATCCTTATTTTCGTCAAAACAACATCAATTATCAATCCTACAATATAAGCTATGCCGAACCTTCTGTTATGCCAAAATGCCCCTGCAACGAACCATAAAGGCCAAACATCGTCCCTGTATCCCTCGGGCTTTTCCTTTGGCTTCGGACCTTTGTATATTCCGTAAACATAGAAAAATGAAGGTAAGATAAAGAGAACTACAAGCAGGACGGGAGAGAAGAAACGAATTATCACAAGATATATTACAGATAAATACTGGGCGAGCATGCAGAAGATTGTCAGAGCCCTTCCCCTGCTTTCTCCCAACAAAACAGGCAATGTTCGTATCTTCCTTTGCTTATCAAACTCATATTTGTCAAGATGCTTTCCCAAAAGAACCGTCGTAACGCCAAGGGCATAGGGAAGGGAAGCAATAACAACCTGCCAATTCCACTCACCAGAGGTTATAAAATAGCTCCCTCCTACCATCAATGGTCCCCAAACTATTAGGACAGCAAGTTCCCCCACTCCGATATATTTAAGGGGAAAAGTGTAAAAAAGGAGGAAAAATGCACCAAGGAGAAAGAGAAGAAGGGCGACTAAACCTCTAAGGTAAATCAAGTAAAGACCGATAACGAGGGCGAAAAAGCCCGTGAAGAAGATATAAAGAAGATGGGTTTTCCAGCTCATAAGCCCACTCTCCAATGGTTGGGGACCGTATTGGACGCGGAAGTAGTTTCCCCTATCAACTCCCTGGAAATGGTCTATAAAATCGTTGAGAAGGTTATTAGTTGAATGAGCGAGGATTAGCCCGATTGTGCAGATAAGCCAGGGCATAAAATGGAATTTCCCCAATTTATAAGCCAGAAGACCACCAATGGCGGAAGAGAGAAAGGTCATTATGAGAACGACCGAGCGAGTCGCTATGAGCCATTTTGAGATTCCATCCAGATTGTCCCATTCCTCTTTACTCACTCGCGGAACGATAGTGAGCGCCTTTAACCACATTGAAAGATTTGGTCTTTTCATCTCTGCTGTTTAACCTTTCCTGCTCATAAAATTAGAATATATCTTGACAAAATAACATCAATAATTAGAGCCGCCAAAAAGGCGGTTCCAAATCTTATCGTATGCCAAAATGTTACAGCTCTGAACCAACGTGGCCAAGTATCTACGGCGAAATCTCCCAAATCATTCGGCTTCTTCTGGGGCATAGGTGCTTCAAGGATTTTTACGGCTTTCAAAAAAGATGGAAATGTGAAGAGGACAAGAAACATAACGGGTGAGAAAAAGCGAGTCGCTACGAGATAGAAAAGTGTTAGGTATTGGAAGAGAAGCGTCGTTATCGTCAGGATTCTCGTCTTTTTCTCCCCCAAAATAACGGGAAGCGTTCGTATGCCTTTTGCTCTATCCTGCTTATATTTATCCAAATGGTCTCCCAATAGAACAGCTGTAACGGCAAGAGCATATGGAGTGGAAGCAAGAACAACCCGCCAGCTCCATTCCCCTGAAGAGAAGAAATAGCTTCCGCCCACCATTAGCGGACCCCAAACGACGAAAATCACCATCTCGCCTAAACCGATATGTTTCAAGGGGTAAGTATAGAAGAGGAGGAAAAATACCGCTAATAGGAAAAGGAGAAGGGATAAATGACCATATTGATGGATGAGATATATTCCCGATACCAAAGCCAAAACCCCTGTTGCAAGCGTCAAAAAAATGTGTTCCTTTAAGTTCATCAGATTATGCGCTAAAGGATGGGGTTCATCGTGCAGGCGAAGATAATCTCCACTATCTATTCCAAGTAGGTAATCTATGAGGTCGTTAAGGATATTGCCTGTGGCATGAGCGAAGATAAAGAAATTGGTGCATAAAAGCCAATTTAAAAAATGAAATTTATCCACCTTGAATGCCAAAAGTCCGCCTATGGCGCAGGAAAGAAGGGTCATAATGAGAAATCTCGCTCTGATTGCAATTAACCACTTCGATAAGCCATCTAACATTCCCCACTCCTCTTGTCTTATGCGGGGGGCGCTTAATGCTATTCTCAACCAAAAGGCTGGGTTTATTCTTCCCATCGTATTGAATTATTAACGCCCCCCGCAGGAAAGGCAATATATTAAAATCAATAATTCTCCACTAATAGCTCATAGAAGTTCTTACTATGCCCACAGGCGGGGCAAACCTCTGGAGGCTCCTTACCTTCATGGACATATCCACATTCCCTGCATTTCCACTTCACAACCTCTTCCCGCTTGAATACCTTCCCTTGAAGGATGTTCTCTCGCAAGGTAAGAAACCTCTTCTCGTGATGCTTCTCCGCCACAGCAATCGCTCGCATAACCGCAGCAATCACTGGAAAACCCTCTTCCTCGGCGATTTTGGCGAACTCGGGATACATAACGGTGTTCTCGTAGTGCTCACCATCAGCTGCCGCCTTCAGATTATCCACCGTGCTTCCGATGACGCCTGCGGGGAAAGATGCCTGTATCTCCACTTCACCACCTTCAAGAAAACCGAACAACCTCTTCGCATGCTCACGCTCGTTCTCAGCGGTCTCAAGGAAAATAGCCGCTATCTGCTCATATCCCTCCTCTCGCGCCTTCTTGGCGAAGAAGGAATAACGGTTCCTCGCCTGGGACTCCCCAGCGAAGGCAGTGAGTATATTCTTCTCCGTCCTCGTGCCCTTTATGCTCTTCATAGTTCATAAACCTCCTTCCATTGATTTTTTATTAGTTTTCCTCTTGTGTCTCCTCTTCTGCTGGCTTCTCTACCGTTTCTTTTTCCTTTTTCATCTCCTGTAGGTCCTCCCTTATCCGAAAGAGTATCAAGAGCGCCTCCAACCATAAACGTGCCGAAAATAGATAAAGGAAGAACATAATCGGAGCACCAACGACCAACATCAATAGACCTAAGAAGATATTGTGGGAAAAAGCGACGACTATGTAGATGAGGATAAAAAGCGATATGAAAACAATGGCTATAATGTATAGGACTGGGACAAGCTTTGGCAGAACGAAGCTCGAGAAAGTAAGGTCGAAAAGTGATTCCCAGAATCCTTTTTCTTTTTTCAAGTTTTATCACCTCCTTTCACGATTTTCTGAATCTCCAAATTTTGTTCCTTTCAGTTTCCCGATTTCCTGGTATATGTCTGAAAGTGCCATAAAGACTTCCAAAACAAGCCTTGCAAGGAAAAATTGGAGCAATAGGGCAAGCGGAGTGATAATGAGAAGAAAAACAATTTCGTAAAATCCGAAGGCAATAGGACCAACTTGAAGGATTTTCCACACGATTGTCAAACAAGAAAGAAAAGCGAAAACAGAAAGGGCAACGACGAATCCGAAAAGTACAGGGACAAGTGAAGAAATATGGACTTTCTCCCAGGAAAAATCAAACAAGATATTCCAAAAACCTTCCTGTTTTTTTATTTCTCTATACCTTCTTTACTCCAAAAGGCTCGTGAAGATATCGTGATGCTCCTCCTCATCTGCGAGTATAGAGCGAAAGAGCCTGGCTGTTGTGATATCTCCTTCATTCTGAGCGATATTTATTATCCTCTTGTAAAGCTCAATTGCCCATTCCTCGTCCAATTTATCCCGCTCAAGCATATCCTTCAAATTTTCGCCCACATAAATTGGGCTTGGCTCTGTGGTGGGTCTGCCTCCCAGATAGACGAGGCGTTCAGCTATTGCCTCCGCATGTTTCATCTCCGTAATTGCGATGCTTTTTAGGACATCCTTAACAGCGAAACCCTGAATCCCCTTCCACAGCACATGCTGCCACATATACTGGACAGATACCTGCAACTCCCTGGCTATCGCCTGATTCAGTAGGTCTAAAAGCTCCTTTGACGCCATAGTCCTGACCTCCCTTTCGTAACGATTTATGTTAATTTTAATTGAAAATCCATAACTATTCAAGCATTTTTTAAATTTCTAAAATGTAGGAGCCCATAACATAAAGGGCTTCCTTAAACTTCCAATCAGATATAAAATTCCTATAGACTAATAAAAAAGAATCTTTAAAATTATCAAAAATCCAAAAATAACAAGGAGGTATGAACAGATGAAAATAGGATTCCTCACAGATTACAGCGAGGAAATCGTTCGTTGGGCGAACGAGGCTGGTTTCGGTAGTCTGGAGCTCGCCGCCGGACCAGGCTCCTCCCTTGATGCTGAGAAACTGACAAGTAGGGATATTGACGATGTGCGAAGGATATGCGAAAAGAACAAGATAGAGATATCCGCCCTGGGATTCTATGCCAATCACCTTGACCCCGATGAGAAGATTCGCGCCCGCATCAAGGATTACTTCCTCAAGTTGATAGATGTAGCTGCAGAAATGGATGTCAGGGTCATCTGCACCTTTGCCGGAAGAGTTCCCGAGCTATCCATTGAGGAGAATATCCCCATCTTCAAGGAGGTATTCGCTCCCTATGTGGAAAAGGCGGAAAGGAGAAATGTTAAAATTGCGTTTGAGAACTGCCCGATGATGGGAGGGCATCCCTTCCGCGGCATTAACATCGCATTCACTCCAGAAGCTTGGGAGATGATGTTTGAGGCAATAGATTCTCCCTATCTCGGCTTGGAGTACGACCCTTCTCACCTTCTCTGGTTGCAAGCTGATTACATCCAGGCGATAAGGGATTTCGGCGACCGCATATATCATGTGCACGCAAAGGATACGGAGATTTTCTACCACAAGCTCGGCAAGGCAACGATTTACGGCACTGGCTGGTGGCGATACAGAATACCAGGCTGGGGAGAAGTTGATTGGCAAGCTGTAATCTCCGCTCTTATGGATGTCGGCTACAGCAATAACCTTGATATTGAGCATGAAGACCCTGTATTCCACGGTCCAAGGTTCAAGGAAGGACTCCTTTTAGGGCTCAAGCATCTTTCCCAATTCGTCATTTAAAAAATATTCAGGAGGTGCTATTTATATATGGATAAAGTTAGAGTTGGCATAATCGGTATTGGCATCGGCAGGGTTCACCTTGAGGCCTATAAGAAGAACCCCAAAGCGGAAGTCGTTGCTCTCTGCGATGTGAGGGAAGAGGAGACGAAGAAACTCGCTGAAAAGTATGGGGTTCCCTATGTCTTCATAGATTACAAGAAGATGCTGGAGATGGATGAGCTGGATGCCGTCTCCGTCTGCACTCCCAACTACCTCCATATGCCGATGACCGTTGCTGCACTTGAATCGGGCAAGCATGTCCTCTGCGAGAAGCCACCCGCTCGCAATGTCAAAGAAGTGGAAAAAATGAAGGAAGCAGTTGAGAAAAGCGGGAAAAAGTATATGACCACGCTCGTTTATAGGTTCAGCGCAGAGGGGAAGTACCTCAAGCAATTAATAGAGGATGGATATTTCGGAGAGATTTATTCCGCTCTTGCCCGCTGGGTAAGAAGAAAGGGAATACCAGGAATGGGCGGTTGGTTCACCCAAAAGGAGAAAGCCGGCGGAGGACCGGTCATAGATATCGGCGTCCACATCCTTGATTTGCTTCTCTACCTTATGGGTTACCCAAAACCCGTGACCGTGAGTGCTGAAACATATGCCAAGTTCGGTCCCTTCGGCGAGGGAGCTGGCGGCTGGGGTATCCCCGAAGAGGGAGGAAAGTTCGATGTAGAGGACTTTGCCAACGCTTTAATCCGTCTGGAAAACGGTGCAACTATCCTCCTGCAGGTAAGCTGGGCTTCCCATGTTGACGAGGAGAAGTTCGGCGCCTCAATTCAAGGAACTAAGGCAGGAGCGGAATGGCCTCCTCTACGCCTCTATACAGACCTCAACCGCCAGCCAGTGAATATAGCTCCCTCCCTCCCACCCACGGATGGCTTCCTCGGAGAGATAAGCCATTTCATTGACTGCATTTTGGAGGATAAGGAGCCCATTCCCAACATAGAGCAGGCGCTCATCATTCAGACTATCCTTGACTCCATCTACAAGTCGGCTGAAAAGCACAAGGAAATAAAGATATAAAGATTAGAATAGGGGGCGGCGGAGCCGCCC
>JACIXQ010000009.1 GCA_014360465.1 bacterium
TAAAGGCAATGAGAGCTAACATAGACTTATTCGAACTATCAGAACGGATTGAGATGTTGGAAAAAAGACTTGACAAAGCATATCAAATAAAGGTAAGGAGGTATAACAATGAATAAACGGAACAAGCTTTCAAAGCAATTTATTTTTGAGGAAAGACGGCAAAATTATCAAGAAAAAGCTTTTTGAATCATAAAGTGATTTCGCTCTATTTTAAGAATCTTGTTTGTAGCATCTAATATTTTTGAGTTGTTTAGGTTGTATGCTTGTAGCGCGAGAACCGATTTTCCCATAAACTCAAATTCTTAAGCAAAATAAGGAAAAGTTGACATAATTTTTTCCTTTATTAAAATTATCTCTTGGATATGGCGCATAAAAAAGCGATGAAGAAACCTGCGAAGAATGGTAAGCGTTCCAGAACGAGGAAGGAGACGGGAAAGAAGGAAATCCAGCTCAGCCCGCTTGCCTACGATGCCATTGGCATATCCCTCATTGCCCTCGGACTTATCGTTTTTATCGCTCTTCTTTTCAATGAGGGTGGGCTGATGGCGAGAGCTTGTAGATATCTCTCCCTCTTCCTCGGAGAGGGTTCCTTCCTTCTTCCTCTTGCCCTATTTTTCCTGGGCATTTCCACCCTGATAAGATTGGAGAAACACAAAACGCGAAATGCCTTCCTCGGCACATCCCTTTTCCTCGTTGCAATCCTTTCCCTCTTTCACCTGCCGCTTATAAAGGGGCTCGGTATGTCCAATATATGGCAGATAGCGAAGGAAGGGAGAGGAGGAGGATACATAGGTGGAGCTTTCGCTTTCCTTCTCCATATGTCGTTCGGCTATTATGGCTCCTTCGTGGTTATCCTTGCTCTCCTTTTTATAAGTATCCTCGTAACAATAGGCTCGCCCTTGCGGGAAATAACTCAGCGATTCAAAAAAATTGAGGAGCCTTCACCCCAGCTTCAACCGACAGGTAGCGGTGGGGTATCTCTGAAGACACTTGTTCCCGCTGAATCCAAACAATCTACCGAGAGAAAATTCAAGTTTCCTTCCCTTTTCCGCAGGAAGGAGAAGGTAGCCACCGATAAAAAAGAGAAGGGCGAGAAGGAGCAAAAGGAGATTAAGGTGCCTTCCAAGGCTCCCTGGCAATTGCCACCCCTTGACCTCTTGAACAAACCCCGCGAAGTGGGGGAAAAGAGATTGGAGAGTGAAGCTAAGGAGCACATTGCAATAATCACCCGCACCCTTGCGGATTTCAATGTTCAAGCGGAAGTTGTTGAGGTTTCCAGGGGACCGACGGTGACCCGCTACGAGGTTCGCTTGGCCCCCGGGATAAAGGTCAACAAGATAGTCAGCCTGGCGGATAACCTCGCTATGGAGCTTGCAGCTAAATCCGTAAGGGTTGAAGCTCCTATCCCGAACAAATCTGCCATCGGTATAGAGGTCCCCAACAAAGTTGCGAGCACCGTCTACCTTCGCCAGCTGATAGAAAACGAGCAGTTTTGGAAAAACCACAATAAGCTAATCTTCCCCCTTGGATTGGATGTAGCGGGAACACCCCAATACGCTGACCTTTCCGCTATGCCACACCTCCTAGTCGGTGGAGCTACTGGTTCAGGTAAGAGCGTTTTTCTTTCTTCCCTTATCGCTTCGTTTCTTTATAAATTTTCTCCAGATGACTTGAGAATGATAATCGTTGACCCGAAACGGGTGGAGTTAACCCTATTTGATAATATTCCCCATCTCGTTGAACCGGTGGTAAGAGAGGTAACGGATGTTGTCATCGTGCTCCAAAAGGCTTTAAGGGAGATGGAGAGGCGGTATGACTTGTTTGCTGAGAATAGCGTTCGCAACATCTTTGGCTACAATCAGCGGTTCCCCGAGGCTAAGCTCCCCTATCTCGTCATTGTTATTGATGAGCTCGCCGATATAATGTTGACAAAGCAGAAGGCGCAGGTTGAAGCGATGATTTGCCGTCTTGCTCAGTTGGCAAGGGCAACGGGGATTCATCTTGTGGTTGCTACCCAGCGTCCCTCTGTTGATATAATAACTGGTTTGATAAAAGCTAACTTTCCTTCCCGCATAGCCTTTGCCGTTTCCACCCAAGTGGATTCCCGCGTAATTCTTGATACTGGAGGTGCAGAGCTACTAATAGGAAGTGGTGATATGCTCTTTGCCCCGCTGGATTCGCCCAAGCCTATCCGTATTCAAGCTCCTTATGTGAGCGAGAGGGAAATGGAGAAGTTAGCGGAATTCTGGCGAAAGCAGGGCGGACCCACTCCTCTCGAGGAATGGAGCAAGCCTGTAGCTCTGGGAGAGCTGATGTTGGAGGAAGCGAGCGATGATGAGTTATTTGAACAAGCTGTCCGGCTCGTGGCTACCCTGCGACAGGCTTCTACCTCTATGTTGCAAAGGAAGATGAAGATTGGTTATAACAGAGCCGCGAGATTAATGGAGATGATGGAGGAGCGAGGGATAGTTGGACCTCAAGAGGGGGTTAAGCCGAGGGAGGTTCTCGTTACTCCCGAGGAAGTAGAAGAGATGTTTTCATCAACTACAGAGGAACAGGAGTAAGTGAAGGTAGCATTCATCAGCCTTGGATGCCCCAAGAACAGGGTGGATACGGAGAGCCTTCTATCTCTCCTTGCCAAGGAAGGATTCATTCTCACAGGGGAGGAGGAAGCGGAAGCTGTGGTCATAAATACCTGCTCCTTCATCAGACCTGCTGTTAGGGAATCGTTGAAGGAGATTAGAAATGCCAAAAAGAAGGGAAAATTGGTAGCAGTTGTTGGCTGTTTGCCTCAAAGATGGCGGGATAAGCTCGCCTCCATAGATGCTGATGTGGTGCTCGGTCTGGGAAAGGGTTGGCTACTCCCCCAAGCATTGCGGCAAGCCAAAGAGGGTAAGCGGACTAATGATGTGGGCGAGCCTGACCCTCTAAATACACCCTCCCGCATTCTTCTCACTACCTACCCTTATGCCTATCTTAAGATAGCCGATGGTTGCGATAACAGGTGTCACTACTGCACCATTCCCTTTATCAGGGGAAGGTATCGTAGCAGAGAAGAGGAAGAAATATTGAGAGAGGCGGAGGAGATAGCAGAAAAAGGGATAAAAGAGTTGATTTTGGTCGCTCAGGAAACAACAAGATATGGATTGGACCTATATGGGGAGTTGACGCTTCCCCGTTTACTTGTTAAACTTTTAAAGATTGATGTTAAATGGATACGTATTATGTATATGCATCCCGCAAGGGTTACCCCAATCCTTTTGGAGACGATGGCTAACTCCGATAAAATAGTTAAATATTTTGACATCCCTTTCCAGCACGCTTCTCCTCGCATATTAGGACTTATGGGAAGAGGCGGCTCCATAGATGAGTATCTTACCCTAATAGAGAGAATTCGGGAAGCTATTCCCTCTGCTTGCTTTCGTTCCAGCTTTATAGTGGGCTTTCCCACTGAAAGCGAGGAGGATTTCCAGTTTCTCCTCTCTTTTCTGGAACAGGCGAAATTGGATAAAGTTGGTTTCTTCCCCTACTATTCCGAAAAAGGGACACCGGCTTCCCGCCTGCCAGAGCTTCCTCCTTCAGTAGTAAAGGAAAGGCTTAAAAGGGCTATGTCTCTTCAGGAAGAAATTGCGAGAGAGAAAAATAGGGAGTTCATAGATAAGGAAATGGAAATACTGGTAGAGAGGTTTGATGGCAAAAGGTTTAGAGGTCGTTCTTACAGGGAGGCGCCAGAGGTGGATGGCGAGGTGATTTTAAGGAGCAAAACCTGCCGCATAGGGGATTTCGTCACAGTCAAGATCATTAATGCAGATAGCTACAAACTGTTCGCAGAGGAGGTTGAAATATGAAGTTGAAGATATTCTGGCAAGAGGATTGTCCCCGTTGTCCTGCAGCTAAAAAGCTTGGCAAGGAATTGGAAATGGAAGGGGTAGAGGTGTGTTATTATGATGTTAAGACATTGGAAGGTCTCGCGGAAGCCTCATTTTATAGCGTTTCCTCCACGCCAGGGATAATCATCGTCAACGACGATGACGAGGAAATCGCTGGCTGGAGAGGAACCACACCAACAAAAGAGGAGATATACAGCTACTTGAACAAAGGTGAATAATCAACTCACCCCAACAAAACCGATAGATATAAAAGGTTTTATAGAGGTTTCCTTCATCGATTGGGATGGCTTTATCTCAGCGGTCATCTTCCTCCCGAGATGCAATTTCCACTGTCCCTTCTGCCAGAACTGGCAGCTCGTCTGTGAACCTGAAAAGATAAAGGATGTTGATTGGGAAGTCATAGCAAGCTATTTGAAGAAACAGCGACAGTGGATAGACGGTGTTGTCATAACGGGAGGCGAACCGACAATCTATCCCCATCTAAATCTCCTTCTACAGGAGATAAGAAGGCTGAAGAAGAAGACGAAGCTTGACACCAATGGCTACAATCCAGCTATATTGAGGGAGCTCGTTGAAGCTAAGCTAATAGATTACATAGCGATGGACATCAAGGCTCCCTTTGATGAAAGATACGAATTGGCAAGTGGAATAAAGGGCTTGAACCTTGATAGGCTCAGGGAAAGCGTGGAATTCCTACTGGGAAACAGGGTGGAGCACGAGTTCCGCACCACTCTTGTCCCATCTTTAATAACTGATAAGGAAATAGAAGCTATCGGTCAAACGATTAAGGGAGCGCAGAGATGGATTCTCCAGGATTATCAACCGGAGGCGGCGATGGATGAGGAATTCCGCAAGTTGCAACCTTACACAAGAGAAGTAGTGGAAAGATTTTTGGTAAATGCAAGAAAATATGTTAATTTTGTTAATTACCGTGGAAAGTGGAGATAAGAATCCTAAGGAGGTGAAATTTTGGACCAGACAATCTCTCATTTAGAGGGAATACTTGCTGTGCGTGTTTTCTATGATTTGGTAAGGGATATACTTCTGGAGCGTGGGAAGCCCGTGTTGGTAAAGGAATTCCCTTCCCTGTTGGAAAAGAAGGGCTTCCGCCTTCCCAAGCGCCTCGTTAGATATCTCCTCTCTCTCTGGGATGAAGGAATTATTGAGGATGGCTTCGTTGACCTAAGCCACAGAAAGGAACCTTCTAACAGACCGTTAGAGGGGGATATAGAGAGGCTCTTGCGGAAAGCAGGAAAGCCCATTTCCCTTGGAATTCTCTCCCAGGAGCTTGCTACCGTCCAGAGAAGAGTAGCAGAGATATATAAACAATCCCTTCCCTCTTTTATCTCTACCCGTCCGAAGAAATACTTTTTGCTTAACGAACTTGTTGGCTTGAGGGAATGGTTGCTGCAGGTCGAGGAAGGAGCTACGGATGATGATGTCCTCTTCTTTAATTTCCATCCCGAAGAGCTATCCCTCCTGAAGCAATGGATTCCTTTCTATGAACAATTTAAGGATGAAAATCCGATAGAGGTTGTAAAAATATTACTCCTTGAAAAGGAGTTCATTCCCCACAAGGTGCTTTCCTATCTCGTTTGGAAAGCCACTGGTAAAGTGGATTCATTGGCTCTTCTGAGGAAGATGTATGAGGACGGTGGCTTCCTCCTGATAAAGGAGATGAGTTGGGTCAGCAGAGAACAAATCCCTACTTTCCTGGGGAACCTCCGTGGTATAGAGATACCGCCTGGAGCGGTTGAGCCGGAGCCCTTCATCTTCGGCGAAGAGGAGCAGAAGCTCTTATTATCCTACATTGAGGAGAGGGAAAGGATATCTGTGAGGAAAGCAGCCGAGGAGCTCTACGAGCTGGAGGATGTAGATGTGGAGCAGGTGGTTGCTACGCTCTCCGATTTCCTTAAGGGGCAGGAGGGGCTCCTTTGGTTGGGAAGCGATAGATGGACGAAGGTGGATAGGCTACCTATGGAAATCCTTGCCATACCTCCCGAGGTGGAGATAGATAGGGAGTTCTCCTATGTAGACCTTGACGGCGAAGAGCTGGAAGTTGAGCTGACAGATGAGGGCTTGGAAAACGCATTGCCCCAGCTACTCAAGGACCCACTAATCCAGGACACCGGTGATGAGGAACCGATAGAAATTGAGGAACCAGTGGAGGAAACGCAAGTTCTAATTCCCTATCATCATTACATTTCTGGCACCCTTCCGGTGAGGAGCTGGGAGCTCAACTTCTATCCATCTGAGCCGAAGCTCCAAGTTCTTACCTTCCTCACAAGTAATGGGGAAGAGCTAGAGCTCTGGTTTAATAGAGATTTGCCATTGATATTCGGTCTCAAACAGTGGTATGAAAAGAATCTCCCGCCCTCTGGAGCGATATTAAAGATTAGAAAGGAAAAGGATGTTTACAGGCTCATCTGGGAGAATGAAATCCATCCTCAGCTCTCCGTTCCCCAGAGGAGGATAAGCGACCTTTTGAAGTTGAGGGAAGAATTGAAGGACCAGCCCACGGTCGAACTTATTCAGGCTGTTCTTGAATATCATAAAAGGGCGCATTTCTACACGATATTGAGCGAGGTAAACATAATAAGACGGACACCGAAGCGAAGGGTTGCCTCCGTTCTCAGCATTTTCCCCTGTTTCTATCTCAGGAGTAAAGAGGAAGAGGTTTTCTATTACGATGCGGCGAAGCGGGACGAGGTAATAAAGAGGGCTAAGAAGAAATACATTATTGCGAGGTAATGTCAATGGTCAGGGTTCGCTTCGCTCCCAGCCCAACAGGTCATCTCCACATAGGTAGCGCTCGCACAGCCCTTTTCAACTGGCTGTATGCTATGAAGATGAGGGGGGTTTTCATCCTCCGCATCGAGGATACCGACCTGAGGCGAAATGTTGATGAAGCTTTTGGCGCAATACTTGATGCGATGAAATGGCTTGGATTAGACTGGCAGGAGGGACCCTATTATCAATCGCAGAGATTGGAGCTTTATCGCAAGGAGGTTGAGCGTCTCCTTGAGACGGGGAAAGCTTACCGTTGCTATTGTCTTCCCGAGGAGCTGGAAGAGAGGCGAAAGGAAGCACTTCAGAAGGGGCTAAAACCGATGTATGATAGGAAGTGCCGTGAGCTTTCCTCTGAGGAAAGGGAGAAGCTGGAAAGGGAGGGGCGTAAGCCAGCGATTAGGTTCAAAGTCCCCCTGGAGGGAAAGACTATCTTCAAGGATGTAATCAGGGGCGAGATTGAGTTCTATAATAGCGAGATAGAGGATTTCGTGATAATGCGTAAGGATGGCATACCCACCTACAATTTAGCCTGCGTTGTTGACGACCACTATATGGAAATAACCGATGTGATAAGGGGAGAGGACCATATTTCAAACACTCCCAAGCAGATACTTCTTTATGAAGCACTCGGCTATGCACCACCTCGCTTCGCCCATCTACCGATGATACTTGGTCCCGACAAATCGCGCCTTTCCAAGCGCCACGGCGCCACATCGGTTAATGCTTACAGGGATATGGGCTTTTTGCCTGAGGCTATGCTCAATTTCCTTGCCCTATTGGGCTGGTCGCCGGGAGGTAATAGGGAGATAATATCAAGGGAGGAAATGATAGCGGAGTTTGAGCTTGAGCGGGTTAAGAGGCATCCGGCAATATTCAATATGGATAAGCTCATCTGGTTGAACTCCCATTATATGAAGACATCTCCACCCACATATCTTGCACGGTTAGCGGTTCCTTTCTTGGAGAAAGAGGGACTTGTTGGTCCCGATTTCTCGCTATCAGTTCTTGAGGCGGTGATACCCCTCGTTCAGGAGCGGGCTAAGACGCTGGGGGAGATACCGAGATGGGTTGATTTCTTCTTCAAGGATGAGATAGAATATGAGCCATCAGCTGTTGAACAATGGCTGAAGGACGAGCTTCACAGGAAATTGCTTCTTTCTGCGAAAGAGGTTCTGGAAAATATAGAGCCGTTCAATAAGGAGAACATAGAAACGGCTTTAAGGGCGCTTGCAGAGCGGGAAGGTGTTAAGGCGAAAGAGGTCTTCCATCCTCTCAGGGTAGCGGTAACGGGTAAAACCGTTAGCCCACCCCTTCTTGAGTCCCTTGAAATCCTTGGCAAAGCTAAAACCCTCAAAAGAATAGACCAAGCCCTTGGAGTGACTTCTCCATAAATCAGACAAAAATTTCGGAAAATTAATTTTCAAATTTATTGTTTAGCCCATATGAAGGCTTAAGCAGATAAAGAATGGATGGAGGGGGAGCAAGGGAAAGGAAAAGAATAATATTCCCTTCCGCATATAGGCGGGTGGCGAGAATAGCAAGTATTAATTATCCTTGGATTTGCCCTGCTATGATTTACAGAACGCGCCTGATATAGGAGAGGCTTCTGGGGTCCAGGCGAGTCCAGTCCTCGATCTCGTAGTAGATGTTGTCTATGTCCCAGATTATCAACCGTCGGTTGCCCATATCTATCACACTGTTGTGCAAACCCCAAGTCAAGAACTTCCGCTCTCCTATATCCGTCTCAACTACCCACTCCGTGAAGCCATAAAGGTCCTTAACCGACTTTATTCGCTTTATCTTCGCAATGTAATAGGTCCGCTCCAGCTCTTCCTCAACTACTTGCCTTGATTCGGGGTCGAGCATCTCCAAGTCGGTTATAACCCCTATCTCCTGTCCGAATTGCTCCTCGCTTCTGTAATCGCCATTCCAGACGCTTATGTATCGCGTAGGATTGGAAAGTGGGAAGAGGCGCCTCAAAATTACCTTCGAGAACTCGCCCATCCCTTCTACATATAACTTGACAACTCCGCCAGATGTCCTTTCAAATTTCGTCGTATTTGGTGGGAAGAAGAGCGGTCCGATATCCATCTCCTCAATTTCCTCTCTCTTAACAGCCCACTGCTCGGGTCCACTTATAGGTCCAGCTTGAAGTTCAACCAGCTTCTTATATTCACCATCGCGGGAAAGAAGTTCCTCGTTAGTCCCTTGTTCAACAATCCTTCCCCCTTTGAGGACGACGATGCGGTCGGCAATCCTGAGGGTTGATAGGCGGTGGGCAATGGCGAATGTCGTCCTACCTCTGACCAGGCGGGAAAGAGCTTCCTGGATCTGTTTCTCGGCTTCCGTATCAACGGCGGATGTCGCCTCGTCAAGTATGAGGATGCGCGGATTGTGCACGAGTGCACGCGCTATGGCTATCCTTTGTCTCTCTCCACCCGAGAGCCTCGCTCCTCTTTCACCCACAACCGTGTCATAGCCTTCAGGGAAATAGGTAATGAAATGGTGAGCATTTGCCGCCTTTGCAGCCCTTATTATCTCCTCCGGACGTGCATCAAAACGGGAATAAGCGATGTTTTCGGCTATCGTTCCCCGGAAGAGGAAGGGTTCCTGGGGAACGAGCCCTATCTGGCGGCGCAAATCGCGCAGATTGATATCCTTGATATTCACTCCGTCTATGAGTATCTCGCCTTCCGTAGGTAGATAGAATCGGCAGATGAGGTTGATAATCGTCGTCTTGCCAGCTCCGCTCGGACCAACTATTCCAACCATTTCTCCCGCTCTGACCTTCAGGTTGATGTTATGAAGAATGGGCTGGTGCTTATCGTAGCCGAATGTCACATTTCTGAACTCAACATTGCCGTAAATATATGGAAGAGATACTTTCTCTTCGCTTTCGTTTAGCTCCTCCGCCTCCATATCCATAATCTCAAAAACGCGCTCGGAGGCAGCGAGAGCATTTGCTATGCTGTTGCTCATATTCATCACGACCTGAAGCGGACCGAAAAGCATACCGAGAGCGCTGAGGAAGGCGAAAAGTGTACCAGTGGAGATCTGCCCTCCGACTATATCTCGTCCGCCGAAGTAGAGGACGATGAGAGATGTAGAGCTTATGAGGAAGGAGAGGATGGGAGTGAATGTAGCCTGTGTCTGTTCCGCCCTCGTTGCCGCTTCAAAGAGGGCACTTGCCCTTTTGTCAAACCTTTCTTCTTCCTTCTTCTCCTGGGCGAAAGCCTTTACGACCCTGATCCCGGAGAGCGAATCGCTCAGGACGGAGACGAACCTGCTCCATCTATGCCAAAGTCTGCGGAAGTTCATATATATGTAGCCCCAGACGAAGCCGACGAGGAGGAGTATGAAGGGAGCAGGTATGAGCGTGAGGAGGGCAAGACGCCAATTCATCTGGAGGAGGATAGCGCTTATTCCGATGAGGAGCAGTATGTTGACAGCGAAGAAATAGACATCGTTGGCGAGGAATCCCTGCAGGGCACCTGTATCCTGAGTGATGCGTGATATCAGTGAGCCTGTGGGATAGCGGTCGTAGAAGGTAACGGAGAGATGCTGGAGGTTCTTGAAAAGGCTGGAGCGAAGGTCATATACTATCCTTTGACCAGTCCTCACCGTTATCCTTCCGCGTAACACTGTCAAAGCGGTGCTCAATATATTTACAAAGAGAAGGGCAAGGACCATCAATCCGAGGGTATACCCAAGGCTTTTTAGTTCGGCAGGGCTCATAGATAGATTCTTGTGGAAGTGGGCATCAGCGGGAACGAATACCTTATCCATCAGATAGCGGTTTATGTAGATTGGCAAAAGGTTGAGGGCGGTTATAAGGAGGGAGATTAGCCCTGCGATAATGAGCGACCATTTGTATGGTTTGGCGTATGTGAGGAGGCGCTTGAGCACCTGCCCCTTTGGCAAACAGCGAGGGCATACCTTTGAGCCCGGAGGCAGGGGTAGCCCACACTTGGGACATCTCCGTTCCTCCTCTTCGGGAGGCATCTCCTTTTTACCTTCTTTAAGAAGGGATACATCCCTTGCCGCAACGGCAAACTGGGGAGCTAAGACATTGGAGTAGCGAATCAATCGCACCCATTCCCCTTTAACCTTTGCCTCAAGAACACCGCAGCCAACAAGAGGGAGGGAACGGATTTCCTCAATGTCCTTTAATGATAACAGTTTCTTTAACTCCTTCTTACCTGCCTCCTCCTTGATTATCGCTAAGTGCTCCTCCGTTAAAATCAAATGTTCCTTTGTATCTTTCTCTTCGGGAAGGTCTGTGGTAAGGGATAGTTTTATCCCTTCCGCCCCCAAGCGTTCCTCTATTTCGCTCAGGAGCCGTAATGGTGGTTCTTCTAAATTCACCATCCTTAAAATCACCTCCGTGGTGAATATCTTGAAACCGAAAATGAGATTATAACATCAATTTTTCAATAGTCAAATTATGACAAATAATGTTTTCTTCAAAAAGCGGATGTTCTTAACGGGGTAGTTTAAGGGATACAGAAAATTGAAGAAAGTCACCCCTTTCCCTTCATAATCAGCTCTTATTTCCTCTTCCGACAAGACGCGATTATATATCTTCACCTCGTCTATAATCCCCTGGAAATAAGCACCTTCAAACCAAGAAGCCTTCCCAATCGTCAACTTTACTCCCGTATCGTGCGTTAGCTCCGCCTCGGCACTTCCCTTCAGAACACCATTCACATAAATCCTTGCCACTTTCCCATCATAAGTTGCGGCGATGTGGGACCATTTCCCTATCTCCACTGGCTCGCTACTTGTGACGGAAATTTCCTTTTGCGGTGTATCTATATGGAGGCTTGGTTTACCTGTAGTCCCCTCAAGAAGCAACATATAACCCTTCCATAAACCACCATATTTAGACAGTATCATCGGTCCACGGTCGGTTGAAATAAAGCTCTCTGGCTTTATCCAGGCGATAATCGTGAACTTATCGGGAGTGAGGAAATCGGAATGTCTGACCTCAACGGAGGAGGATTTGCCATCAAATCGCAGTGCCCAGCCACTTTTTCCTTCCACCCATTGGGCGTTTATTATCTCGCCGCGGTTGCCCAGTCCAGAACCATCCTGAACGATATCGCCTTCTCCTTCGTCAAATTTCCAGTAGGCTACCAGCCCCTTGCGAAAATTTTCCGGGGATATCAATCCGCTCATTTCCTTTAACGATATAACATAAACCCTCCTTTTTGCTCGTATAATCGGCTCTCCCCAGCAAGCCCAGTCAGCAGTTGAGTTGTCGTTCGGACCGACATCGGCGATGAATTTGAATTGCACTTCCCTGCCGGCGAATGGAGAAAGGTCGGCTGTTACTTCCTTCCATTTTTTCTGCTCACCGTGTTCCTTCAAGACCTCAATTTCTTTGCCATCCCCGGTTATAACAAGGACGGTGTAGTCAACCCCATCGGAGAGGTCGCCACCATCCATCAAGCCGATATAGGCGTGGAATTCACACGGTTCCTTTGGCAACTTTATCTTTTCAAATGTGGCGGATGTCCATCCTACACCACCGACATATGGAGGATGGGAGAAGAGTCCATCCTTCTCAATTCCTCCCACTGGCATACCCTTCCTTCTCTCAAATATCGCTCCCGTCTTGCTATCACCCGGTTGCTCTTCCCCACCCCTGAAGCAGATTTTCCATTGGAATGGGAGAGAGCCATCGTAGAAGTTTGCTATGACGGGCTGATACGATTCGACCCCAAGTTTGAAAATCTTCGCCAAGGAGAGGTCATACAACTGAACTTCAACCATTAGTGTTGCTTTTTCTATCTCCTCAGCCTTCTTCTGGATAAGCCTTACCTTCAACGATTGCTCCCTCTGAGAGAGGGTGAACTCGGTAGGCTCAATGAGAAGGTCGGGATTATCTATGGAGAATTTCACTTTCCCTTTGGTTGTCCCCTTTAGATTGTTTTTGAAATTGAAGACGAGTTCCGCTTTGCCGTCTTTCAAATTTACCCTGTTATTATCAACATTTATCTCAAATGGAGGGATGGTGAAGAAATCGGCATAGGCTACGAGTTCCTCTTTATCCCCTTTTATTCTCGCTATGACCCAACAGTGTTCATCATAGGGCAGGTCCCGAGGTAAGGAGAACTGGACGGACTGTTCGCCTATTTCACCCGCTTTGAGCTCCTTTTTCCCGGGTTCTATTTTCGTTCTATATCCGTTCTCAAAAACGAGTTCCAAATCCTCTATCTTAAAGGGTTCTGCGAAGGGACCAAGCTTCAGCTTGCCCTGAATGGAATCGCCGGGTGCAACTTTATCGGTTGACAGTTTGAGCTCAAAATTGGAAGCAACTTGCCCTTCTTTAAGATGTTGGATCAAATAGGAATGCACGGCTGCCTCGCAGGGAATGAATGCGTAGCCCCTTGAATATCTCACAGGAACTTCCTTCTGAGGTTCGCCATCATAATTGAGAGCGTAGCATTTTATCTGACCAGATACCTTCACTCCGATTTCCTTATTATCAACATTGACAATCTGCTCTTTCCCCTCGCCCAAAGGTATTCGGGCGCAGGCGTATCTTGCCGAGAGGAAATCGTTTTCCGTCCATTTCCCCCTACCATCAAGGTAGATATATTCGGGAGAGATGACCTCATCAATGCGATTTCCCTGTTTAAGATGGGAAGCCTCAAAGAATCCTTTATCGTCAAAGGCACACCAGCCACTGGGAGGAAGGATGATTTTTCTGCCCGTTATCTTCGTTAGCTCTTCAGGGAGGCGCCATTCCTTATCCCTTGACCAATTGACGAAGATATTTAAGCCGTTTTCGTATTCCACATAAAGGCGGGATTCGTTGATGACGCCGGTTAGAATAGCCTCAGTAACATTGTGAAATCTGTTGTTCTCATCTGCATATTCTATCTTCTTCACTTTCTCCATTGCATAGCGCTTAGCGACTTGCTGAATCATATAATATAGCCGGCAATTCTCCTTTGCATTTCTTCCCGTAAGCAAACCGATATGCCCGTAAGCGATTGTTGCACCTATTAACCTATCAAGGTTTTCATCGGGATAACGAGCATCCTCCTTTTCCTCAAATCCCTGTCCCCAGAAGGGTGAATGTCCCATATCTATATCGCATTCAAGGGGGTGAAGTTTCAGAAGGTCAAAAGTCACATTGAGTGGTTCGTTGAAGAAATCGTAATTTGGGCATTGGGCATAGTTTCCCGTCACGAGACCCGCATACATATAATGCCAGGTGCCTTCCGAAAAAGTTGGTCCGTAGGTCAGCTGGTCGTTGAGGAGAAGTTCACCATAAGCGTAGAATGTTGCGGCGAAGGTGCCCGCTCCTGGCACTCTTGCATCGTAATCACAATAGCCCCAAGGAGGAACACAGGTGTGGACATCGGTGTAGGAACAATCAATACCGAACTTCTGCTTAACGATTTTCGCCAGTTGTGCGTCAAATTCCACCGCCTTCGCCGGCTTAAGATTATAGCAACGAGGCCAAGCTGGTCTCCATTCGTTGTTGGGAAGGCGGGACACGAAATCCTCGTTCCAGTGTTCGTTTACGGGAGCGAAATCGGTATAGTTTGAATAATAGCCGTAAAGCCATCCAAGCGATTGCTGTTTCTTGGTGTATTCCTTGAGCGCTTCGTCCCCGCCCTTTCTTGGACCAGCCTTAGTCCTAAGCGTGAACGATTCGCCGGCATCCCGCCAAGTCGTCTCGTGGCTGAGTTTCATCAGTTTCCTTATCCCATAAGACCATAGCTCCCTCTTGCAGAGCTCATGCTCCTCATCGAAACCCTCTTTTGATGTTACTTCCTTCAGCCATCCCATATGATAGAGGTGTTCGCCAGCGAGCTTTCCCACAGGGGAGGGTGGATTGGCTATGGTGGGCAGTGTCTCCTCAAATAGTGGGGATACGGTGAGGAAAATCCTTTCAAAGAGGTCATTTCTTTGTCCATCGGTTTTGGGGATGTATTTTGTTCCGCCAGCGAAGCGGGCGGAATTCTCCTTCTTCCAGGAGTCAAAGTAGAGCTCGGAAGCGTTGGAGTTATACCAATCTATCCAGCAGGATATGAAGAGCGGTGTTTTATCCCTGATGAGAAGGACGGAGGGACGGGCGAGCTCAAGATAAGGAACCCTTATCAGCTCGGGGTTTCCCTGAAGTTCATCGGCATAGCCGAGTGATAGCTCGCTCGCCTTGCCTCCCAGACAGGTGGTCTCTATCACGAGTGATTTCTGCCAGAGCCAGAGGCGATATTGCACATCCCCATATTGAGAGGAGAAATGCACAGTGAGGATGCCATCTGATAGGTCAGCGGAGCGAAATTCCATCCTCTCGGTTTCCTTTTTATCCTCAAATTTTATCCCGCCTTCCCTCATCGGTCGGCAGATTCTCTTCCCATTGAAGAAGACCTCAATTTCGCCAAATGTTCCATCGCTTGGTTTGTAGACATATTTCAAATTCCCATCTTTGCCGCTGTATTCAAAGGTAAACTCGTTATCACCCGATTGGTAAGCTTTTGTCTCAAAAGAGGTTTCATAGTTTGTCGGAAGTATCGTTTCCTTGCGGGTAGGGAAGGGAAGGACGCCGGGTCCAGTATTAGTTCCAAGATTTTGCCCTGGGCGTGGCTCTATGTTTCTTTTCGGGCGTGGAGCGAAGCTAAGGGGTTTGAGTTCCTCCTTATAGAAATAGAGGGAATCAAAGTAGATGGTGCTGAAGACCTCGTTGGAGCATCCCCGGACCTCTATGCCGGTGAAGGAGCAAGGGAAAGAAATCTGTTTGAGGATAGATTCGTCTATCCTTCGGTGAGCCAGGAACCATTCCTTCCACATAACATTCCAGAAATAGATGCGGAAGGGCTTGCCGGCTGAATCAACGAAATGGATATCAATTTCCACCCTTGGGTTATTTTTGTCCAGGGGTTCCCAGCCCCAGTTATTTCCGTAAATCCAGAGGTTGATGCAATCAAAATCACCCTCTATAGGAATGGGCTTAGGTGGTTTGATGATGAACCTGCTATCAGCTGATTTGCCCGAGAAACTCACCTTGCAGACATAATCGCCCCACATTTGCTGTTCCCTGCTTCTTCGCACTTCTACATTAGCGCCATCGTAGCATTCAACCTTCCATCCTTCAAGGTTTTCGAAATCAACCAAGGGTTTGCGTTCCTCTTGCCTGTTCGCCCACACCATCTCATAGGGACGCTCGCCAATCTTCTCGTTTGGTGCAATCTCGTTTATGACGGGAACGACCTTCTCCGGTTGCTGAGCCATAATTATCCCTCCTTTGACAAGGCAAAACACAAGAAAAGCTAAAAGAAAGATTTTTCTCATCTTAATTCACCTTGCTGGGTATTTTACAACTTGGGAGGGGAAAACGCAATAAATGTTTTAGAATATATCAAAAAAGCAGCAGATGTCGCTAAGGAACTGTGTATTGAGGTATTTAGCGATTTGCTTTATACAGTATTGAAGGGAACACATGTTTTATCTTTTAAAGAAGAGAGGGTATAATATAAATGAGAAAGGAGGAAGAGCTATGAAAATCCTATGGTTAGGACATGCTTGTTTCCTTATCACCTCTTCATCTGGTCTGCGAATCATAACCGACCCTTATGAACCCAACATCGGCTACGCTCCAGTGAACGAATCCGCCGATATAGTCACTGTGTCCCACGACCATTTCGACCATAACGCCGTAAAGGAAGTCAAGGGCAATCCCGAGATAGTGAGGAAATCAGCAACAGTTAAGGGGATTACTTTTAAGGGAGTAGAACTCTTTCACGACGATGCAAGAGGGAGCAAAAGGGGAAGAAATACCGTTTTCGTCTTCAATGTGGACGGAATAAACATCTGTCATATGGGCGACCTCGGGCATATTCCTTCTACTGACCAGCTAAGGGAACTTGGTGATGTAAATATTCTCCTAATTCCCGTTGGTGGTTTTTACACGATTGATGCGAGGCAGGCTACCCAGATAGTTGATGCCCTAAAACCCAACATCGTCATTCCTATGCACTATAAGACCGAGAAGATAGATTTCCCCATAAGCACTGTTGACGAGTTCCTGCGAGGCAAGGAGAATGTGGAAAGATTACCCTATTTGGAGGTGAATAAGGACAACCTACCAGCTCCCGTAAAGGTTGTCGTGTTGCAATATGAAAGATAAGGATTATCTTTACGAGGAAATTCTAATCGCTGGTTTAGGCGGGCAAGGGGTTATGCTGATGGGGCAAATCCTCGCTTACGCAGCGATGGAAGAGGGCAAGAACTGCACCTGGTATCCTTCCTATGGTCCCGAGATGAGGGGAGGCTTCGCTTATTGCCGAACAATCATCTCCACAAGGGAGATTGGCTCTCCCGTTGGTATTGAGCCCGATACGGTCATCATAATGCACGGTAATTTCCTTGATATGGCTGATGGTTTGAGGGAGGGTGGTAGGTTGTTCCTCAATTCCTCCCTCTGCGAGGAGATTCCCCAAGGAAAGGATTGGCAGGTCTTCCCCATTCCAGCAAACGAGCTTGCCGAAGAGGTCGGTTCTCCCTTTGTTGCCAATTTCGTCGTTTTAGGTAGCTACCTTGAGATAGTCCACCCTGTCTCTCCCCAGACGGTCATAAAGGTTATGCCCAAGGTGATTCCAGCACGTAGACAGGATATGATTCCCCTTAATGAGAAGGCTCTCCAGAAAGGGAGAGAATACGCTCAACGGTGGAAAGAAGTAGGGAATTCATAGAGGATATAGAATTAGCTCTACCTCTTCTCGCCGACATAGCCCACTCTGAGATCCTTCTTCTCAAACTTCGGGAAGGAAAGGAGATGGAGGTTATCGCTCATTCCAAACCTTCCACAGCTCCCTTTATCTATCGCCGTAGCAGGATGGGGGAACTCATTTCTCCCGATGTGGATTCTCTTCCCTTCCTCGCTTACCAAAAGGGCAGACTGGTGAAAGGGATGGAGGGTGAGATGGTGAGGGGAATACCTGTATGGAGGTGGGCTTCTCCCCTCTATTATGAAGGAAAGCTGATAGGGATTCTGGAAGTGGAGCAGAACCTTCTCCAGAGAAGGATGCGAAGCTCTCCAGCAAAGATATTGCGACAGATAGCCATTCTTCTCAATAGAACCTTTTTCCGCGGGCAGTTTGACGAGAAGGTTTTGATACAGATTTTGAAGCAGGGGGATGGGAAAGTCCTCAGGAAGGATGGTAAGATAATCTATGCTGACGAAAGGGCAAGGGCGATATATCGCAAACTTGGTATCCGCTCCCCCTCGCGGAGGCAATTCGTTGAGGAGGAATTGGAAGGGGCGATAAAATTGACCAGTAGGAGCAAGGGAATATACAACGAGCAGGAGATTCAATTCGGTTCAACGATAATCCTCAAGCGTGAAGCGGAACTTCTTGATTCATATTCCCTTTCCATTTTATGCGATATCTCGCTTCTCCGCCGCAGAATGCAGGAGAAGATGCTCCGCTCGGAAGTGATTCAGGAAATGCACCATCATATAAAGAACATCCTACAAACCATTATGAGTATGCTGAGGATGCAGATGCGAAGGTTGAACGATGAGGTTGCTCGTTCTGCCCTGGAGGATGCGATTAACAGGCTATCAAGCATAGCCACGGTTCATGATTTGCTTTCCGAGGAGGGAATTGCTGGGGTAGATTTCAGAGAGTTGGCGGAGAGGATTACCCAGTCAGCCAAGCGTGCCGCAGGAAAGCCGGAGGTAAATGTGCATCTTGAAGGGCTTTCCCCTCTTTTCCCACCCCAAGTGGTCAGTCTTATAGGATTGATTCTCAATGAGCTCGTGCAGAATGCCTTTCATCATGCATTTGAGGATGGAGGAAATCTCTGGGTGAAGTTGGAGGAAAAGGATGATAAGCTGGTTTTGGAAGTCGTGGATGATGGAGTTGGTTTTAAGGAGGATATACCTTTTGGGCTTGGATTGTCCATAGTTAAGGGGCTGGCGGAGGAGCTCGGTGGCAGATTTGAGATAGAGGGGGGTAGGGGCACGAGAGCGAGAGTGCTATTGCCGAAGGAGGTGGCTATATGGGAATTAGAATACTAATTGCTGATGATGAAGCGGTTGTGAGGATGGATTTACATGAGATGTTGGAGGAGAGCGGTTATGAGGTGGTGGGTGAGGCGAGTAATGGGAAAAGGGCGGTGGAGCTGGGTAAAGAGCTTAAGCCTGACCTTGCGATTCTGGACATAAGGATGCCCGAGATGAGCGGCTTGGAATGCGCCGAGATACTTATGGAGGAGGGTATCGCTACTTTGATTTTGACCGCTTATACTGATAGGGAATTTGTGGAAAGGGCAAAGGAGGCGGGGGTTCTTGCCTATCTTGTGAAGCCATTCACCAAGGAGAGCCTCGTTCCAGCTATAGAGATGGCAATGGCAAGGTTTAGGGAATTGCAGGAGCTGAGGAAGGAGGTATCCTCGCTTAAGGAGGCATTGGAGGCGAGGAAACTGGTCGAGAGGGCGAAGGGATTGTTGATGAAGCATTTGGGGATAAGTGAGGAGGACGCTTATCGGTATCTGCAAAAGCGGAGTATGGAATACCGCAAACCCCTTAAGGAGATTGCCCAGGCGATAATCATAGCATTGGAGATAAAGGAATAACATTTATGTGGCGGAGAGGGTGGGATTTGAACCCACGGAGGGCTACTTAGACCCTCACTCGATTTCGAGTCGAGCGCCTTCGTCCACTCGGCCACCTCTCCGTCTATTTATGGCGCCCCCGGCAGGATTTGAACCCGCGATCCGGGCTCCGGAGGCCCGTGCCTTATCCACTTGGCCACGGGGGCGCCCCCTTCATTCTCTGATTATATCGCCCCCGATTATCGGTGGGAGCCTTATCTCTCCGAACTGCTCTTCATATTTTTGAATGTTATCTTGTAAAGCGAAGAGAAAACGCTTCGCATGTTGTGGCGTCAGATAGATTCTGACTTTCACCCTTGGTGGTATACCCGGACCTGTTTGGACAAAGTCAATTATAAACTCGCTATCGTTGTGGGTTATTATAGCCAAATTTGAGAAAATCCCCTCTAAGTTGGGAGGTATCTCTATCTTGACCTCTTTCTCCAAGTCTTTCACTCCTTTCCTGGCGGAGAGGGTGGGATTCGAACCCACGGAGGAGCCTTTAAGCCCCTCACTCGATTTCCAGTCGAGTGCCTTCGTCCACTCGGCCACCTCTCCGTTTATGGCGCCCCGGGCAGGACTCGAACCTGCAGCCTTGACCTTAGGACGGTCCCGCTCTATCCTCTTGAGCTACCGGGGCTCTTTCTGGCGCGCCCGACAGGATTTGAACCTGTAGCCTTTGGCTCCGCAGGCCAACGCTCTATCCAGGTTGAGCTACGGGCGCCCATTTTCTGGCGGAGAGGGTGGGATTCGAACCCACGGGACGCCTTTTGGGCGTCCAACCGCTTAGCAGGCGGCTGCCTTAGACCGACGCTCGGCCACCTCTCCGCTCATATCATCCCTGTCAATATTATAACATTTCTGCCCCTTTTTGCAAATAAACAAATCCCATCCCTTCTCTTGACAATTAACCTATCCTAATATAAAATTATAAAAATCGGAGATAGAGATGCTCTAAAGGAAGGTGAATTCTATGAAGTTGGCAAAGATAAAAAATAGGAAGAGAAAACGAACTCACGGTTTCCTCGCCAGGATGAGCACCAAAGGCGGCAGAAGGGTCCTTAAGCGAAGAAGGCTTAAGGGTCGCTGGAGGCTAACGGTTTGACGCTCCCAAGAGAGAATCGCTTGCTCCATACCAATGAGATAAAAGAGGTTTTTGAAAAAGGTAAACGCAAACGGGGGAGATTCCTCTCCATCTATTGCCTCCCCCGTGAGGATGGCGAATATAAAATAGCGGTGATAGTGAGAAAGAGGAAGAGAGCGATAGAGAGAAATCGCCTGAGAAGGTTGATAAAGGAAGCCTATCGCCTCCTTCTTCCGCGTTTCTCTAAGGGTCATCATATCGTCGTTCTTCCTCTTACGGGAGCGGTAGATAATTTGCTTAATGCCAAAATGCAGGATATAAAAGAAGAAATGGAAAAAATTTTGAAAAGAAGCGGGGTTCTCCGATGACTGCCTTTCCCAGAAAGGTTCTCATAGCTTTCATTCGCCTATATCAAATCCTCACAAGACACCTACCACCTACCTGTCGTTTCGTCCCCTCCTGCTCCAACTATGCTTTGGAAGCGATTGAAAAACACGGAATTTTCAAAGGGTTGTTCCTATCGCTTAAACGGATACTCCGCTGCCACCCGTTTAACCCCGGAGGCTATGACCCAGTGCCTTAAGGAGAAATAATATGGCTAAAAGACAAAGCACGCTGGCATCCCTTATATTCCTCCTATTGATGACGGGTATTTTCCTCCTACCCTGGCTTTTCTACCGTCCCAAACCACCACCTCCCGTGCCCGAGGAGAAAGTGGCGGAGATGTTCAAAAAAGCAGAGGAGTTAGAGAAGGATAAAACGGGGCTCCGACTTAACGATGCGATAAATATCTACGAGGAAATAGTTAAAAAATATCCTTTAAGCGAGAAAGCCCCCTATGCCATACTCAAATTGGGGGAGATATATGAGAAAAAATTAATGGATACGAAGAAGGCAAGTGCCTATTACACCCGCCTGGAGCAAGCTCCCTATCGCGATAAACTGCTGGAGATAGAGGAAAACGGGCAGAAAATCGTCCTACCCGCAAACGAGGTAGCCCTGCGTAAATTGGACGAGATTAATAGGGATGCTGTTCTCTACAAATTTATGGATTTTCTCGTCCGGCTTTTGGGCAAAAATCCCTCCTATAGCTATGTCCTTGTCCTGGTTCTTCTTGTCATTTTGGTGAGGCTTCCCCTCCTCCCCATAACAAACGCCCAATTCAGATATATGAAAAAGATGCAGGAAATCCAACCACTCCTCCTGGAGGTTCAGAGAAAATACAGAAATGACCCAAGAAAACTGCAGAAGGAAACAGCCCGCATCTTCCGAGAGGAGAAGGTTAATCCCTTCGGAGGATGTCTTCTTTCCATCATCCAATTCCCCATCTTCTTCGTTCCCTATTTTATGATTCGTCTCTATGCCTATCAATTCAACAAGGTTGGTTTCCTCTGGATTAAGAGCCTTGCCCAGCCGGATATTCCCCTTTTCATTATTTATGTAATCAGTCTTTTCGTCTCTATGTGGCTTACCTCTCCCTCCGACCCTCAACAGAAGCAACAGAGTATGATGATGTCAATAATGATGTTGTTCTTCTTCATAATGTTCTTCCGGTTTTTGCCTTCCGCTTTTATCTTCTATTGGCTTCTCCTTAACATAGCAACAACCATCCAACAATGGATTATTACGAGAAAACCAAAGACAATTCCCCAGAAGGTGAGTTGAGATGAAGAGCGTTGAGGCGAGTGGTAAAACCGTAGAAGAAGCGATTGAAAAGGCGCTCCAAGAATTGGGGGCAAAAAGGGAAGAGGTTGAGGTGGAGATCCTTCAACAGCCGAAGTTGGGTGGCTTGATTGGGCAGGCTAAAGTGAGGGTTACCTTAAAGCAGAGGCTTGGAGAAAAGGCGAAGGAAATAATTAAAGAGATAATGAATGGAATGGGGATAAGGGGTGAGGTGGCGGTAAGGGAAAGGGAGGAACTCATAGAGGTGGAGGTAGCGGTGCAGGAGGATGGGGCAATTCTCATCGGTAGGAATGGAAGCACACTTCTCGCAATCCAAACCCTTCTCAACGCAATAATAAATAAGGGGCAGGAGAAACAGAAAAAGGTAAAGCTGGACATAAACGATTATATGAGAAGAAGGGAGGAGAAACTGAGGGATTTGGCGTTGAGGGCTGCGCGAGAGGTCAGGTTGACAAGGAGACCGAAAGTGTTGGAATCATTAAATCCCGCCGAACGGAAGATCATCCACAACACCCTCAAGGATGACCCCTATGTCTATACTTATAGCGAGGGTGAGGAGCCAAACCGCAAGTTGATAATCGCCCCGAAGGAAAGTAAAACATAATTTATGCTTTCTCGCTCCTGCGGGGGCTATTAAGAGCCCTCGCAACTCCTTTTCTTTGTAAATGAAGCGGAATCTTACGGGTCTGTGTTAAGGTCTAAAAGTCTCCCTTTCCAGTCGCTCGCTCCGCCGAGGTCGTATTCATCATCACAAAAGTATATCCTTCCCGCCACTATATACCCTCCAATCCCTATTATCGCCTTCTTGCCCTTCTCTATCGTGCATTCCTCCTCTGCTATCCTGATGAAATTAATCCGGGGATAATTGTAGAAAATCTCCACTTTATCTATGATGATGAAATCTCCTGTAGCGAGCTGGCGGAATAGTTGTCTCCAGCCCTCTTCAAGCAAATCCCGCCACATATATCTCGGGGCGTTTCTCACCTTTACATATTTAGCAAGATGGAGATTGGCATTTACGACATTCTTCCCCATCTCGCTGGCGAGATTTCTCAGGGCGCTCGTTTTTCCCGTTCCCCACTTCCCCAAGAGGAGGAAAACAGCCCGTCTATGGAGGGATGATTTGAGGAAAGCCCTCATTGCCTCAACCGCAGAATCCCTTCTCTCCAAGAAATCCTTAGGCATTGTTTTTTATCTCTTCTTCTGCCATTTCCAGAAGGTTGCGAGCCTTGTAAGGTGTATTTGACCAAAGCCCTTTTCTCCTCAAAATCTCCTTCACCTCCACCATCCACCAATAACTACCCCTCCTATACCATTCCTTCAAACCCTGCACCATAATCTCTTCGGGAGGTAAGTTTTTCTCCTCGCCCGCTTTGAATTTTCGCCACCAACTTTCAAATTTTTTCACCTGCTTCAATCTTTTTATCTTCTCCCATTCATCAAGTTCCTCCTCCGTTGGTGCCCGCCATTTCCCTTCCTCATTAACGAAGTTCTCATCAAGCAAATCCTCCAGGCTCCGCTTGAGCTTCGTTGAGCCGAGAGCCTGCAGGAAAAGGGGATGGATCTCGCTGTAGCTTTTCGGTTCCTGGAGGAGTTTCATCAACCAGTTGAGGGCGGATGTTTCATCGGTGATGGTGGCGAATTCTCCTGAAAGAGAACCTTGTGCCATTTTGGGAAACTGCCCGGGGAGGAAATAATAGCCATCTATTTCCTGGAAATATTCTTTCAATAGATTGAGGAAACTTTCTCCAAAATCCTTCAAGCCCTTTCTAACCAGCTCAGCAAGCGATATCCCCTGAGATAAGCACCAGCCGATGAATTCGCTGTGAAGCCTTCTCGCTTCCCTTTCCTCGTTCTTCGTCACTGGTAATTTTCTCAATCTTTCCTCAAGCCAGTCAATAACTTCGTCAATTTCTATTCTTTTCTCCACTTCCTTCTTGATATGATTGCTTATCCCCGGCTTATAGGCATGGACGAGGACATCGTAGCCAACTGCTCCATCAGTTGTCACCTGTTTGAAAGTCCTCTGCATCTTATCAAAGACGCCTATATAGGATATCTCAAAGCCGGTGTTCTTGAGGGCGGTCTGTATGGCGTTCCAAATCTCCGTGCGTGAATTATGGAATGTCAGGGAAAGGAATCTTCCTGGCTTCAGGACGCGAAATACCTCTTTGAAGGCTTTCTCCATCAATTCCTGGTATTCTTTAACTCCTTTTTTCTGGAAGGGGTTAATGATGGCTTCTTCCTCAATTTTGGTGAAATGCCCGAGCCAGGCTTCCCAGACGAAGTTGAGCTCTGAATAATTTATGTTGGCGCCATATGGTGGGTCGGTGAAACAGTAATCAATTGAGCTATCGGGAATGCGTGACAAATCCGTCGCCGATTGGGTGGAGATGATGACAGTACCTTTGGGGCTACTCGAATTAAAACTCTCACTAATGCTTTTTGATTTTCGGGAAAAAATATATTCCAAATTCCATTCTGTTTGAAGACTTGGAACATATAATGTGCCGTGGAGTATTTTCTTAGCCCAATCTGTTGCATGGTATCGAGTAGCCTTGCTTCCCATCATTATGGAAAAGGATGTTATAATAAATTTTAACTTATCCTCCACCCCTTTTGAGAAAGCACCTGCCTCTTCCCAGAGCCTGGCGAGGGCCCAGAGATTTCGCTTCGTGAAGAATTGGTCAACCCGTCTGATACCCCTCGCCATGGGTTGGCGGGTATTGTATCCCATCGGGAATTCATTTCTCGGATACCAATAAGGGATTTCCCTTTCCTCTATCTCCTCAAGTCTCTTCAAATCAAATTCATCAACCTCGTCCTCTCTCCTCCCACAGCGTGGGCATTTGTAATTCACACTAACGGGTTCAGTCCTCACTAATACAGCTCTCTGCTTGTTCAGCTCTACTGAACAGCGAGGGCATTCCCAGCTTTTCAGGACCTCCGCACCCCTCACAGCAACATCCCAGAATCGCATCTCCGTTTCGCAGATTGGGCACCTATAGACATCGCTCCAGATTGTGTAGATTATCTGAGCGCTATCCCCGCATCTCCTACATTTAGTCTCATAGAGCCACTCCATCTCCTCCCTTACCCTCTCCCTTATCTCGGATACCGCCTTTTTGAATTCCTCGGGATTGATGGGAGTCGTGTAATTCTTCGCAATGAAGGTTGCGGAGGGAGAGAGGTCTATGAGGATGGCGTTGCGACCAGTCAAGAGGGCGGCAACGCCCGTCATTCCCGAGCCACAGAAGGGGTCAAGGACGATGTCGCCGGGGGAGGTGAAATGCTCAATGAGTTTGGCTATCCCCTTAGGAGGAACCTTCGTCCAATACATATGGACATTGTAGATTGGGTCGTTCTTGCCCGATTTTATGTCCTCCATATAAATGGAGGGGTTATAGGAATCTGTCTCAGGGTTATAGGGTTTGCCAAACTCCCGAACGAAATCGGCTAAATATGGATTCTCATCCCAAGAAAATAGCTTTTCCTTTTCCATTTTCACTTTATGGTATTTTACGATAATTTTATTCCCTTTGTCCATTATTTTTGACTGGTCGTTGTGTTTTATAGAAAGGCGAGATTGCCACATCTCCTCCCGTCATTTTGAATTCCCCTTTTTCGTCATTCAGAGGCTTTCCGTAAGGAAAGCCGAAGAATCTCGTATTTGCCACGCCTTCCCTTGGGGGAAGGCTCTAAATGACGGGAGAGGGGTGGATGAAGGGCGAGATTGTCTGCTTCCTATCTGTGATTTGCAATTAAACTTTGCTCCTCACCGAAAAAGCGAATTTACACATAAATTTCAAACATTTATCATTCCTTAAATAAAAAATGGGAGGTATATGAATGAATTATAAAGTCTCTCTTCGCTCCTCTTCCCCGATATCCCTTCCCGGCATCGTTGACTGTAACAGCCCCGCCGTTTGGATTGAAGACACATTCTACATATTCACCTCCGCAGGACATCCTTATCGCAGTTATGGGAAGGACCTTTTCTCCTTGAGCGAACCTCAGCCAGTCAAATTTAACAACGAGGTTAATGGTGGAAGATGGATTGAATCGGTTCTATTAGGAGAAGAGGGTATTCTCTACGGATGGTATCACCTTGAACCATATGGCATATGCCCGGGCACAAACCTCACAGCTCCTCAAATAGGTGCTTTGCGTTCCCTTGATAACGGTGCAACTTGGGAGGATTTGGGAATAATCTTGAAAGCACCGGATGAAACCCTTGATTGCAAAGCCCAGAATGGTTATTTCGCAGGTGGTCATGGAGATTTCTGCGTCCTATTGGACGAGAAAAGTGATTGGCTCTATTTCTTCTTTGGCAATTACGGAGGAAAACTTGAGGAGCAAGGCGTATGCATCGCAAGGATGCCCTGGGAAGAAAGGGATAAGCCTGTTGGTAAAGTTTGGAAATGGTATGAAGGTAAATGGGAAGAACCGGGTATAAATGGGAGGGCAACTCCTATATTTCCAGCAACAAGAGCTTGGCAGGGGGAAGACTGCGAAGCATTTTGGGGTCCTTCAATTCACTATAATACACACCTTCGCTGTTATGTTATGCTACTTAACAGGGCAAAGGGGCAAGGATGGAAGCAGGAGGGAATATATATAAGCTTCAATGAGGAATTGGCTAATCCCTTTAATTGGTCTCAACCACAAAAGCTCTACGAAGGGGGACGCTGGTATCCCCAGATTATCGGCTTGGGAGATAAAGGAACCGATAAATTAGGGGGAGAGCGTGCCCTCTTCTTTATGGGAGGAATTTCTCAGTGGGAAATAATTTTCTCTCCCTAAACCCACATATCCACGCATTTTCTCCATAACCTAAACGATATAAGAAAGCCCAATTAAGTCCCTCTATATTCGCTAATCAACCTCATTTTCCTTAGTCAATTTGAGTTGGCTTGATGCTGATGACAATAAACCAAATTTTCCTATAATTTTTAAAAAAAGACTTCAGGAGATGATATATGATGAGGGTAAAAGAGCTTGTCCAAATAGAGGAAGTTGAAGAGGTTGTCCAGATAACCAGCCACGACCCGGAGAAAATAGTTGAAAGTTTCGTCGCTGCTGAGAACCTTGAAGAACAGATTTGCTTGCTTCTTGAGCGTTTCCTCAAAAGGACGGAGAAGAACTCCTTCTTCATCATCGGTAGTTACGGAAGCGGTAAAAGCCATCTTCTCTCCTTCCTCGGTGACCTCTTCGCCTATCCTCATCTCTGGGACAAAGTGAAAAGCGAGAAAATCCGTTCCCTCGCTCCCCAATTCAAGGAGAAGCGATTTATCCCTATATGGATTCATCTTCCCTCCCTTCAAGTTGACCTCCGTGATTATGTTCTTCTTGAATTTGAGAAGCAGTTAAGCGAACAGCTTAAGAAACCCATTGCCCTTGCTCCCGGCGTCTATTTCCAAACCGCAGAGAAGGACCCTCGCTTCCTGGATTTTCTCAGAGAGAACTTAGATAAAGAGAGCCCACTTGAAGCCTGGGAATATCAAAAATCCGCCCATCCTGAGGAAGCATTGGAATTAGCGAGGAAGTTTTTCAATGGATTGGGCATTCGCCCCCAAATAGAGGAAGATGTGAGAAGCGTTATGGAGAGAGCTCTAAACATCCTCTACGAAGAGCTCGGCGGTGAGACAGCTATCGTTTTGATAATTGATGAGCTCTATGATTTCCTTCGTGGTAAGGAAAGCGGCTCACCCGAGTTCGCCCGTGATATCGGTTTCCTTCGTGACCTTGGGGAAGCCTCAAGGGATTACAACTTTTTCGTCATAGCCTCGCTTCAGGAGGATATCCTTGACCCCGAGAAGACGGGAGCGGAAAGGGAAAACCTCAATCGCATCCGCCAAAGATATGAGAACCTCCAGATTCCCTATTTCAACCTCCAAAGGGTGGCAAGGGAAAGGGTTTTGAGGAAAGACGATTGGCAGGTGGAAGAGCTCAGAAAGCTTTATTCCCTATTGCGGGAGAAATATTTCCCTTCCCTCGCTTTTGACGAAGCTTCCTTCGTTGACCTTTATCCCATTCATCCAGCCATCCTTTATTTCTACGAGAGGGTTGTTAGGGAAGTAGGTCCCAGGAGTATCATCTCTTTTCTCTCCAAAAGCGCCCTACAGATTCAGAACGAACCCCACTACACGCTCGTCACTATTGCCGAGCTCTTTGACCATTTGCGTGAAGAGCTATCCACTCACACAACCTTCGGAGCGCTTGTTCGGGATGTTCTTCCCTACTTCCAACTGTATATTCCCACCTGGCTTGAGGAGGAACAGGAATGGGCAGAGAAGGCGATAAAGGCGTTGATTATCCTCAATATTGTGGGTGAAAGACGCACTTGCCAGCAACTGGCTGAGCTAATTCTTTACCGGGGAATAGAGGATGTTAACTATCAATTCTTCGCCAAATTGATGGAAAGGCTTCACCAGAGGGCGAGTCCCTATCTCTATCTTGCCGAGGGTTCGGGAGTAAATGCCATATATGTCGTCCAGAAGGAGGGCGTGGATGTTGATGTTTTGATAAACGACGAGAAATCAAAGATAAAGGATGATGACCCACACCTCTGGAGCGAGATACTGAAATTCTTGAAGGAGTATAGAGGGGCTCCACGGGAACTTGAGGTGGGCAAGTGGTGCACTGTGCGAGTCGATTGGAACAATACGGAGAGGAAAGGAGAAATGGTATTCGTAGCGGAGGAGGGAAAGGACTACATACTGGAGGAAGCTAAGGCGAGGTTAGAGGATATTGATAACGATTTCGTCCTGCTTATCCTCAGCCCAAATCTTCCCAGGGATTTCCTCATTCCCTCGGAGGTCCCCGATGAGAGGATACTCATCTGGCGACCCGGCGAGCTGGGGATTGAGGACATAGAGATTCTCAAGAGAAGATTGGCGATATTGAACTTGCTAAGAACGGGTCAGAAGGAGGAAATCTGGAACGAGCTCCAAAGGAAAGCCATCACCTCCCAGGAGGAGGTCGAGAGATTGGTTGAAGATATATATTTTACCCGAGGTGAGCTTTCAAATCTATCTGCGATAAGAGGGAATTTTATGGATGCGGTCTCCGAAAGCGTTAAGGGGCTTTTGAATAGAAGATTCACCGCTCACCCAAGTTTCAATCGCAAAATAAACATCAGGATGGTAAGGGATACTATTCGCTATATAAGCAGGTTGCACTCTCCGAACCAAACGCTCCAAAACTACGCTGATACTTTCGCCATTGCCGATTTGCTTGTGAAGGAGAGTGCTGGTTTCTACAAAGCCAATGCTAACAATGAAGCTTACAAACTTATAATTAACACTCTGAAGGAAACCAAGTTCTGCCCGATATCGGATATCTATCGGAAATTGAGGGACAAACCATATGGACTGACAGAGGAAGTTGTGGAGTTTATCATCCTCTCATTAGTTGGGGAAGGAATCGTCAGCGTCAAAAGCATTACTGGCAAGGAATTCTTCCGCCAAAACCTGGAGGAGCTTATGGGGATAAAATTCATAGACCAAAACCACGCCCTTCATCTTTTGGAGATACAAATAACACCGGAGATTCTTTCGTTTTTGAAGGAGATTTATGGAGAGGTAGAAATAAAAAAGGAGCAGGATAAGGTGGACCTTTGGGAGGTGTTGCAAAAACTCCCTGATGAGTTCAATATAGAAAGGCTTAAAGAGAAGATTTTTAATTTCCATCCTCCTTTCAATAAAGACATCCTTATAGACAAGTTTGATAACCTGAAGATGCGCATCGAGCCTCTTTTCAACATCCTTCTGGAGAAGGATTCTCCAGAGGATGGCTTCCGAGCCCTGGGAGAATTCATCAGAAAGGATTACAAATCGCTCATAGAGGATTGGAGAAGTTTTAAATCTTTAAAGGAGATATCCGAGCTACAGGAATCAATAAATAGGGAGATAGATTATCTGCTTCAAGTATCCCTCCCGAAAGGGGATGAGTTGCTGGAGACCGTAGAGGTTCTACTTGCTGAGCTTCAGGGAAAGGCGGTTGAGAATGTAGACTATCTCAGGAATTGGTTAGGTAGGGTTGAGTTCTTCAAGAACAACTACATAGAGAGATATACCGCCCTGCATGAGGAGATGGTGGGAAATTCTGCTCCCTGGTGGGAGGAGATTAAGGGGCTGAAGAGTTCCGATAAGCTGGCGAGTCTGCGGGATTTGTGGGAGATAAGGGGCGAGGTTGGACCATCAAATCCTGCCCAGCGGATTATGGATGGACTATATAACCTGGAAAAGCAACGATGTAGTAGCTTTTATAAGGACAGCCTGCGGAACAATCCAACCTGTCCCCACTGTCATTTCCACCCTGATAAACCTCCCGATTTTCGGTCCAAGCTCACCAAGTTGGAGAATGAGCTTGAGGAGGAATGGCGTAACATAATAGAGGAACTGAATAAGGAAAGGGAGAAGATAATGGAGCAGGTGCAGAAAGCCACATCAATGGCGAGGCTGGGAATAGAAAAATTACTTGAAGGGGCACCCGTCCAGCTTTCAAGTGAGATGAAGGAAGTTTTGTTGAGGGCGGTAGGCAAACTGGAAATCATAGAGGTTGACCTCCGACCATACCTGAAGGATGGCGGGATTTACATACCCTACGATTTATTGGACAGGATAAGGAAGGCGGTTGAGGAGGCGGTAAGAGGTAGGAAGGAGGATAATATCAGGATAAGACTGAGATTGAGCTAAGGGGGAGGATGTTATGCTTGATGAAATCCTTAAGAGGCTTATAGATGAAAATTTGAGAAATAAATACAGGTTTCTCTGGATAATTGATGAATTGGGCATAACTCAAGGACGCATTAACCATATCTATCCCAATCTATCCATTCATTTTTACGACAATCCTATAGATTTTCGCCTCTTTTATGAGCCATTGAGGGAGAAGATGGAGGAAGAGGAGCCCGCCAATGCGGTTGTCATTTCCTATAAGAAAGAGGATATACCACCCGATGTGAGAAGATACTGCCCAAATCCGTTATATCTGCGTCCCTCCATCCTTTTCTCTGCCCTTCATCCAATCATTGACGACCTGCTCCTTGAGGGTGAATTTGTAGAGCGTTTGGCGATTTTCTATGATGGCATCAACAGGGGAAGGGAGGAGACGATTCGTTTCGTCCTCCAGAATCTTCTTGAGATTCCTCCTCTTCCCCCTACGCTATCCCTCAAAGATGCTTTCAATCTCCTTCAAGCGTATCATCTAAGGGGAAGGGGAATACCCACGGGGTTCTTGAAACCCTATCTCGTTTCCCTGCAAAATCTTGGCTATTCGCTGGAGAAGCTCCTTGTCAATTCGGAATATTTTGAGGAACTTTTGAAGCAGGTCCTTCTCGCTTGGATAGAAAAGAGGGCAGGAATTGAGCTACCAGGCGTTGATGAGGTGGCAAGGAAGCTCCTCAGCTCCGACATAGGGCTTGAGAGGAACAGGCTTTTGGAAGAAGCTTGGAAGAGGATTAACTGGAAGGAAATAGCGAAAGCCATTCCTCCGCATTCGGTTCAAACTCTAATATCGCCCTTGCTTCCCCAGGAGTTCTACGAATGCCTTTCTGAAGATGTTCGGCAACAGTTATGCAGAAATTGGAGGGATGAAGCTCTTCTTAAATCTGCTGAAACCTTGAGAAAGGAAAGAAAGGCTTCGGAGAAATTGGGAAGTGTGCTGGATTTGGCGAACTTTCTTAGGGAGTTCTCCCTGCCAGCGGAGGAGCCATTAAAGAGGGCGTTGAGATGGCAGGAGATTGCGAGGAATATAGCTTTTCAATGGAGAAACATAAGCGGGGTAGATGGTGGGTCAGCTCTTCGGAAGGAATGGGAGAAGCTTCTGGAGCGAGCGAATGAGGAATTCGTCAAATTCGTTCTGCAAAATTATCCAAGGTGGATAAAAGCTAAACCCCGTCCGATTCTATCCTGCGATGTCCTTTCAGAAGCTGTGCTTCCCAATTTGAGGCGAGATGTTCCTGTTTATCTCCTTGTGGTAGATGGGATGACATATGCCCAATGGGCGATGATGGAGGATGAGGTAAGGGGTGAGATGAGGGATTACAAATTTGAGGATAGGAAGTGCTTCTCCATTTTGCCCTCCGCTACTACATATTCCCGCAATGCGATATTTGCCGGAGAACTGCCTCGGGAGATAGGGAAGAGCTATGGCGAGGGTTATCTTACAAGCAATGAAGGAGAAGAGCAAATGCTTAGGGATTGGCTAAAGAGGAACAAATTGGGAAATAAAAGTCTGATATATTGCAAGTGGAGGGAGGATTGGGGAAGGGCTTTGAAGGAGAAAGCGGATTTGAAGGCATTCATATTGAATTTTACTGACGAGATAACGCATATCACTGGAAAGGTGGCGGAGAGCGAGGAAGAGCTTCTGGCGCTGGTTAGGACGGCTTATCATTTTCGTCCTTTTTCTGATTTGTTTTCAGCGGTGAAGGAGGATGGGGCGGTTTTGGTGATAACATCGGACCATGGGAGCATCTGGGTGCGGGAGACTTTCCAAATTCCCACTATGGAACATGCGAGGTCTTTGGGGAGGAGCAGTCGCTATTACAGGCTTAGCGACCATTTGAATGAGACCGAGCGGAAGTTTATTAATCTCGTGAAGATGTGGTCAGTGCAATATTTGTCCAGGGATGTCTCCGAGGATTGGGGATTACCAAAGGGGAACTATTTATTCGCTTATGGCAATTTTATGTTCTCTGAGAGGAAACAAATAGTTAGCATGGCTGTTCACGGTGGGATTTCCCTCTGGGAGATGTGCGTTCCCTTAGTTGTTCTATCGCCTAAAATTTAAAACAAAAGGAGGTTTGAAAATTGGAAGAAAATATCATAAAAGAGCTTCACAGTATAGCAAGTGATATAAAAGAACCGGAATGGAGGTTCAGCGCATTGCTCTGGGTGGGGCAAGCTTATGCGGCTGCTGGAATGAAGGATAAAGCAATTCATACTTTTCGTGAAGCCGCCGCGGTGGCGAGGACTGAGGAGCAGTGGAAAGATTTAGGAATTCTCGCTAGCGCTTGGCGAGCGGCAATGATAGGAGCATTAGAGGACACAAATGACCTTTTAAAGGAGTTTTTTTCTTTATTTAAAAAGAGAATAGGAGAGCAAAGTGAAGGCGAATTAAACGATTTCCTGGTCGATGGTTCATATGAGCTTCAAGTATATATATCTGAGCTTTGCGATGCGTTGGGTACCCCAACCTCGGCTAATATGAAAGAAATCGGGAAATGTGTGGCAGAAATTTTCAAACAAAATTTCTTTATCTTTACATCGGACCCTTTAACCAAATTTTTTAAGGAAGTGGGCAAAGCCGCAATAGATGAATATGAGTATAAAATGCTTTTATTATCGATAATTGATTTCTGTCTAAACCATTTAGGTGTTGAACCTGTACTTGAATTAGCAAGGGGTGTTGAAGACAAGGAGGTTCGCTCCGAAGCATTTAAGGAAATAGCAGTGCGTTTGGCAGAAATGGGGAAATACGAGGAAGCAAAAGCAGTAGCCGACGAGGGCATAAGATATATAGACCACGCAATATCTGCGGATGGGGCAATAGCGAAAGCCATGGTCAAAGGTGGGGAAAAAGAAAGGGCTATGAGCATATTAGAAGAGTTATATGAGGAAGTGGAAAAGCTATACGAGGAACATAAGGAGTCTGAGGATTTACAATATTTAACAAAAAATTTACTAAAAATAACAAAAAATATGGTTGAAATTGGGGAAAGGACAAGAGCGTTAGCAAAGATGGGTCGGATTTACGAGTTTGTGAAAAAAATAGAGAAACCATCTGAGCGTAGCTATCAACTTGCAGAGATTGCAATAGATATGGCTGAAGCGGGGGAAATGAAGGAATCCGCAAAGATTTTAGAAGAAGCGATATCCATTGCACAAGGAGGGGGGGAAGAATATGAGCGCTCAAAAGGCATAAACGAGCTTATAGAAACTGTCTCTGAGAAAAAGGATTACGAAATCGTTCTCCAAATCGCAAGGAATATGGAAAAATTAGGGTCTCGAGCTCGCGCGCTTTTAGGAATAGCCCAGATTTTTATTAAGGGCAAGGAGAAGGAAAAGGCTCTTGACATTTTGAAAGAAGCTCGTGAAACAGCAAGGGTGATAAAGGAGGAAACCGAGAGGTCCCGGATGCTATCTATTATCGCGGAATCTATGGCTGAACTAGGAGAGTTAGAAGAGGCAGAATGGATAGCGAACAATATCGATGATGAGCTTGAACAAGCTAATATCCTATTAACTATAGCCTCGTTATGGGAAAAAAGGGGAGAGAGCGATGAAGCTTTGAGACTTTCCGAGAAAGCGTTGAAAATCACAAAGGCATTTTCTCTCCCTGAGTTATCCTGGGAACTTCATTCCAAAATTGCTCCTGCCCTTGCGAGGGGTGGAAGATATGAGGAAGCGATGAAAATAGCAAGGGGTATAGAGGAAAATTATTATAAAGCAACTGCGTTGCTGGGAATTGTGGAAGCTTTACTGCGTGCCGGGGATATAACTGGTGCCTTGGAAATTCTTTATGAAGCTGAAAATATTACAAGATGTACGGGACCTTTGGAAATTACCGAGGAAGCTGATGATATTATGAGATATTTAAGAAAACCAGAGCCAAGGGATGCTCTTCTGGCTGATATAGCACTTTCTCTAAACAAAGCAGGCCTGGTAGAAAAATCTCTCCAATTACTAAGTATGCTTGATTCGGCGCAACTTCGGGTTGACACGATAGAACAAATGGTCGATTACAGAATAAAAAAGGGTGATTGGGAAACAGCCATTCAAATAGCCGAGCAGTGTAGCCATCCCCAAAAGCAAGCCGAACTTCTCAGGCGAATATCCATTTCATTAGAGCGGGTTGGAAGGAAAGAAGAAGCAAAAGAGCTTTGGCGGAAAGGCAGAAATATAGAAATGATACGGGGAAAAGAAATCGATAAAGGCATTTGGGTGGAATTGTGCCCTTACGGCACCTGTACCTGCTTCTTTCCTTTCTATTATGAACACTGTCTTGACCCTGAAGCCTGGAGAATCAGCCAAATAGCTAAGGAAGGAAATTTCTTAGAAGCTTTTAAGGAATTAAAAGAACTCGAATCCGACGAATCAAAAGCGAGCGCTATTATGTGGATTGCGGAGTGGCTCTCAGAAAAATTTAAGGAAAAGAGACTGGGGGTCTTTGATGAAGCGCTGGAAGTTGCGAAGGAGCTTGAGGATGATTTCGTTCGTTCCTCTGCCCTTATGAGACTTTCCTCCATCTTCCTCCGCGTTGGTGCTTATGATGAAGTCAGGCAAATTTGTCTGGAAATGCCTGATGTAACAAGAAGAGCGGAATTGCTCGTTCAACTTGCTTCTGCCTTGGCAAGAGCGGAAAAGATGGACGAGGCAAGGAAAACCATTGACGAAGCCCTTTTAGAGGTTAGAAAAATTGAAGCTCCTTTTGACCGCTCAAGGGTTCTCCTTGAAATAGGAAAATTCCTTCTTGAATGTGGAGAAGTTGACGAGGCTCTTGATATCTCTCGGGAGATAGAGTATGAAGATGAGAGAATAGACCTCCTCATAGATATAATGCGCTCAATGGTTAGGCAAGGCAGGATTGAAAGTGCTCTTGATTTGGCAAGAAGCTTGGAGAATAAATTTCGACAGGCTGAAGCCCTCGCCATCATCGGCGAGACGATGCTGGAAATTGAGAAGAAAGATTAAAAGGCTTTCCAAAATTTCACCCCATACAACGATTGTGTATTCACAAATTCATCCTTCATCTTTAAATTTCTCTTGAGGTGATAAAAATGCTCAAGGTCGGCATCGCTGGTCTGAGGAGAGGAAGCGTTTATTTACAGGTCTTCAATCACCTTCCCGAAACGAATGTTTACGCACTCTGCGACACAGATAAAGACCTACTTCAATCATTTGCCTCAAATTGTCAAATTGAGCGAATTTACCCAGACTACGACGAGTTCATTCAGGACGATTTTGATATTGCCGTTATTGCCACGCCTCTTCCCCTCCATTACCAACAGTCGGTCAAAGCACTTGAAGCGGGAAAGGATGTTCTTTGCGAGGTTACTTCCGCTACCACGATTGAGGAATGCGAGAACTTGATAAAGACCGTTGAGAAAACGGGAAAGAAATATATGCTCGCCGAAAACTACAACTATATGCCCTTCGTTGAGACCTGGCGAAGCATAATCAAACAGGGTTTAATAGGTAAAATCATCTACGCAGAGGGCGAGTATGTCCACGATTGCCGTTCAATTATGAGGGACTCCGAAGGTCGCCTCACCTGGAGGGCTTCCCTTATTCCCATCCTCTATTGCACCCATAACCTTGGTCCCCTCCTTTCTCTTATGGAGGATGCCTGTATATCCGCCATCGGTCTAACCAGCGGTGTCAATGTCTCCCCAGAGCTGGGGGCGTTGGATATGACGGTTGCCCTCTTTGAGACGGAGAAGGGAGCAGTTATGAAATTCCTCGCCGGTTTCTCCATTGCCAAGGAACCGATGCACCTCACCTTCTCCCTCTATGGCACGAGAGGTTTCCTGGAAACCGACCGCCTCAAATATTCCACACATTCATATCTCCATACCGAATTAATCCCAAATGTTCAGGGATGCATCTCTATAACCTCACCGCTATCCCATCCCTATGCTCCAGCCATCCTTGGCGGGCATGGAACAACCGAATATGTTCTCGCGAAGGATTTCGTGAGGAGCATCCTTGAGGATAGCAAGCCACCCATTGATGTCTATGAAGCGGTGAAATACACCATCCCAGGCATCTGTGCCGCTATGTCAATTCAGGAAGGAGGGAAGAAAATTGAGATTCCTAGGCTCTGGTAGCTTCGCTATCCTGTTACTTTTTGTTAGCCTTGCTTTCCCCAAGGAGAAGAATCTCATTTATGGAGTAAATGTGGTTTGGGGAGTGTCGGGTAGCAGTTGGGGAGCGGATTTCCACTTCCGCGTTCCCACACTCATCAGTTATATGAAGGCGGGTGGGGTAACCTGCACGAGGTTGGGCGTTTCCTGGGCTGATGTGGAAAGCAAAAAAGGCGTTAGGGATTGGTCCTATACCGATAAGTTCGTTGACCTCGTCGTCAAGAACGGATTTGAAATAATCTGCTGTTTTTGCACAACACCCGAATGGGCTTCCGAGCTCAGCGAGGAGGAGAAGATGCTTTTCCACAAGAGGGGATTGAGCAACCTTATAGGGGTGGTTGCACCGAAGGAGAAGTATTACGATATTCTGGAGGATTTCGCTGAGGAGACAGCCCGACGCTACAAGGGGAAGATAAAATACTACGAGTTTTGGAACGAACCCGATGGGATGGGGATGCCTTTCATTGAATATGAGAACGGCAAGCCAAAGGATATAAGGTTTGGAGGCGACCCCAAGGTCTATACAGAGCTACTGAAAAGAGTTTACAGGGGGTTGAAGAGGGGAAACCCAGAATGCGTGGTATCTGTAGGAGGATTGGAGAGCAAGACATCGTTCCTCAAGGGGATATACGATAACGGTGGCAAGCCCTACTTTGATGCTGTTGCCATCCATCCCTATGCGGAGAACGGGATAAGGATAGATTGGATAGAGGAGATAAGGGATTTGATGGTGAAGATGGGGGATGCTGATAAGCCGATATGGATAACCGAATGGGGATGGGCGACGCAGGATTGGGAAAGACAGGCTCGCCTTTTGAGGGAAAGCTTTGTGGAGATTAAGAAGCGTCCCTACATAAAGGTTGCCACCTTCCACACGCTCAACGACTGGCGGGGAAATGAGTCCGACCCCAATAGCCTCATTCCTATGGGGCTCCTCACCTACGACCTTCGACCGAAGCTCGCCTATTGGGAATTCAAACGCATAGCCCACGGCTGGGAATAGTGGCTATCTCGTTGATGGCTTAAAATCTTTTCAATTCTTTTAGTTTTCTAAAGAATTGTGAATTAAAAAGAGAAAAAATAGCGAAATTTTCAATTTCCACTTGCCACTTCAAAAAATCAAGTTATTATATAAATATTTGAATATTCAAATATTCATAGAAAGAGGAGGGCAATATTATGTCAGTGTCTGCTAAAAAATTAGGAATAATTGATAGATATTTGACGCTCTGGATTTTCCTCACTATGTTCCTCGGCATCTTTATAGGGTATATATTTCCCGGTATAGCCAATTTTTGGGGAAGATTCCAGAAGGGCACCACAAATATCCCCATTGCCATAGGCTTGATATTGATGATGTATCCTCCCCTTGCCAAGGTCAGATATGAGAAATTGCCCCATATCTTCAAAAATTGGAAGCTCCTTACCTTTTCCCTCGTCCAGAACTAGATTGTCGGACCGCTTCTGATGTTCTTCCTCGCCATATTACTCCTCCCTGATAAACAGGAGCTGATGTGGGGAGTCATCCTCGTGGGGCTCGCCAGTTGCGTCGCTATGGTCCTTGTCTGGAACGACATGGCGGAGGGAAATCCCGAACTTGCTGCTGGTCTTGTCGCTTTCAATGCCATCTTCCAAACACTTTTTTATTCGGTTTATGCCTATATTTTTCTAACTAAGTTATTACCCCTTTTCGGTTTCAGCGGGACTACCGTTGAGTTATCCATAGGAAAAGTAGCGGTAACAGTGCTCATCTATTTAGGAATACCTCTCGTAGCGGGGTTTTTAACCCGCCTTATCCTGACGAGAATCAAATCTTTTGCTTGGTATCATTCAAGATTCGTTCCCAAAATCTCCCTAATCACTCCCATCGCCCTTCTATGGACAGTCTTCGTAATGTTCTCCCTAAAGGGTGAGAAAATCATTGAGTTGCCCCTTGATGTCTTGAGAGTTGCAATACCTTACACATTATATTTCACCATTATGTTCTTTATGACTTTCTTCCTCGCCGAAAAACTGGGAAATCCTTATGACCTAACCACTGCCGTTTCCTTCGCGGCAGCGAGTAACAATTTTGAATTGGCTATCGCTGTTGCCGTGGCTATATTCGGAATCCAGTCAGCGACTGCCTTTGCCACGGTAATAGGACCGCTCTTGGAGGTTCCCATAATGATTAATCTTGTGAATGTGGCCCTTAGATTCAAACGAAAATATCTCAAAGGAGAGGAGGTGCGATATAAATCTGAATTTACGGATTAATGGATTAAATCAACAAGACAGCAAATTCTTCACACTGATGGCTGATGCGCTTTCCGCTCTTGCTCATCCCATTAGGCTCAAAATAATTTTCCTCCTTCTTGAAAAGGAAGCTTGTGTTTGTGAGCTTGCTGGAAACCTCAATCTTCCTCAATCTCTTGTTTCCCAGCACCTCGCAATCTTGAGAGGAAGCGGGCTTGTTAAGACCCAAAGAGTTGGGAACAGAATATCCTATTCCATCGCTGATGAAAGGCTGAAAAACCTATTGGAGATTAGCTATTTGATAATCTCACAAAGGCTGAAAGAAATATCCACACTGATAGGAGGTGAATAGATTATGGCTAACAATTGGTTCCCCGTGATTGATTACGAGAAGTGCGTAGGTTGTTTCGCTTGTGCCAACTTCTGTCCTCACGGGGTATTCAGCACCGATGGGGATAAGCCCGAAGTGGTCAACCCCCTTGCCTGTGTGGAGTTCTGTCGGGGATGTCAGAAGATATGCCCGCAGGATGCCATCTCCTACTATGGAGATGGTCAAAAGTAGATTGAAAGGAGGTGATAAATATGGGCAAGAAGGGAGTCTTTCTCTGTGTCTGCCAAGGAACCTGTCCATCCTTTGAGAAGATGAATATTTTTGAGGTGCTCAACACCCTCAGGCGGGAGAAATTGGTTGATTTCGTGGCGATTCATCCACAACTCTGCGCCACCGATGGCGATGTCTTTTGGGAGGTCTTCCTCAAAGGTGCGGATGATGTGGATAAGCTGGTCGTTGCGGGATGCGATGGCACGATGCAGAAGAAGATGTTCAGGGAGGCCTTTGAAGCCGCCGGTTTTGACAAGGAGAAGCACACGGGCGTGGACATCCGCAATATGACGACTGAAGAGGCGATAGAAGCTATAAAGAAGGTTCTCTGAAGCTTCCCTTTTTATTGCGAATGGGTGAGGGCTTTGTCCCTCACCCATTCGCCGAAAAGCCTCATCAAATAAACTTTCTCATCAAGCAATAGATTCAAAACCCTGTTTATCCTCCCATTACCTATCCTTCTGGCAGGAGAAAAGACAGCGCATTCACCCTTCCTCACTGCGGTCAATATATCGTAAATACCACCCTTTTCAGAATAAACTACCGTCCTTAAGGGAGCGGTGAAATCACCTTGTGTTCCCGCAACGAGTGGCTTCCCCCCCATTGCCATAAGGCTTTCATCAACCAAAAAGGCATCAAAGGGAATGTTCCCGAGGTTTGAATCGCCTTTCAATATTCCTATACCTCCCGCTTTGTGTATCTCGTTGACAAGCTGGGTAGCATCACTGCTTCCCTGGACGCTTTCAATAGCTCCCAGGTTTATGATTTCCGCTTCGCCAATGGGAAATGTTTCCCCCGGGATAACGGTTAGCTTCAAGTTATTCTCGCTCGCAAACCAAAGGGCATCTCTCGCTCCTTCCTTCGTTCCCACATCGGCTATGGCTATGAAATCGCAAAGGGCTCCAATGGCGGAAAGACACAGTTGAGGGGGAGAAAAGCCACCTGCAGAGAGAAATGCTTGCATATCTCCAACGAGCATCCTTTTATCCCTTACATAGTCGATCAAATCTCTGAGGACATCCACTGCAAGGCGGATGCCATCATCATCCTTGCCAACCAAGATCAAAACCCTTTTCCCCCAGAGATAGCGAGGGAGGATATAAGCCTTCCTCTCGGGAGAAGGAAATTTGAACCCACTGACAAGCTGGTTAAGGGCAGTTGAGCCTATGATAACGATGTCGTTATAGCGATTGACCTCTTCCAATCTTACGACTTTTCCTCCTAATTTGTTGCTGAGCTCGCTGGCGAAGGCGAGCGATTTGACATCGTCCTTTGCTGCGAAGAAGCAGGCATTGGCGAAATCAAAGCCGATCGTCTTGCCGATATCCTCAACGAGGATATCGGGTTGAAGGGGCGGAAGCAGGCTATCTATCTTTGAAATACTCTGTCCTGCAAGGGCGGAGTTCAAGAGTGTAAGGCAGGCATCCCTGCTCAGACCTTCAACGAACCATATCCTGTTTCCCTGCTGGGCAATCGCCTGGGCACCACCTTCGGGAAACACTCCTATCCAACCACGCCAATCCGCCCCCCCAATCTGCTCCGGCGAGAGAGAAGCTCTTCGCCAGTTATTGAGGAGCGAGTTCGCTTGTTTGGCGATAACTTGTGGGTTGGGATGAGACCAAAGGGATAGGCTGGCTATCGGCAAATTGGCGAAAAGCAGGTTCAATCGTTCGAAAGAGCCCTCATCTTGCCATCTCGCCCAATTCCAAAGATAGGTGATTTCCTTTGAGGATGGAATATGAAGTGTCGGGAAGGGTTGAAGGGCGGGAGATTGAAAATCTCCCCTTATGAGGGCGGAGCTCGCCCTGTATGCTGATACATCTTCTTGGCTCTTCCAGAGGAAAATCTTTGCCAGGACAACTTCATCGGGGTCAGGTTGAGAGGTTGCCTTTATCTTCTCATTTAGAAGTTGGAGGAAGGAGGAAGCGCGTGATTGCCAAGCGTTTCCCTGAAGGGTGATAACGGAATCGCGCCAGCTTTTCCCCCCTTTTGCGCTCGCAACAGCCTTGCTCATAGCATCAATCTCTCCCTGTAGGGAGGAAATTAGCGATTGGGCATCGTATTTGTTAATGGTCAATTCTGCTGAGAGCGTCAGCCCCATCTCCTCCAGCATCAGAGTTGCCTCCGCTTTGTAGGTTCCCACAGGTTTCCCCTTCGCATCCCAGTGAATTGTGAAGGGAATGAAACCCGCTTTCCCTTCTACATCTTGCTCTTTCTCAAGCAGAGTCTCATTGTCCTTTTTGAGGCTGAATTTGAATTTGCCTTTGAAATCCCTATTACACAGAAGCCAGGCGGTTATATCGGTCTCCTCGTCACCTAAGTAGCAAGGCGCAGGAGCGAAAAGAAAGGTAATCTGCGGAGGTATGGAGGGTTGGGTGGGAGGGGAAGGCTGGGGAGTGGAAGGTCCAGTTTCAGAGGGAGGTTGGGTTGGTGCGGGAGGTTGAGTTGGTGCGGAGGGTTGGGTTGGTGCGGAGGGTTGAGTTGGTGTGGAGGGTTGAGTTGGTGTGGAAGGCTGGGTTGGTGTGGAAGGCTGAGTTGGTGCGGGAGATGGGAGGGTTAGGATGATGTCGCCCAACTGGTCTTTACCGCTTGCCCAGGAGAGATAGCCCCGATATCGCTCAAAATCGGTATCATTGAGAACGGCGTTGAATTTTAGGACCATCCCTTCCTGGGGAGTGATTTGAAGAAGGCTCCAAGGGATTGCCATCTCAAGCTGATAGGAGGAATTGGAAGATTTCACAGCGAATTGAATGGTTGCTTCATAGGGAGCGCCTCCCTTTAGAAGGATAAGTTTATTTTGTAAAGGGGAGTAAGTTATTTCCCAATCGGGAGCGAGGAAGAGCTGGAGGCTTTCCTGGGTGGGTTCGCCCTTTTGGGCGAGGAAATCGTCCCAGACCTCCCCTGCGATATAGAGGTTGTCCTTATCCAAAGCGACCCATATTTTAGCTTCGGCATCCTTTGGTCCGCGCCAGAAGTATAAGGGTATTGTGATATTGGAAAGATAAAGGAACACTTTACCTTGATATTCCGTTAGGTCACCATCAATGGTTGGAGGAGTCTCCAAAACCAGAGCTTTATATTGAGGCTGACAGAATGCGATTACGACTAAGAAGAGGAAAGGCAAAAATCTTTTCATAATCAAACACCCCTGTGGGAGAATTTTATTCATTTTAAACCCTCAAAGGCTGATTGTAAATGAGATTCGCTGTATTTCAGATATGGGTAGGATATACCGATATGTAAAGAATGCGGGAAAACTTCAGTGATATGACAGTTACTATACTCTTTTCCAAGCCTTAAGATTAAGGTAATTAGAGGGATGGCAAGATACACATACTAAGATGCGAATCTCATTCTTCCAGCATAGGGAAGGCGGAGATGCGCAAGCGGGCGCAGCCCATTGGTATCAGCCTTATCTCCTCCAAGGGTTCAGGAGAATGCACGGGGCTATTGGGCAATAAACCAACCATCCCCCGTTCCTCCTGCCACTGCGGCAATCTCCTTCCCTTCCCAATCAGCTCTATGGGAGCTCCCTCTAAGCTGAATGGCTGATAGGGCAAAGCCCCATCCCTTTTTACAACCCTGAATGAATTCTCGGGATCGTTCAAATCAACGAGCAAAGCGTAATTCCAAGGCGTCGTTGGATAAACCTCATAAGCAGGCCACTCATCCGTTCCTCCATATCGCACCCACTTCTCCTCAATTCGCAATGAATATGTCAGAGGTCCCCTGTCAACCGATACCGAGTTCTTGTTCTTCTCCCAGACCCTCACCTTTATCTTCATAGGAAGAACGAGCTCTATCTCGTCTCCATTTTGCCAGACTCTATCTATGACTATGTAGGAACGAGGTTTAGCCTCAACTTTCAACTCCTTGCCGTTGAGAATCACTTTTGGCGACTCGCACCAGCCGGGCACTCTCAAATAAAGAGGAAATTGGACCTCCTTCTGGGTCAATATCGTCAACTTTATATTCTCGTCAAAGGGATAATCGGTTTCCTCAATTATCTGAATTTCTCTTCCATCTCCCACCTTAGCGCTGACCTTGCTGGGAGCGTAGAGGACGCCAGCCAATCCCTTGTCCCTCGTTGCCATCCAAAGATGCTCAGAGAAATATGGCCAGCCGTGGGAATGATTATGCTGGCAACAACGATAGGCATAAGGATTATAGGAAAGCATTTCTCCTCCATTCTGGATGAGGGGCGAGTGGTCCTTGCTGTCAAGCTGAATCATATTGGGAGCAGTTAAGTAGTGGAGGGCTTTCAAATCCGGTGTAAAGGCGGGAGGAAGGGAATTGAAGGCTATCTCCTCGCAACGGTCGGCGTAGATGGGATTGCCCGTGATTGAGAGAAGGATTTCATCTGAGAACATAAATTCAACCATTGAGCAAGTCTCCGCCGCTTGCCTTGGGTCGGTGTAGCCGGGTCGGCAATTCTCATCCGCTCCGAACATACCACCCGGCACTTGCCCATAGATTTCCATAACAGTCCGATAATTACGCTCCGTAGCCTCAAGATGTTTAGGGTCTTTTGATTGCTGGTAAAACTGGGCGGGTTCCCGGAAGCCCTGGCAGATGTTGACCCCATGCCAGGTGGGTATGCCATTTGTCCAGTCGGCGGTTCGCTCGTGGATGATTCTTGCTAAATCAAGTAGCCAACTCTCTCCCGTGCGGTTATAAAGCCAGTAGATACTATCAAGATTATCGCCTCCCCTCCATTTCTGCCAGCTTCCCGGTAAGAGGTTTTCCGGTGGTTGGCTGAATTGCCAGTGGAAGTATTTACTCATAAATGGAAGAACCCTTTTATCCCCAGTCGCTTCATAGAAAGAGCGGAGTACATAGAGCATAATCATATTTGGCCAGAGGTCGTTGTTTCTTTTATTATCCCGTGGACCGAAATAGCCATCCGCTTCCTGGCTTGCAAGGACTGCCTCCACCCATCTCTTAGCCTTGTTTATTATGCGTTCTTCCTTTAGGATGTAGCCAAGGTCGATGTAGCCCTTGAGCCAGTAGGGCAGTTCCTCCCAGCCCCTTTCCCCTTCCCCCGTGGGACTTGCCCAGGCGCTCCCCTCGAATTTGCACCAAGGGCTTATCTCGTCCAGATGACCGCAGAGCCCATTCGCCATTAGAAGAAGTTGATGCCTCAGCCAGCCACGCGGCTCAACCGAGCCGAGGGGTAGCTTAATCAGGGGGTTAGGAAGAAGAGGTAAACGGTTACCGATATAGAAGGGATTCTCTCCCTGGGTAGGTGGTGAATCAACGGAATAGACCTTCATTGTTATCGCCTCCTTGGCGAAGAAGATGTGAGCAATAGTCAGGAGATAAAGGAAAACGAGCTTTTTCATATAGCTAATCTCAAAACAAGAATGTTAAAAAATTTCTATCAATTTTCCCCTTCTTAAGTCAAGCAATTTATAGAATATGTTTGCAGAAGGAATGGTAAAGAACAAATGGGAAAGAAAAGTCCGGCAATACCTTGAGTTTTGCTTTTTGCAGAGCAGAGCTCTGCGTCTGGGTGAAAAGAAGTGGTGAGTAAAAAGAGAGTGCGAAGATGCTGGGGGCGGAGCGGATACTTTCCGCTCCGCCCATTTTCTCTTAGGGGAGCTGGTAGTTGTCGTTGCAGGTCAAATCGTAGGGGGTGCAGGGGGTGGTTATATCGCCGGGATTTCTCGCTACCTGTTCCCACATATTGACTGGGGAGGTCGTCTGCTGAGGCTTCAGGAACTTCACATGACCGTCGGCAAAGATGTAGTTCTTCCCGCCAGAGTGAACGGCTGTCTCCTGGCTAAATACCCAGTTGCACCAGGTCCCTGTGTCTGGGGCGCACTGAAGTCCGCCTTCCTGCACGAGTATAAGGTCTGCTGGTGCGGGGAAATCCGCCATCTTCCAGGAATGATGATTCTGGGAGAGGCAGAACTGAGAGCCGTTATATTGGTAATCCATATATTGGGGAGCCCCTGGCACATGGTTGTTATATTCCTCAGTGCAGGCCCAGTCGGGGAATGAGGGGCAATCGAAAACCTGCCAGTTCTTGACATAGGGCTGAACTAATACCCTCCAGCTTGTGTAGTACGGAGCGGCATCCCAGCAGGGTCTACCAGCGCCAAAACGCGCAGGTGGATATGTCTCATCCCAATCCTGTTGGTATGGTAAAGGTAAGGGAAAATTGATAAAATGGGAGGAGCAATGACTTTCATTTTAAAAGATAGGCGCCACTTTTCCCTTGCGGATGTGGCGGAGGTAAAGCCGAGTATGCTCATGGGCCAACTTCCGAGCCCGAAGTCTTGTTTTCTGGCTAACCTCGGCGAAGCGCCTATAAGGGCCGTATCGAGCCCGGATAGATGTGTGCTAAAAGTCATTGTTCCTCCCCACATCCAAATTA
>JACIXQ010000090.1 GCA_014360465.1 bacterium
TTTCGTTTTACCGCCTCTATCTTGAATGGAGGCTTTTATTGAAACAGCCGAGGAGACGAGAACCGTTCCCGATTGGGGAGATACGATTGTTATTTGAGGAGCGAGGGAATCGCCGATTGTGACGGTTATCTTGGGGCTCGTGCCACTGTGTCCTGTGGAATCATAAGCTTTAGCATAGATTGAGTGCTTCGTTCCATAGGGGAACTCGTCGGCATTCCAATCGCAAGTATAAGGAGATGCATATGCGGTCCCTTTCAATATCCCATCAACATAGAACTCAACCTTGGCAATGCCCAAGTCACTCGTTGCACTCGCTTCAATCTTAACATCTCCTGAAACTGTAGCCCCATTAGAAGGGGAAAGTAGGGTAACCTGTGGACCTGATGGTCCAACAGCACCTCCACCTCCTCCACAACCAGCGAGGAGAAAGACAATGATTGCTAACGCGTAGAATAATAACGCTCTTCGCAATTTCATTTCTTTATGCTCTATCAATAATTGGTTTTTACTGAAAATCAGTCAAATAGTTTCTCCATCAGCACTTTGTAGTGGAATTCCTTGAATCTGCTCCTTAAATCAGGATAGCTTATGAGGAATTGACGGATGGCGAAAAGCGATGGCTCTTTCTCTTTTAATAGCTGGTCTAATCTATCCCAAGCTTCCTTCAGATAACTCGCCTCATCCTTAAGCTTTTCCTTACTCAATCCATAAGCAATTGCCGATTTGTATTCCGACGAATTCTTCCCCAACTCCTCCCCCAATTCCCCCACTATCCCTTGCAAAAATTTGCGAAATTGAAGGTTAAGATTATGCTCTACCTCCTCTTTCTCCTGTTTGGAAGGGCTTTTTTCCTTAAATGTGAGCAGGGCGAAGTTCTGCAACTCATGGAATCCGCTTTTCAAGGGAGGCCAGCAGGTGAAATGCTCGGAAGCAGGTCCCGTAAAGATGTTCCTCCCGATATTGAAAAGCCACTGTTCACCCTCTTTTGGTTGCCTACCCAGCACTGTGAAGGGAATCCTTATCTCCGCAGACCAGAAATCCTTTCCGATGAAAGCCTTAGCTTGCCAATCCCAGGGAGTTCCCGGCTGACCAGAAGCATCTATTTGGTTCCATCTGCTACCAAGCGGATTGACAGCAAAGTGAAGATAGCTGGAGGCATTCTCAGGAAAGAGGAAAATCTCTATTGAATCCTCCCTGTAGAGGTCTTCACCATCTTTCAGTTTGGCTGAGATCCTGCTTATATCCTTTTCCTCGCATTTTATTGCGATATAAATAGCATCCTTTCTCCAACCAATGGCGAAATATGTTTGCTTCTCCAAGGCAAATTTTTCCCCTCCCAAGATGTAGAATCCCGTCGCCTCGGGGATTGAATTCCAAACATCTTCTTCAATCTTACCATCCAAAATGGGAGAATCTTCTTCTAAAAGATAGCAAGGGTATTCCCTTCGTCCATCGGCGAAAATGGAAAATGCCAATAGCAATATCATTAAAAAGGTTATTTTTCCCTTCATATGCTTTCTACCTGAAATGTTCTCTCGCTTGTTACACCAGAGGCTATATCCTTAACCCTTAATCTCCATTTGCCGGTTGCCTCATTCAAGGCAAACGATATGCTCCCCTTTATCCTGCCATTCATCATAGCTATGTTATCCTCATAGTAGGGAATCACCTCTCCTTTAGGTGATACCAAGGAAATATGGACTATATGAGTTCCCAGAGATGGTGAGCTTCCGCTTAGCTTTATATCAAAGTTCAATATTCCTCCCTGTTTTACTGTGCTTGGAATGCTAATGGTTATCTTGTTTACCTTATATGGGAGAAGGGCGAATAGCTTTGCCTTGCAAGCCTCAATCCTCGTGTTAAAGGAATTGGTATATCCGATGTATTTTCCTTCCCTTACATCGTAGATGTGGTATTTCTTCGGAAAGCTCAATTTCACTGGGGCAGGCAGGGGTTTGCTTGCCTTACCAAGCGCATAATCTATGAAGGGAGCAGGTGGTTCTTGAAGTATGCCAAGATACTGGAGGTTTCCTGATTTGAACCAATATGTCCTCAAGCCCGGCAAATCGGGAGAAAAAACCGCTTTTTCCTTATAACCTATTGTATTGAGCAACGATTTCATAAAAGAAATCCAAAGGGAGGAATTCTCTCCCATAGTGGTATAGGGGGTAAGGGAGAAGTTGAGAAGGATTGCTGTTCCATTTCCAAATTTGTTGATGATGAGACAAGGCACACCCTCCAATTCTCCCTTCGCTTCTCCCTTCGTTACCTTCAAGGAAGCATCGCAGACTGTATTGGGAAGATTCTGGGGAAAACTCTCACCTGCTTTAACAAGGACATTCCCCATCTTCGGCTGGGGGGATGTGTCCTGCTGAACGCCGAAAAGCTCGTCAAGGATTGCCTTTTCAAAAGGTTTCCCGTGCTGGTCGTAGATTCCCGGTCTCAGGTCGGCGATTGCAATTCCTCCCTTGTTGACGAACTGCCTTATTTGCTCTGCCTCCTTATATGATAGAGCCTGAACGAATGGCAAAATTAGAATGCGGAAATCCTCCTTCTCAAGGATGCCGTTCGCCAATTGCTCATAGGAGATGATTCTGAATTGACATTTGCTATCCTCCAAAAGGGTTATTAGATTGTTGAGCACCTGTTCCATCGGAGGAAAGCCATCTGTCAGAGTTGAAAGATGGACGCTACTCGCCGAATAAAGAACCGCTATATCTCCCTCTCTTTTTGCCGTCATAATCAGCTTGCCGATGCCGCGTTTTAGTTCCTTAACTTCCTCAATATTTGCCTTGAAGAAATCGTAGAAGGAGAGGTCGGGTGCGATTACACTACCCTCCATTCCAGGTTCACCGTGCCAGAGCCAGTAGGAGTTAGCACCCCGGAATAGGTGTCGCCAGGGGATATAATGGTTGTAAATCTCGCTCCTGCAGGGGTTATAACCACCATACCAGCCAAGACCGAGAAGCGTTCCCGGTTGGCTGAAATCGGAAACGGCGTAGGGGATGAAAGGGGCATCGTAAGTATTGTTGAGGTTCATCGCCTGCATAAGTTTGTAAAAGTCGGCGGCAATGTAGCTGTTTATAGACATATCGCTACCTTCATAGCCAACCCTCGCATTGGGAACAATTCTCCTTATTACATCACCACTGAAACGATAAATTCCCGCCCAGACATCTTCCATATAGCGTCTGTAATCAACCCAAAGGGGAATCAACTTGGGATTCTTCTTCGCTTCCTCAAGCGTTATGGGCTTTACATCTTCAAATGATTTGTAATCTGATTCGTATTCCTTGTTGAGGTTATCCAGACCACCATATTCTTTCTGGAGGAATTTGCTGAAACCTTGAACGCAGTATGGACAAAAGCAAAGTTCGTAGCTCCCTCCTACAAAATGGCACTCGTCCCCCATAGAGTATTCTCTCACGGAGAACTGTTTGAGGTGTTCTGCTGTCTTGGTTAGATTTTCCCTGACTTCCTCAAGATAAGAGGGGTCGTTTAGGCAGGGAAGCCTGATGTGGTCATCCTTCGTTCTATTCGGAACATCGGGATGGGGATACCAGTCGGTTTTGCGGTCTATAAACCGAGTTGCATAGGGAAGATGATGGAGATTTCCGAGTAGAATTGCTTCGTTGAAGCCTGTATATTGTGTATCTATGCCATTCTTATATAGCTCGCGATAGAAATGAGGGGTTAGGTAAGAGCCGAATGCTCCCACCCAAAGTATTTGCCTTATATCATCCTTGGGATATAGGTCGGATACGAAGAAAGCCTTGCTCTTCGCATCCAATAAATCAATTCCTCTTTCCTCCCGGCTAAGAACCACATCTATCCACTGTAGGACTGTTAGAGGTTTTGTCCTTGGGAGAGTGAATGGGACTTCAATAGTTTCTCCATTCCCCATAGTGGCAAGAGGAATATCCTTTCTCGCAGTAATTCTACCGAAATTATCCCTTTGGGCTATCCATAGGAACAAGCCCTTCCAGTTCCCCGATTTATTCTCCAGCAGTATCTTACCGCTGATTGCATCGTCTTTATTATAAACTGATTGAATATCCATATGGGAAATCCGAATGTCGGAGCTCACCCTTATGAAGGAAGAGCCGAAGGCTATGGTTTTTCCCTCAGCGCCTACCCATAAGTCCGCGAAGTACTCCCCAGCTGGAACTTGATGAAAAACGAAGCTTACTCTGTTTTCTCCTGTTGTGAGGGAGATTTCCTTTGTCTGATTGAAGAAAACCTCGTTGTCTTTATTGCGAAGAGCAAACCTGCAGGAAACCTTCCTTCGTGATGGGCTGTCTATGGAAAATTGGATTGTTGTGAAGCTTTCCCTATCGGTTTCAAGATAATCGTTTCCCCTTATCTTTACATCTTGTTCCTTCTTGCTAACGATGGTGATAAGATGGCAAATATAAGCGAGGTAGTAATCGTATTCCACATATTTAACATCTATTGGATTGCCCACCGGAGGCGGGGTCAGGCATTGCAACCTGTAGGGAACATCGTAGCCTTTTAGGATGAAAATCCTACCATTGCCAAATTGATAGATATCCAGAGTGGAATTGAGAAATTCATTGAAATCTTTGAATTTTTCAAAATAGGGAAGTGCTTTAAAGGGATATAGAAAGGAGAAATCGGGAGATATTTTATTCGTCATAGCTCGTTTAATGTACTCATCTTCTCCCCTGAATATACCAAGCAGGGAAGTCCCTTCTTCTTTGACCTTTTTCAGTATCAAGTAGCGAATGGATAGGGGAAGTGAGCTCCAATTTATGTTACCGAGAACTATCACATCGTAGGGTTTCGCGAGCTTAGCTTCACCTTCTGCGGTCATTGATTCTGGTGAGAGGGTAGAGGGATTAGCTGGGTCTCTTTCGTAGAAGGCATCGGGGCTGGCAACGCTGAAGACGGTAAAATCTATATCCATCCTCTCGCTCAATTCCACAACCTCTCTCATCCCACCCCTGTGAGTGATGAAGAGGATTTTTATCGGTCCTTTGAAATAGGGCTTTAGCCACTCTATGTGTGGGGTGACAACCTCAAGGGTAGGGGAGGTATGTTTCGGACCGTAATCCACTTCCTGCGCCAACAAGAGAAGATTTGTTGATATCAGAAAGAGAAAAAATATAAAGAATTTCTTCATATCTTCTGTCTATCCTCCCTCTTGTTTTCAAAGGAAGTCAAAAATACTGAGACCCTGGGACAAAATTAGGAATTCAAGGTAGTCTAAAAAGCAATGTTCGCAAAATTCAATTTTCTCTATGAATACGCTCCACTCCCTTTCCTCACCGCAATTGGGGCATTCTGGTTTGTCAGCTAATTGACCAACCAACGGTAACCAATCTTCAAATCTTGTCCTTATTTTCCTTTTCTTTTTCTTCTTCCTCATCCCATATACTCCTACCTTCCCCATCTATGGCTACGATGGCGGGAAACCCTTCCAGTTGGACCTCATAGATTGCCTCGGGACCCAGTTCTTGAAAGGCAACCGGTTTTGCGTCCTTAACGAACTGGGCGAGGTAAGCTCCTGCCCCTCCCGCTGCGAGGAAATAAACAGCCTTGTATTGCTTCAGAAGTTCCCTAACTTCATCGCTCCTTTTCCCTTTCCCAATCATTCCTCTGATGCCCTTTTCCAAAAGCATCGGGACATATACATCCATCCGACTTGCTGTGGTGGGACCGAGCGAGCCGAGGGGATGCCCCGCTTTGGGTGGCGTTGGCGCTGCGTAATAAATTACCGCGTTTTGTGTAGGGAAAGGGAAATCCTTGCCTTCTTTGAATAATTGTAGAAGAAGTTTATGGGCTGAATCCCTCAAAGTGTAGACGGTGCCGGAAATGAGGACTTTATCTCCAGCAATCAAATTGAATATATCCTTCGCTTCAAGTGGTGACTTAATCAATTTCATAATTTTTATGATTTTCCTATATTTTCTAAATTTTGACAAGCCCTTTTAGAGTAAGATGAGGCAAATTTAAGGGGCACTAACATTTCCTCCTTCATTTCGTTCCCAAAAATCGCTTGAATAGTTTCGTGCATAGGGTAAAATAAAGAAACAATATCTTCTGAAAGGAGGCTTTAAATTGATAAGACTGGAAACGATAAGAGAAAAGATAAGAAGCTTGCAACCTTTCATCGTTTTGGATAAAATAGAGCCCTGGCAGGCAAGGTTAGCCTATTATGAAGCACCTGGCAAATACAAATTTCTGGAGGAAAAGGAGATCAAGCTGGGCGATGTGTGGGGAAATCCAGGGGACACCGTTTTTCTCAGGACTAAAATCTCCCTTCCTGATAGGGATGACCTTGCCCTTGAGCTCGTCCTTGGTGGTGAGGCTCTTGTCCGTCTAAATGGGGAAGCTTATCAGGGATTGGATAATAATCGCCGCATCGTTCCTCTACCCAAGCTCAAGGAAGCCGAAATAGAGATAGAGGCTTACAATCCACCTGCCCATTCCTATCGTTCTGCCGGTCCTCTCACTCTCAAGAGTTCTTTCTTAGTAGCTCTTAACAGGGATGTTTACGATTATTATTTTGACCTGATTTCGTTCCTTGAAATCATAGAGAACGAAGCCGACCCGCTTATAAGAGGAACTCTTCTTTCCGCAATAGAAAGGTCTTTCAAAGAAGAAGACCCTAAAAAGGCGAGGGAACTTCTCTGGCAGAACATAGACCTGCCAAAGCCAGCAGGAGAAATACATCTTCTTGGGCAATCCCACATCGACATAGCATGGCTGTGGCCTTTGAAGGAAACAGTTCGCAAATGTGGACGAACTTTTGCCACGATAATAAACCTTATGCGGGAATTTCCCGAGTTCAGATATGTCCAATCGGAACCGCAGGCTTATGAGTTCGCCAAGGAGCAGTTCCCCGAGGTATATGAGAAAATCAAAGAGATGGTTAAGGCGGGGAAGTGGGAAGTTGTCGGTGGGATGTGGCTTGAACCAGATTGCAACATCCCTTCAGGCGAATCATTCGTCCGTCAACTCCTTTATGGTAAGCGATTCTTTATGAAGGAGTTCGGAATAGAAACCAATATTGAATGGCTACCCGATGTTTTCGGCTTCTCTGCAGCCCTCCCACAGATTCTCAAAAAAGCTGGTATGGACTATTTTATGACTATAAAAATATTCTGGAACGATACCAACCGCTTCCCCTATACTCATTTCCTTTGGAAGGGAATTGACGGCACCTGTATTGAAACCTTTTTCCCCAGAGCTCTAAATCAGGATATCAACGCCAGAGAGATGAAGGAAGCCTGGAATTATCTACAGCAAGGAGGTCCTACGCCTCGCATCGCCTATCTCTACGGCTATGGTGATGGGGGAGGTGGACCAACGAGAGAGCAGATTGAGAAAGGTAGGCGTTTCTCCAAGCTTCCTGGGCTTCCCGCTTGCAAATTCTCCACAGCCAAGGATTTCTTCAGCCAAATAGGTGGGAAAAAGGATTTGCCCGTTTGGGACGACGAGCTTTATCTTGAATACCATAGAGGAACCTTAACAACTCAGGCGAGAAACAAGCGCTGGAATAGGAAATCGGAGTTCCTCCTTCGGGATGCGGAGTTCCTCGCCTTCTTCGCTGGTAAATACCCTAAAGAAAAATTTGATAGAGCCTGGAAGCTCGTCCTCCTCAACCAATTCCACGACATCCTTCCCGGAAGCTCCATCGGTGAGGTTTATGTGGATAGCAAGAAGGATTACGAGGAGATTTTCGCCATTGGAGAAGAGATAAAGAAGGAATCACTAAGCCTCTTGGCTAAAAGGATAAATACCAAAGGAGAGGGAAAGGAGGCTGTGATAGTTTTTAATTCCCTTAGCTGGGATAGAAAATCCCTCGTTGAAGTAGAGCTTCCGGAAGGTCTTGTGGTTGATGCCCCTTGCCAGCGCAGTGGAAATAAGCTCCTGTTCATTGCCGAGGTTCCTTCAATGGGCTATAGGACTTATCAGGTTATTGAGGGTTCTCCCAGTGAGGGCGGATTGACCGTAAAAGAGAATCATCTTGAGAACGATATGTTCAGTCTTGACATAGATGATGAGGGAAGAATCACGAGGTTGATTGATAAGAGAAACAAGAAGGAAGTTCTCGCTGGACCGGGCAACGAATTCTTCCTCTTCCACGATTTGGGCAACGCCTGGGAGGTGGAGAAGGATTACGAGGTGAAGTTCTGGAAAATAGGCAAGGCGAAAAAGACCATCGTTGAGAGTGGTCCCGTGCGTGGCATCCTGAGATTGGAGTGGGAATTCGGTGATTCTAAGATGGTTCAGGACTTGACAATCTACAGGGATATACCGCGAATAGATTTCGTAACCTATGTTGATTGGCATGAGAAGCACAAGCTTCTGAAGGTTGCATTTCCAGTCAATGTCAGAGCAAGGTTTGCTACCTACAACATTGCCTATGGCAATCTTCAGCGACCGACGCATAGAAACACGAGTTGGGAGCAGGCGAGATACGAGGTTAGCGGGCATAAATGGGCAGATTTATCCGATAGCGGTTATGGAGTAAGCCTGATGAACGATTGCAAATATGGCTATGATATACGGGACAATGTAATGCGTCTCAGCCTCCTCAGGGCGCCAACGGCACCTGACCCCGATGCTGACCAGGGTGAGCATCATTTTACCTATTCACTATTTCCCCACACTGCCGGGCTTGCTCCCACGATTGAATGGTCATATGACCTGAATGTTCCATTGATAGCTTGGAGGGAAGGGGCTCATCAGGGAGAACTGCCGGAGCTTTACTCCTTCGCCCGGGCGGAAGGTGTAATAATAGAGGCTTTAAAGCGAGCCGAGGACGACGATGCCCTTATTATTCGTTGCTACGAGCCACTTGGACAATCCACGAAAGCCCGGATAAAGTTGGCGAGTGAGATAAAGAAAGCAGTTGAATGCGACCTCTTGGAAAGACCCATAGGCGATGTTCAGGTCCAGGGCGATACGCTCCTATTTGATGTTCATCAGTTTGAGATAAAGACATTCAAGATTGATTTATAAATAGGGAGGATGAAATACGAGATTCAGAGGCTTCGCCGTTAGGCGAAGCCTCTGAATGACCAGGGGCATCTTAAGCCTTGGGGCGAAGCCGAAGAATGAGGAAGAAAGGCGTTGAGTTGACCTCACCCAAATAGAGGGCTAAAATTCTTTTTGCGATTCTATGCCTATTGAGGGTCTTTATGTAATCCTGGATGGTTCAAAGCTTGCGGAGGAGGTTCTGAAAGGAGGTTGCAAAATCCTCCAACTCCGCAATAAAACTGCCACAACCCTCCAGCTTTTCAGGGAAGCCCAGATTATCAGAGAGCTCACGAAAAAATACGATGCCACATTCATCGTCAACGACAGAATTGATATTGCTCTCGCCGTTGATGCCGATGGGGTCCATCTGGGCAAGGAGGACCTTCCCCTATCCGTAGCGAGAAGGCTTTTACCGGGGAAAATCATCGGCTTCTCCGCTGATACCCTTGATGAAGCTTGGGAAGCTGAGCGATTGGGAGCTGATTATATCTCCCTCGGACCCATCTTTCCCACACAGTCCAAACCAGATGCTGGACCAGTCGTCGGGCTTGAAACGCTTGCAAAAGTAAAACGAAACCTCTCTCGTCCCCTCGTTGCCATCGGGGGAATAAACAAATATAATATTATTGAAACAGTAAAGCACGGCGCAGATGCTATAGCGGTCATCTCCGCAGTTGTCTCTTCTCCTAATCCCCGCCAGGAAGTAGAACAGCTGATTGCCCTCTTTAAGAGGGCAAAGGAGGAAATGAATGAAAGTAAGGATTAGATTTGAAAAGAGCGGAGTTGAAATTGAGGGAGAAATCCACGATACGAAAATAGGTAAAGCCCTATATGATGCCCTGCCAATCCGCACCCCTGTGGAGAGATGGGGTAAGGAGGTCTATTTTCCCACTCCCGTCAATTGTGAAGTGGAAAATCCCCAGGAAACCGTCCAGCTCGGCGATATGGGCTATTGGCCTCCCGAATCTTCCTGGTGCATCTTCTTTGGACCTACACCAATCAGCAAGAATGGAGAGATAAGACCGGATAGTCCTGGGGAGGTATTTGGACAGGTGCTGGGCAATCTGAAGGACCGGACTAAGGTGAAG
>JACIXQ010000091.1 GCA_014360465.1 bacterium
ATGCACCCTCTTGATACCCAGAAGAAATTGAGCCAAACCACAAGCTGGTTCGAGGATATTGATATCTCCCCTGCCAAGCCTCTCCAAATTTATCAACTTTACCATCATATCCACTATATGTTGAGGGGTAAAAAATATACCATAATTCTTTCTTACAGCCTTTATCCTGTCGTTTAGAACACCTTCGAGATAGAGAAACCCTCTCAATGTTTCTTCTTTTATCAAAGGTGGTTTTCGGCGCTCATTCTCCTCTTTCATGTTATTTCTATTGTATCCTCCAAAAACTTACTAAACAAGGCACTTATTCTCCGCTTATTTTTTAAGAAGTCTGACCTAGCAAGCGATATCGCCTATGAAAGGGGAAACTTTCAATAAAAGTTTTCAGCCCTGTATCCCGCCAAGAAACTTTTTAATCACCAACTGAAAAGTTTAGGAAAGATAATAGAAGTGGAAAGATGCAGGAAATAACCTTGTCGTTCTCTCTTCTCCCTATAGATGACCTAAAAATCCCAGAAAACGAAAAAAGTTTCTCTATATGGGAAAAGAAAGATTATTTTTAGAAAGAGATGGAAAGCCAAGTAGAAGTAAGTTTGTCCCAAGGATTCATTGCGATTCAATCCAAATAGATTACTTTAGATTACTTTATCATCTGGCAATAAATGTGATAGGCAGAGTTGCTTTCGTCTTTGTTTTCCCAGACTTTAAATCCTTAACACCGGAGAATTTATGAGGAGGTTGCGAGAGAATGGCTGTGTGGGAAGGTTTCACAAAACGCTATGGGAATATTTCGTGGATATGAGTAAGCAATATGGTATTCTTTGCAGAAGTCCAATATCTTATGAGATTCTACACCAATTTGACAATTCTTTCACTTTATGATAAGCTTAAAATTGCTCGGCTGCACTAAGCGGGGAGCTGGCGGTGCCCTGAACCCGAAATCCGCCATATGCGGGGCTGAATTCCCGCCAAGAGCTCTTCCCTTGTGGTCAGGGCTCTTCTGGAGGGCGATGAAGGTCGGGTCCCGAAGGCGAGGCTCCTCTCTAAACCCCGCCAGGTCCGGAAGGAAGCAACGGTAAGGAGCAGGGGCAGCGCGCTCGGCAAACCTGGCTGGAGCCTTAAGGAAGGGATAACCTGCTGGAAGGGGAGTAGCGAAGGTGGGTGTGCAGCCGAGCTACAAGCTAAAATGAAAGTATGTTGGGGAATCTTCCTCTTTGCTTCTGTCCTTCTTCACTTTTTCCCAATGGCAATGGGACAGAATGGCTTTCACCCCTCAAGTGAGGAGAAACAAAGGGAGGGAGCTAAAATGCCAAGTTCGGCTGAGATGCGAATAGAGAAATGTGAGAAAGTAATAGCGGTGAAGGGAGGCGGCTATTTCCCTGTTCTCATAAAGCTTAAGAATGGCGAACTATGTGCCGTTGTTCGAGGTGGTGCTCCTCACATCGGTGAGGGTGGCAGATTGGATTTGATAAAATCATCCGATGGTGGGCGAACCTGGAGCGAACCAAGGACAATCGCAAATATTCCCCCCGACTCTCGCAATCCAGCCTTTGGTCAGTCTAAAAAGGGCACGCTAATACTCGCCTTCGCCGTAACGGGACCCTATGAGAATGGACAATTTACCTTGAAATCGCAGGAATACACCGTTTGGATAACCCGCTCCTTTGACAATGGTGAGACCTGGGAGAAACCATATAGAATCGAGCTTTCTCCATTGCAGTATGCCTCACCTTATGGGAAAATCGTTCAGCTTGAGGACGGCACCTTGCTGATGAACATCTACGCTTGGTTCATCGCTGAGCCCGGTGAGAGCTTACCTCCAGAAAGACAGGGTGTTTTCAGCTATGTCCTTCGCTCCCGTGATGACGGGAAAACCTGGGGTGAACCAACCCTCATCGCCCGTCACTTCGACGAGACCACTTTGCTTCCGCTTGGGAAAAATAGAGTCCTTGCAATTATGAGGGGTGAGAAAAGTGATGGACTATGGCAGAGCATTTCTCAGGACGGTGGCTTGAACTGGAGCGAACCTCGGAGGATAACCGAAGGTCCCAGATTGCCCGCAGATGCTATATTGCTCAAAAGCGGTGCAATCCTTTTGACTTATGGAAGACGATTGCCTCCCTATGGAGTAGAGGGAATGCTTAGCTACGATGGAGGTATGTCCTGGGATAGCGATAACAGATTCCTATTGGAGTGGGAAGCTAAGAACCCCGATTGTGGCTATCCAAGCTCGGTTCAGTTAGATGATGGCACAATTATCACGATATATTATGGTGTTGGACATTTGAAATATACCGATTTGAACGAGTACGCTATATGCGCAATCTATCGGGAGGATTCGCTTAAACCAGCAAAATAATCTAAGGAATATGAGAACAAAAGTATTGCCAAAAATGTGCTAAAGGCTTTAAAATATTTAGAATCAAAATTTTCATGAAAGGAGAGATGATATATGTCCAAACCAAAAATCGCTTTGCAGTTATACTCTGTGCGTGATGATTGCCAGAAGGAATGGGAAAAGACTCTGGAAGCTGTTGCCAAGATGGGTTATGAGGGAGTTGAACTTGCTGGCTACTACGATAGGTCCGCTGAGGAATGGCGGAAGATGCTGGATAATTTGGGCTTGAAGGTAGCCGGTGCCCACATTCCTCTTGATTCCCTTCTTGGCGATGAGTTCAAGAAGACAGTGGAGTTCCACAAAATCCTGGGAAATCAGAACCTCGTAGTTCCCTGGATTCCTCCGGAAAAATTCAGCACGAGAGAAGCCATCCTTGAGACGGCTAAGCTATTCAACGAACTCGCTGAGAAGCTGAAAGCTGAAGGTATGAGGACAGGTTATCACAATCATTCCGCCGAATTCCAGCGAGTTGATGGCGAAATGATTTGGGACATCTTCTTCAAAGCGACCGTTCCCGAGGTCATTATGCAATTGGATACCGGCAATGCAATGCATGGTGGCGTCAGCGCTGACGAGGTTTTGGATTTCATCAAGAAATATCCTGGCAGAGCCATCACTGTTCATCTAAAGGAATACTCCGCAACAAACGATAAGGCTGTTCTGGGCGAAGGAGATATGAAATGGAAGGAGTTTCTCGCCCTTTGCGAAAGCATCGGCGGAACAGAATGGTATATCATAGAACAGGAAAGCTACGCGTACCCCCCTCTCAAATGCGTGGAGCTCTGCATTCAGAACCTTAAGAAGATAATGGAGGAATAGACGGATAGTTATGGCGGAAGAAAAGGTCAGAATAGGCATAATCGGTGTCGGACAGATCGGAAAAGCCCATATAGAGAATTACAAACGAATACCCGATGTTGAGATAGTCGCCATCGCCGACATAAATGAGGCGGAAGCAAAAAGGGTTTCAGAAGTTTACGGGATTCCACATTATTACACCGATTTTCGGGAGTTGCTCAAAAGGGACGACATAATCGCCGTTGATGTGTGCCTCCACAACAACCTCCATATGCCCGTCACCGTGGAAGCTCTTCAGGCGGGAAAGCATGTGTATTGCGAGAAGCCAATGGCAGGCTCCTACAGGGATGCGGAAATTATGTTCAAAGCCTCCCTGGAAACGGGAAGGATGTTAAGTATCCAGCTCTCCACCCTCTTTTCCCGAGAAACGAAAGCGGCGAAGATACTCATTGACCAAGGCAAGTTGGGCAAGATTTTCTTTGCTCGCTCCACAGGATTCCGCCGCAGAGGGCGCCCCTATGTTGACGGCTACGGTACCTATTACTTCGTCAAAAAGGAATATGCCGGTGGCGGCGCACTCTACGATACCGGCGTCTACAATATCGCCAATATCCTCTTCCTTACTGGTAACCCAGTGGTCGAGCGCATTTCGGGTAAAACTTTCCAGGAAACGCCTATGGATGAGAAAAGGAAGGAACTGAGTGGATACGATGTTGAGGAGCTCGCCGTTGGATTGGTTAAGTGCAAGGATGGATTAACCATAGATATTATAGAAGCCTGGGCAGTGCATCTGGACGGTTTTGAGAGCTCCTTTATCGTGGGTAACCTTGGCGGAATTAGGCTACACCCCTTCGGCTTCTTCACCAGTGAGGGAGACCTTTCGTTCAATTGTAGTGTGGATTTGGGAGAGGCTGATTGGCGCTGGCACACGCTTAGGGAAAACGCCGATGCTTATGATAGCCCCCAACAACACTGGGTGGCTGCGCTCAAGGGAAGAGTCCCCCTCCTTCCAACGGCTGAAATAGCACTCAATACGATGCTCATCTCCGAGGGCATCTACCTCTCCGATGCTTTAGGCAGGGAAGTAACCGCTGACGAAGTGCGCGAGCTATCCAAATCCACTGCTTTGAAAGTCTGATATGAGGAGGTGACAGGTTGCCAAATATCGTTATAGAGGGACCCATCCTCAAGGATATGGAGAAGAAGCGCAAGCTCGTGGAGAAAGTAACGGAAGCAGCCGTTGAGGCTTACGGATTGCCCAAGGAAGCAATAGTTGTCATCATCAAGGAGAACCCACCGGAAAATGTTGGCGTAGGAGGAAAGCTGATCGCTGATAGACGCTAAAGATGGAATATCAGGCTCTGTATAGAAAGTGGCGACCGCAGCGCTTTGAAGATGTTGTAGGGCAAAAGCATATAACACGAACTTTACAGAACGCCATCAGGAGCGGAAACATAGCTCACGCTTACCTCTTCTGCGGTCCCAGAGGAAGTGGCAAAACGACAACCGCTCGCCTACTCGCCAAAGCTCTTAACTGCGAAAATGGACCTACCCCCGAACCTTGCAACGAATGCGCTATGTGCAAAGCAATAGCTGATGGACGCGCAATGGATATAATAGAGATGGACGCCGCTTCAAGCACAAGTGTAGAAGATGTTAGGGAACTGAGAGAAACCGTCAAGCTTGCTCCAGTTCAGGCGAGATATAAGTTCTACATAATCGACGAGGTCCACCGCCTATCACGGGCAGCATTTGACGCCCTTCTCAAAACTTTGGAAGAACCACCGCCGAATGTCATCTTTGTCCTTGCCACCACAGAGCCCAACAAGGTTCCCTCAACCATCGCCTCCCGTTGCCAAAGGTTCGATTTCCATCGAGGGAGCGAGAGGGAAATAAAAGAATACCTCAAAAAGGTATGTAAGGGAGAGGGCATCCAAATTGATGATGATGCCCTCTCCCTCATCGTGACAAGGGCTGAAGGAAGCTGGCGGGACGCACTCTCCTTGCTTGAACAAGTCTGGGCTTATTCAAGCGAGAGGATAACATCGCAAACTGTGGAGGAAGTCCTCGGTATAATTGCAGAGGAAACGCTCGCCCGTTTTCTTAAAGCTGTAGCTACTGGCGAAGTAAGGGAAGGCATACAAATTGTCGGCGAAATCCTTGATTCCGGAAAGGACCCAAGAGAATTTCTCCATAGTTTGTCGAAGCTTTTGAGAGACCTATTAATTCTCAAGATTGGTGGGGCACAACTTTTGGATGTGGAGGAAGAAAAAAAGAGAGCATTATTGGAACTCGCCAATTATTTCGCTCACAATGTCCTTTTGCAGATGCTGGAAACCGTACTTGCTCAAGAAAACATCCTCCGCCTTTCCCCTTCTCCCAGGCTTCCTTTGGAGATGCTGTTCGCACGACTTCTCCAGATTACCGGTAACCTGAAGGAAACGGAAAAACAGGAAATTAAACCAGAAATAATCAAAGAGGAAGTAGAAGAGAAAATAGCAGAAGAGAAAACTCCTCCTCCCCCTCAAACGGAAGAAAAACAGGAGAAAGAAGAGAAGCCTGTCCCTGCAATCGCCACAGCTGGTGAACCCGAAAAATCATCAGCTGTTGAATCTGAGGAGGTAAAAGAGGAAAAAGCCCCTACAGGAGCACCGATAGAATTAACTGACATCCTGGCTATATGGGAGGAAGTGTTGGATAGGCTTTACAAGAAGGAAGGGGCAGGCAATCTATTTGCAGTCTTCAAGCAGGGTGTCAGACCAATTGCTATTGATGAAAACTTCCTTACACTCGGCTTCCCATCCTCATCTGATATTTTTCGCAAGCGTTTTGAAAATGACCAAAGAAAGCATAAGGTGCTTCTATCTGTCTTGCAAAGCTTTTTTCCCAATTTCTCCCTCCGATTTAAAACACAACTGATAGAAGATGAGACCCCCACACCCAAAGAAGAGAAAAGCCCGAGAGAAAAGAATAATCTTAAAGGAACCGAGGCAGAAACAATCGAGTCAGCGCAAGCAATCGAGTTAGAGGATAGAAGAGAAAAAATTTCTGCGAGTGAGCAAGCTTTAAAACAACCAGAGAACGAAGTTGATGAAGAATTAAAGCTTTTCCAAGAAATTTTCCCAGAAGCCGAACCCTTAGATGAAATGTCGGTTTCGTAGGAAATTCAAGAACATCTAACCCTTGAGACCCTTTTTGATGTCATACCTTGTTATAATCGGGGAAATTAATTATAATTGTTCAGGATTTTTGATATTGATTTCCGAGGTGATGCTAAATGAAGGACCTATTCAAATCACTTGGACCGCTCGGCAAACAGTATAAGAAAATGATGGAGGAATTACAAAAAATTGAAGAACAGCTATCTGAAGAACGGATTGAAGCCAGTGCTGGAGGTGGTATGGTTAAGGCGGTTGCTTCAGGGAGAGGAGAATTATTGGAAATAATCATCTCCCCGGAAGTTGTTGACCCCAACGATGTTGAAATGCTACAAGATTTGGTCCTTGCTGCGGTAAGGGAAGCCCTTTCAGAGGCAGAGAAAAGGAGAGCGGAGGTTCTATCCCAATTCACAGGAGGGATAATCCCATTTTAGTCTATGCCAAGCAGAAGTCTGAATAATCTCATTGGTGCCCTCTCTAAGCTTCCAGGCATAGGTCCTAAGACCGCTACCCGCCTTGCCCTTTACATAATAAAGATGCCCGATGAAGATGTAAGGGAACTGGCAAATGCGATAAGCTCCGCTAAAGAAAGGATAAAAGCTTGCAGGATTTGTGGAAATTATTCTGATGAGGAAATCTGCGACATCTGTTCCGACCCTCAGAGAGATAAAGGAGTTATCTGCGTAGTAGCAGATTCTCGTGATATAATGGCGATAGAAGGGACGAGGGAATACAAGGGATTATACCATGTCTTGGGAGGGGTTCTTTCCCCAATAGATGGTATAGGTCCTGAACAATTGAGAATCAAAGAGCTATTAAATAGATTGGAGGGGGTTCGTGAGGTCATAATTGCTTTGAGCCCAACAGTAGAGGGAGAGGCTACGACCATTTACCTGGCGAATTTGCTTAAGCCTCTGGGGGTTAAAGTCACCCGCATAGCTCCTGGGATTCCCGTGGGAGGGGAATTGGATTACGCTGACCCCGCCACTTTGATAAAGTCCCTGGAAGGACGGCGGGAAATCTGAGACAATCCTCTTTATCATAACTTCCGCATCGCTGAAAACCCTTTTGATTTCTTAAAACAAGCTCGATAAACCCCAAATTAACAGCGATAAGACCCCCCTTAAAGACAGACTCCTTATAAATCCAGGAAAACTTCCCTAATTTTACAGAAATTACCAATTTTTGACATAACACTGACACATCTGTCAGCAAAAAATAATCATTGGAGGTGAGATTTTATGAAAAAATTTTTTCTATTAATTACTATCTTTATCTGTATGGCTGTAGTGGCTTCTTTCGCTCAGGAAGAAATCCCGGAGGTAGCGGTCACTGTAGAGGTAGAGGCTGAAAAGGAGAAGCCAGTGAAGATTGAGACCTTCACGCCAGAGAAGGCGGAGGAGGTTGTGGGAGCACAGAACTTCGCCGATATTCTTAAAAGGCTTCCCGGAACGCAAACCATCTATGGTTGCGCTATGAACTCCCCACGCCTCTCCTTCCGAGGCTCAACTTACACTTTTCTCCAGATGCTTGTAGAAGGGATAAACCTCAACCCCATCGGCTCATGTGTGCTGGAGAGAGTTCCTTGGCGTTCTATGGCGGAAATAAATGTTATAAGGGGTCCAGTTCCGGTTTATTATCCTGGTAATACCATTTCCGGACTTGTTTCTATGCAGATGAAAACAGGAGACAAGTACCCGGGAACAGGCTTAGCCTTCACTTACGGCACTTACAATACCCAGTATTACGACCTCGTATCTGGAGGAGGAGATGAACAGAGGAACTATTTCATCGCTTTTAACAGAAGCCATTCAGATGGTTGGATGCCGAATTCAACGCTTGACCTCTCTGACCTCTCCTTCAAAGTAGTTTATGGTCTTGATGATACCTCAAAGCTGACGCTCGCCGGTGTCTATCTTCATGGAGAGAAAGGTGGGTTCAAGCCACTTGGACCAAATATAGCGGGAGCAGTTGTTAAAGACCCAGTGACTGGCAAACCAGTGCTTGTTGGGTATCTCTATGAACACAGATGGCCAAATCTTCAACGTCCTGGCTTCTCACTCACCTATGAGAAAAAGGTAAGCGATAAGACTAATATGATGTTTCGTGTAAGTCCTGTAGCTGTAACATACGACCTACAGTTTAAGAGATGGCTTTTCAAGAATCCCCAAAACCCCTCAGACCCTAACTTTAAACCTAAGATAGAGGAAATGTTTACCCTAATGCGTTATCATCTTCTCCGCACCGAGCTCAACTACGATATAAATCTTGCCGAAGATAACATCCTTTCCTGGGGGCTTTGGTGGGAGGGAAATTGGCAGAGGACAACTTCCGCCGTTCCCGCCTCGTCTCCCACCCCTGGTACCTGGCAGAAAAATGATGTAAAATATGAAGGAGTTTTTCTCCAGCAAACCAAGAGTTTGAGCGATAAGAGTGCGATGGTCTGGGGTATGCGCTATGACAAATCCGACCCCGGAGGCGGAGCTTTCGTCCCCTTCATTGACTATCATTTCAAAACAACCCCTACCTCCGACCTGAGGTTTTCCTTCACGCGCAACAAGCGCTTCCCCCAGCTTAGTGAGCTTTATGGAACAGGTCCAAATATCGGCAATCCTTCGCTGAAGCCACCCATAGCCAACATCTTCCAACTCGACTGGGAGAACAAGGTCCGTGAGAATGGGAAGTTCACCACAACTTTGTTCTACTCTAAGGAGAAAGATAGAATCGCCACTGACCAGAACTATGTTTACCAGAACATTGGCAAAGCAAGAGAGAAGGGAGTAGAGCTCTCCTACGAGTATACCGCTGGCAACACGAGCTTCTGGAGCAACTATACATATCTCGACGCCTGGGACATTACCAATGATATGCCCCTCATCCCAGCTTATCGCACTGCCCCACCCAAGCATATGTTTAAAGCCGGAGCAACAGTAAAAGCGAAGAAAGATTGGACCTACGACTTTGAGGTTTATTACTGGGGTGAAAGGAAAACCGATGTCAAACAACCCACCCAGGCAATCTGGTTCAATGGAACTGACCCAACGCCCGTATCCGTCACTATCCCGACAAGCGTTCCCTCAGCTTGGATATTCAATATCAAGATAACGAAATCGCTTCCCGAAGGTAGAGCCTTATCCCTCGCCATTCAGAACCT
>JACIXQ010000092.1 GCA_014360465.1 bacterium
ACTATCAGAACGGATTGAGATGTTGGAGAAAAGACTTGACAAAGCATATCAAATAAAGGTAAGGAGGTATAACAATGAATAAACGGAACAAGCTTTCAAAGCAATTTATTTTTGAGGAAAGACGGGAAAATAGACTCACTTGGGAATTAGGGTAATAGTTATTCGCTCCCCGAAAAAGGCTCTACCTTTAGCCGTCATCACGAAAGAGACCTGCGTGGGCTTGGACAACTCTTTGAAGAGCTGGAAAGGCGGAATTTGCGCATCTTTCAAAAAGGCAACATCATCGGGTATACCTATGTCCTGTTCAAAGTCTTCACCATAGCAATGCAGATAGACTGTTCCTTCCTTTGATGATTTCTTGGGAGCAATCCACTCGGCTTCACCGATGTTTCCTATAGATGCCTTGCACCATATCTCCCCACCACCATCCACTTCTATAATATCTCCATCTTCAACCCTTCTCCATCCTCCCTTTTTGTCCTTTATTTCTATATAATTGAACTCCGCATTGAGATATTTGAGCGGATTTCTCCCATTATACGGGACATTACCCACAGCAACAAGAGGTGTGTTGAGGGAATTGGTCCCCGTACCATCAGTCTTAAGGTAAGGTGTCTTCCCACCTTGAACCAATTTCAAATAAATGGGCGCATAGTAATCCCAAGCATCAAGGGGATGGGCATCTAAATCAATCGTTATAAAAGCGTTCGGTTTCTGGGGCTTTCGGGAAACAAACAACGGATTGTATCTTTTTATCACCTCGGCAACAGGACGAAGCGTCCAATCGGGATTGATTATTCCCGCATCGCTCATTTCCCCTACCCTGAATCCACCAGGATACCACCAGGGTGCGCATCCCTTGGCTCCTGATTCAACGAACATCCTGTAGAACTTCTCTTCCTCTTCCTTCTGATATTCCAATCTTTCTTTTGGGGTCCACAGCATCTCATCCCGCCACTCTGTGCCATTTGGCCAGATTGGTCCACAGAATTCCATCCAAACAACTGGTTTCTCCCGGCTTATAAAGCGATAATAGAGGGTTATCAAACCTCCCTTTCTTATATCCTCCCAGGGAGTGGGGTTGCCGTATCCCTTCGTTTGGAGGTTATAGCCCTCGGGACAAAGAAAGTCAATGTGTTTCGCAACCCCAACCGAATAAAGATGCGCTCCCCAGTAAGCTTGAGGGACTCCACAAGCTCCACCTCGGAAGCTAACGAGGTGATTGGGGTCAAGCGCTTTTATCGCCCTAACCACTGCACCATATTTCTTACTTGCTAAATCGCTGAAGAAACGGAGAAACGCAGCATCCGCCTTCCTGTTGTTCAATCCAATGGGAGGGGCAACTTTACCATCCTTTCTCGGTAATTTAATTCCGAAATCCGCTTCGGCATTTTCCACGCTCCCATATCTTTCAACAAGCCATTTCTCCCAGGAGGAATTGAACGCTCCAGCCTGAATCCGCAAAACCTCGGCTGGTTCCCAGGCTATATCGTAGGCGAAAATCGTGGTTATATTGGGCAACCCGGTCTCCTTAATAAAGCGAAATACTTCCGCCTGGCTATGAACTGCTAAGCCCACCTCCCCTATACCACCTCCTTTACTCAGGGAGCGGATCACCTCCTCATCGAAGTTGAAGGGATTTGCGGGAATATAGAGCATAACCTTCATCCCGTGCTTATCCGCCCTATAAAGGAAATCAAACAAGTTTCTCACCACCCTTTCCTCCCTAGAGATGAGACTTATATCGGCTCCTATAGCAGCAAGCATATTTATCCCCAATTTCTCAAGAATTGATAAATCTCTCTCTATTAGCACGGGGTCATAAAGGGTTGGTGATAACCAGTTCCCTGCATAGATGTCGGCATCCAATCCCCCAAGCATAGATGGCCAATAGTTTATTCCCCTGGGATACCATTTCTTTCCCTTTAGATAGAAATCTGAACCCTTAACCTGGACGAAATCCTCCTTTTTAGGTGCCTTCGCAGTGGCTACAACGCTGAGAGGATGGCTTATCCTGTCTATAATCTCCTCTCCTTCCCAAAGCTCAATTTGATCTTGATAGTTTCGCGATGTAGAAGGACATTTCCATCGCCATTGAAGAACCGTTTTACCCTCGGGGGATAATGTGAAGCGTTTTTCTTCCTGAAAAACCTTTCTGTTATCGCTTATAATCTCACAAACAGCTCTTAAATTCCTGCTTAACTTGCCAAGATTGTGGATTTTCGCTCCCAGCTCAACATCTTCTTTGGGGTAGTAGAGAAAATGCTTCGCCCCTGCTTCAAAGAGGAATGCTCCTTGAAACCTTTCAATCACTTTAAATAGGATTTGGGAGAGAATTTCCCTTTTTATATCCAAAGGATTCTGAAGCTGGAAGGAAATCAGTGAGCCACCATCTCTTCTAAGCAGGATAGAAGCGATACTTCCCCTATTCTCACCTTCGTTGAAAGCATCAAGCAGGGGGATCCACCGCCAAATTCTATCTCTGTTATAGCCCCTACCCTGTGGACGCCAGACGGGAGAAAAACCCTGAATTTTCTCTTTAGTTCGCAAAGGAGGAAGAAAAACCGCCTGCTGGGAAGTGCGGAATTCCTGGATGTTGCTTAGAGGATAGATTTTATAGGAAGGGCTAACCGTCTCAAGGTTTATCGGTCTGAGAGAAGCAGGACTTGGAAGCGCTTCTATCTCACTGGGAACCTTCTGAGTTGCCACCTCGTCAACCCAAAATGTGTGCTCTCCACCACCTATTTGAGGCGTATGAGAATCGGAAATTCCAAATAGGATTTGTTGTGCATTCTGGGGGTTGAAGCAATCACCAGGGAAACCTCTCCCTAAACTGGGATTATCTTTCCAATAAAGGAAAGCTTGGGGAGGAAGGGCATAGAATTTCCATTGGGTGGTCAAGTCAACAACCGCTATCCAGCGAGAGCCATCCCTTTCTCTCCACTCTACTGACATCTTCGTGGTAGTTTCGTCCCCCTTAGCCCAGAAACAGGTAAGGGTCTCCACTGGCTTGAAAGGTGATTCGGAGAAAATTGGAGAACCTGCTGCCGCCCAACCAGGAAGCGAAGCTTTAAATTTAAGGCACTTGCCCTCTTTACCTGGAACAAGCTCCAAATCAACAGGATTTTTGGGAGAATTGCTCTCCCTTCCCCACTTTGACAGGTCCTCATTCTCAAAGTTGATGAATACATCCTTCTGTTGAGGGAGTAAATACTGATTGATACGCTCCGATATCTCCTGCCTATCCAGCCACTCACCTTGCCACTTCCAAAGCATTTTTGTGAATGCCGGCGCACCGATGAGAAGTAGATTTCCACCCCTTCTGAGAAAAGAGCGTAGAGAAGTAGAGGACTCCACAGGAAAGTAGCGAGCATCGGGAATGACCAAGAGAAAGAAATTAGCGGGATTTAGCTTGGACTGGTCACTCAAATCCCGGCTATCAAGAAAAGTGACGCCAAAGCCCTTTCGTCTAAGATATGGGACAAGATATTCCGCAACCTTATTTCCATCTCCGGGGAAATCTTGTTCGGCGAATATTGCAATGTTCCCTTTTTCCCCTCTTTCTATCTTCCAATGCTCCGATTTATATTCCCTCGTCCAGTAGCGAAGGGAGAAATCGCTAAATTCAACCTCCATTCCTTGTGCCCATAGCCCAGCAACTCCCTCTCTAACCGCTGGCGCTTTCTCAAAAGAATAGCGTATCCACCAACTGTCCCCAGTTTGAAGGTCTTTTATCTCACCCCTCAATCCATCCTCGTTCAACTCAAGAATCATTTTGTAAAGTCTGTTGTATTGCCAATCTATTTGTCCACCCGTCCAGAAAGGAAGGCGTGTCTCCCCTTGCATCTGAGCCTGGTGTCTTCCCTCAAATGTTTCTATTAGTTCAGGATAGCGGAAGTAGAAGTCAGGCGCTTCAACAAGGGATAACCTCCAAAAGCTCCCCTCATCCCACCAGAGGCATATACCTGCGGCTGCCCAACCGATTTTATTGGACCTTTGCTTGATTTTGATATTCACCTCTATTATCTGTCTATTCGTAATCGGAGTAGGAGCGAGCGAATAGCTTGCCCTTCCGTAGATTTCTTTTATGCTGTATTTACCTTCTCCAACTTTCCAATCCCCTGCGATTACCTCCCACTTAAGGTAGTCATTTTGAAAAATTTCCTCTTTAGCCAATGCCCAAAAAGTGAGGAATAGTATGAAGAAAAAGGCTTTCTTATTCAGCATATATTTCACCTCATTCTTCATCTTAATGAAATTTTTCCTTCTCTTTCCATATGGAAATCAGCGTATCTCGTGGGAATGTGATATTTATCAAGAAGAGAAATTCACTTGCATATTTTGAAGCAGACCATCTTTCTTCTATATTCCTCATAGAACCCCTTCCTATCCCTTGGATCTCCTTTTCCCAATTCCCGCTTTCTTTTTCCCTTAAAGCAGGTTTCATAGGGCATATATATTTTTCTACTTTCCCTTTATGAAAATGGTTATTACCTCATTTTGCCTGATAGTGAGCATTGCTCTTCCCTCATCTCCTATCTTCTTTAATTGCTTTCCCATCATATCACAGAGCCAAATTTCTCCACCACCTTTAAACTTTATCTCCACCTCCCTCCCATCTTCATAGGGTCTCCATATTCTCAGGATAAAACCCTTCTTATATGGGTATAGGGCGCTCAGCACAACCGCATTTTGAGGCTTTATCTCTAAAAGTGAATAATTTGTCTTCTTAAAAACCTTGCTTGCAGGAAGACCAATTAGCGGTTGGGCTACCTCCTCAGCGAGCTGAGCCACCAAGGCGGATTCCCTATTTCCTTCATAAAAATAGAGAGCGAGCTCATATTCTTCATCACCGTTCAATGGGGCGAATCCACCTGGAGCATATATGAAGTTGCCACCATAGGCAAGGACAACGCTAAGGGAGGAATTTTCCACATCAAATATTCCGCTTGTAGCCCTATCTGTATAAATTGCTACGCCTTTCCCATTCTCTTCTCCACCAGCATAGCGAAGGATGGGGAAAAACTTTGCGTAGGGCTCCCGCAATTCAAAGGCGCCGTGGGAGTAAAATTTTGGATTTTTAAATTTCAGAGGAATAACTAAGCGAAGCTTTAAATCGTCCCTCGCCCAGTCAGGGACATTCGCCATAGGAGGAAATTCGCCCGTTGCCCCTATGACGCTTCTCTCGCCAAAGTCAAAATGGAGATTAACCTTGAGAAGGGGAGAAAGAGGAGAAAGGGTAAGCGTAAGCTTAAAAGGCACTCCACCTATCTTCCCCAATGCCTCACCCCTGGCTAACGCCCCTTTTTCATAAGCCCTCACTTCCTCAATTATCCCAATCTCGTCTCCCCGGGCGAGATGACCAGTAATGTAGGCGGGCTGGCGGAGAAGCGCTTCGCCTGAGGGGGAATAAACCATCAAGCCTTCCTTTGAAATGCTAACGCGAAGAAAATCGTTCTCCAAAACCCCTTTCCCATCATCCATATATGCCCTCGCCTTTTTCTCTATCTTGACTGTTTTACCATCCTTCAGGTCAACACTTATATAACCCATAGGTGGAATTTTTACGAGTATTTGGGAGTTGAACTCTTTCACGCTTCCATCGGGATGGCGTGAGAGGATTTCAATGTTAGCGGGTAGTGGTTTTCCACCAGCTTGGAAGGATGGATTTCTCACCACCCCTGAGGGGAGAGATATCTTTAAGTTGACGATTTCCTCCCGCTCAATTCCAGAGAGGTTGAGAATGTTGAATCTTCGCCAATCGTGGTTAATTAGAGGGTTAAGAAGGGATTGGCAAATCTCTTTCGCCTCCTGAGAAGCGGAATAAGTTAGCTCCGCATAGGATTTGAACCCCTTAGCCCAGATTCCGAATATTACGGGCGCGCAGACCCAGGCATCGTGATGATGTCCAATTAGGAGAAGTCGCCAGGCATCATCCAACTTGTTGGCAGACCCTTCAGGAAATTCTCTGCCTTGTTCGGCAAAAGCGAGTGATAGAAGTCTTTCCGTTTTGAGTATAGAATCCTCCCCTTCCCTATCCGCCCTCTGGGGACGCCCAGCGAGAAGCCCGAAGGGAAAGCGATGTTCAAATCCCTCATAAGCATCAACCCACTCTTCCCGCGGCTTGCCAATCGCCTTGAGATATTCCTCTAATGTTACTATTTCCGTTTCATATAAAGGCGATGGTATCCGCATCCTTAATCTTATGTATCTTTCACCTTCTTTGGCATCGCCTTTGACTATTTCCCCACTTGCTTCCACCCCCACATCCCTCCCTATCCCCCATTCTCTCGGAATCTCATCTGTCTCAAAGGAACCAGATGACAGAAGCTCTTTTCCCTCCGCATCCTTCAGGCTTATCTCATCAAAATCGGCATCCCCTTCATCAAAAGATATAATCCTACCTTGTGGGAAGATATAAATGGCGTCATCGGGAACAATGAAGCTGAGTTTAAGAAAATGCCATTGATTATCAATGGGGCAGTCCTCTGTTTGGACTCCGCCTTTGGCGATTCCCTGCGCATTATGGGCATCTATGTAGAGATGCACCCTTCCCTTTCTTGCTCTCACCCAGGCGGAAAGCTCTAACCTCTTCCCACGCATATTCTCCGCAGGAAGTCGCTGACAGATATTAGCATATCCTCTCTCAAATTGTCGGGTAATAAATGAAGGGGCAGAGGAATTTACCCAATCAGCAGTGAAGTCACCAAAGGCGATGAACAAAGGATTCTCTATCCCTCGTCTCTTACATTCCTCAACAAGGCGAGAGTTTGGAAAAGCGGGAGCACCCCAACCATCTTTTAGGGGTTGGGGTTGAGGTATGGCGATGATTCCAGTCCCATCAGGAGCAATCCAATTAACGACCTCCGCATCGTGGGTTGGGACGAAACCAAATGCTCCCCAAGATGTGCGGTAAAGAACGGCATCATATCCGAATTTCTTTAGTATCTGGGGAAGCTGACCAATCATATCTGGTTCCTGGGCTGAATAGATTTTGACAGGGACTCCCAAAGTTTCCTCAACCGCACGACATCCAAGAAGGAACTGGCGAATAACTGCTTCATCACCGATTGTGTACATAATGGGCTGCGTGTAGGCACCACCCACTATCTCTATTTGTCCCTTTCTTACAAAATCCCTCAATTTCTTCAATCTTTCCTCGTCCTTAAGGGAAGGAACGCATGTCCTCTCCAAATCCGCATTGGAGAGTAATTCCTCGTTTGTTCCCTTGATTTTGAGAGAAAGGTCATCAAAATCGGCAACGCTGGGTTCGGAATCTATCTTCGCTTGAGGAAAGATTGTCACTGCATTTGAGGGAACGGGAAATTCAAGTTCAACATAATGCCAATTGCCATCGGGAGGAACCCTTTGAGAAAAGCGGGAAGAGCCAGGGATGAAGGCGGAGGCATCCCAGGCATCTATGTAGAGATGGGCGCCATTTCCCGAGTGAGCCCTAATCCAACCACTGAAGATGAGTGTTTTGCCTCTGAGCTCGAGAGCGGATTTCTGCTGGCATATATTGGCATATTCACCCTTCCCAAATGTCAGTCGGACGCCAACTGACCCAGTGTGGGCAAATTCACTTCCTATAGCAAATTTCCACTCACCCGAGCCACCCACATTCCAACCTAGGATTTGCGGTTCTTTTCTGCCAAGTTTTTCCAGAGAAAATTTCTCACCAGTGAGCATCCTCTCTATCGTATATGGTTCAAGTTCAAGGACAGCTTTCAGGTTGGGGTTAGCTTGCAAGTATTGGAAGAGGACATCAAAGGCAGAATGAGTTCCCTCCTCATCAGTGAGGTAATACCCGCCGTGCCATCCCCAAGAGACATAGACCTTAGAATACGCAAAAGGAAAAAAGAAACAAAATAAACAAAGAAGCAGAATATATCTGGATTGTTCCATTTCGTTTCACCAGGCTCATTTTACTCTTAAAATATCTTGTCTGTCCATAAAATTGCTAGGGAGGGCAAATGCCCTCCCTAGCGTAACCGTTAGTTTACCGCTACATCATCCTACGGCCACCACTGGTTTCCACAGTGGTCGAACCAGGTGTCGGTTCGGTTCTTGTTTCGCGGGTCAAAGAGACGTCCACAATTGTTAGCTATTACATCCCATTTTAGCCACTTGGCATGTCCATCCGCATAGACGATGATTTCCCCTTCAGTGTGGCGAGTATTTTTGCTGACGGACCTATGCTGGGGGTCCGCAATGCTGTCAGACCACATTGCATTGGCGAAGACAACCCTCTTTCCACCGCAACCACTAAAGAAGTAAGCATCTGCAAAAGCTGCTGTTTCAGCAGGTTCAACCACTTCCGCCATTTTCACCGGTCTACCCGTCCATTGACAACCCAGATTTGGCATCAAGGCTTCGTTGTAAGCTATAGAGATATAGTGCCCTACAAATTCCAAGGGGAACCGCCAAGGCCAGCAACACCATCCAGAGGCATTTCCGAATTGGAGAAGGTTGGGTATCCTGTTCTGAATTGCCTCCGAAGGGCAATCCCATACTGCGGCGTTTTTGATATAAGGATGAAGCTTTCCCTGAGGTTGGTCGCTTGGTGTTCCCACACCTGGAGCATTACAGGATGTGGCGAAGGGAAATGTTTCATCCCAATCCTGCACATACATCATCAGCGCCGTCCCTATCTGTTTCATATTGGATAGACACGCCGACCTGCGAGCCTGCTCCCTTGCCCTGGAGAAAACAGGGAAGAGTATGGCGGCGAGAATGGCAATGATAGCTATGACGACCAGCAATTCAATCAATGTGAAACCTTTTCTTTTTAACATTTTAACTCAACACCTCCTTATTAGTTTTTGTTTTACCCCCTTTTGTTCTTCCGGTCTTTCCGGCGAGGGAGAAACTGGGAGCTAAGTCCCTCCCTCCTTTAAAAATTCTTGGTTGGCATCGCCTCTTTGAATATACCCTCATAAAAGGAGGGACTCCGAGCATCCAAGAAGCCCGGAGTTCCTCCAAATTCTTGGGATAGGGTTCAAAAATTTTAGAGAGAGAGAGAGAGAGAGCCTCTCCCCTTCTAAGAGGATTATCTTTCTCCAATCATTCAAACTATTTCCACACATTCTTAGAGCACCGTTATTCATATAATAGATTTGTCGCTTAATAAGCTTACCATAAGGTTTTCCTTCCGGCAAGCCCAATTTATTATAATTTCTCAAAGCAATTATACAAAATGTTCAAACTTAGGCAAGCATTTTATTTTATTTTTAAAAATTCTAAACAAAATAAGAAAATAGTCAATAGATTTTAATGCTCACAGATAAAGATTTGGATGATAGAGAGGTGACTTTTATGGATATAACCCGTGCATTATCACAGGATAGAGCAATAAAAGCTGTTACAGGGATGAGTATAGCGGAGTTCAAATCGTTAGCAGAAAAATTTGAGAGAGTGTATGAAATGAAAAGGATAAAGGTCTATGAGGAAGAAGTTATGAGTGGGA
>JACIXQ010000093.1 GCA_014360465.1 bacterium
TTCTCGTCGTCATTGCTCAAAAGGATTTCCAGCAGGTTGAGTTTTCAGCGGTTAAACAAGCTCTTGAGAAGAATGGTTATGTTGTCATTGTGGCAAGCAATAGCAAAGCCGAAGCTATCGCTATGGATAAGAAGACCAAAGTTCGCCCCGATATAGCGATAAAGGACGCCAAAGAAAAGGACTATATCGGGATAAGCATAATCGGAGGAAACGGCTCTCCCAAGTACCTTTGGAACAATAAGGAACTGATAAAGCTCGTCAAAGAATTCTACGAAAACAAGAAGGTCGTATCAGCTATATGCCTTTCTCCCGCTGTCCTTGCTCAAGCGGATATCCTGAAGAATAAAGAAGCAACGGTCTTTCCCTCTCCGGAAGCCCTGGACATTTTCAAGGGAAAAGGGGTGAAATATAAAGATAAACCCGTCATCAGAGTTGATAAAATCATAACAGGGAGAGACCCGCAATCTGCCAAATCATTCGCTGAGGAGTTAGTCAAGGCTTTGAAGGAGAAGTGAATGGTTAAAAGCGAAGCTCCATCAAGTAATTTGTTCCCCTTGAATCCTCAAATTCGCTAACTATTTTGAAGCCAAACCGCAAATAGAGGGAGATGGCAATAACATTGTCTTTGCTAACCGTGAGCTGTAAGCCCTTCTTGCCTCTTAATTTTGCCTCGTTAATGAGCCTTCCCAGCAACCTCTTCCCTATCCCGTTTCCCTGGTAGTCATCCTGAACGCAGATTGCCAATGTTGGCTGGGAAGCATAAGTAGGTTCCCACCAGGCGTATCCCACTATTTTGCCATTTAAGTCGGCTACATAGCAGACGATATCCTGCCTCTTGGAAAATTTCTCTCCATAATCCTTGGGTAGAGGGTAATAAGTGAAGAAACGGATGGTGCGCGGGGAAAGAGAACTCAGGAATTCATCTAATAGGCGTCCATCTTCAGGTTTAATCTCGCGCAGCAAAACCATTTCCTCATCTCTCTCCTTTCCTCTCTTTGCCAAGTTCACTCAAGTCTATATCGCATATCACTTGAAGCTCATTTCCTTTTATCGTTATCTCCCTAATGGAAATGGGAATTGTGAAGGGGAGTAGGGAAGAGATATCAATTATGGGATTAAATCTATCTATCGCCATTTGAAGGAGCTCAGAAGGGATTGGCACGGATAGCACCTGACCAGAAGGTTGTGTAAAGTAAATTTTATCTCCCCGCCCTACAAGCTTCCCAGTTATCTCTATAGGCACTGCCAAAGGAGGGTAACCTACCGCAACCCTGATCTTCAATCTATCATTTTCAAAACCGATATCACCTTTCCCTTTAACCGCTCCTTTTATAGCTTCTTCTGTAAGCACGAGGCTAACTTCACCCTTGCCCGCTCCCACGAACTGCATCTTGCGGGAGAAAATCAACCGGGGAAGGTTGAATTCAAGGTCGGAAAGATTGAGGGATACCGATTTCAAGGAAAAGCTTTTATATTTTATATCCTCTCCATAGAATTTGAGCCTTTTTATCCGCCCCGCCATAACCTTCTTGGGCGTTATGACTATGGGGAGAGTTTCGGTTTGGAAGCCCCGCATCTCTATCTCCGTTCTCTCTATCCTACCCAGCAAATCCTTGGGGAAAGGAGCGAGGTCAACATCAACCTCTATCTCCTCCGCTCCTCCTACATAGGATAAAAAAACTTCTTTTATCTTGTTCTCTATAAAGGATGGGCGAAGGAACGCCTTATCAAGGAGATAAATCGCAGCGAGATAAACGAGAATGCTCTTCAATTCAACCTCCCAAATAGGCGCTCTTGACCAGTTCCATATTCTTTAATTCATCAGCGCTGCCCTCAAGGATTAGTTCTCCCTGCTGGAGAAGCCCCCCTCTATGTGCAATCTGAAGCGCCATATGGGCATTTTGTTCCACTACGAGAATGGTTACCCCCCTCTCTTCGTTTATTTCCCTGATGTAGTGAAATATATCCCTCACAAGCAGGGGAGCAAGCCCGAGCGAGGGCTCATCAAGAAGGAGAAGACGCGGCTCGGACATCAGAGCACGGGCGATGGAGAGCATCTGTTGCTCGCCACCGCTCAATGTCCCAGCCAGTTGACGAAGCCTCTGCTTGAGAACGGGAAAAAGTGAGAAAATTATTTCCAGATTCTTTTTAATTTCCCTCTCCTTCGTCCATCCCCCCAAAAGAAGGTTTTCCTCCACTGTCAACTTTCCAAAGACCCGCCTCCCTTCCGGCACCTGCGATATACCCCTCTTTACCCTCTCCTCTATGGGAAGGAATGTTATATCCTCGTTCTGAAAATATATCCTGCCCTTGCGAGGAATGAGGAGCCCGCTTATCGCCTTCAAAGTGGTCGTTTTCCCCGCACCATTTGCACCCAGTAGGGCGTAGATTTCCCCTTCCCTTACCTCAAGGGAAAGATTCCTCAAAGCTTGTATCGAATCATAATAAACATCTATCCCTTCCAACTTCAACATAGGGATTCTTCTCCGAGGTAAGCCTGAAGAACCGCGGGATTGTTAGCTATTTCTTCCGGCGTCCCTTCTGCGATGATTTCTCCATAATTAAGGGTAATCAGCCTTCCGCAGTAGCCCATCACTACCCTCATATTATGCTCTATCAGGATAATTGTCAAGGAGAAACCCTTCCTCAACTCCTTAAGCTCTTCCATCAAGGATATAGCTTCCTGATGGCTCAATCCAGCGGTTGGTTCATCTAAGAGAAGCAATTTCGGCTTTAAGGCAAGCGCTCTTGCTATCTCAAGCCGCTTCCTTTCACCATAGGGCAAAGCGCTGGCTATTCTATCCCTATAAGGGTAAAGATGAAAGGTCTTAAGAAGGGCAATGGCTGATTCGCTCATCTGTTTTTCCATTTTGTGGTATGAGGGTAAAGAAAATAAAGGAGCAAATGCAGGATAGGGCAATCCCATTGCCAGCTTTATATTATCCTCAACCGTAAGTCGAGAAAAGAGACGGAGATTCTGAAATGTGCGGGCTATGCCGAGGCGTGCCCTTTTATGGGGTGGAAGGCTCGTTATATCCTTTCCTTGAAAGTAAATCCTGCCTTTTTCTGGACTAACAGCACCTGTAATCGTGTTGAAGAGCGTGGTTTTCCCTGCCCCGTTAGGTCCGATTATCCCAAGTAGCTCTCCTTCCTCCACAGAAAAGGTTACTTCTTTCAGGGCAACTAACCCTCCAAACCTCACTGTAATCCCTTCAACCCTTAAAATCGGCTCTTTCATCCCTTAGCCTCCCTCTTCCCGAATATCCCCTGCGGACGGAGTATTATGAAGAAGAGAAGCAAGATTGCGAAGAAAAGCATCCTCACGAAATCCTTATTCTGATAAAGGAGTGGATTCTGTTCTAACAAAAGGCGTAATCCCTCCGGCAGAAGGGTGATGAGCATACCGCCCACAGCGGGTCCATAAATCGTCCCCATTCCGCCCAGCACCCCCATCAAAATTATCTCTATGGATTTCATAAATGAGAAGGAATCAGGATGAACGAGGGAAGTCCAATGGGCATATAGAGCGCCCGCTAACCCGGCAAGGGCAGCGCTAAAGGTGAAGGCGAAGACCTTGTATTTAACAACATCTATCCCCATCATCTGAGAAGCTATCTCATCTTCCCTGATGGATAAAAGAATCCTCCCGGGCTGAGATTTCAGCAAAGCAAGGCAAAACCAAAGGGTTATGGCAAGGGCAAGGTAGACGGAGAAAAAGGAGGAGTAAATGGGGATACCTTTGAGACCCGTCGCTCCACCAAGGCTCGGCATATTGAGGATTGCTACCCTTACTATCTCGCCGAAGCCGAGAGTTGCGATGGCGAGATAGTCCCCTCTAAGACGAAGGGTGGGAATCCCAACTATGAAACCTGCGATGGCAGAGAGTATCAAGGCGAAGAGGATGGCGGGTAAAAAGGGAACTTTATATTTGAGGGTGAGAAAGGCTGAGGAATAGGCACCTATAGCCATAAACCCTGCCTGCCCAATAGAGAACTGTCCTGTAACTCCCGATATGAAGTCCCAGCTTACCGCCAATATCGCATTTATGCCCATAAGAACGATTATCTGGAGGATATAGGGGCTGAAAATTGAGGGATTTGAGATGAAATGATTAATGAGCCAAAGGGAAAAAGGTATGCCTATAACCAATATAATATTTTTTGCCCTCATAGCTTCTCAGCCACCCCTTTACCGAGCAATCCACTGGGGAGGAAAAGGAGAACGAAGATGAGAATAAGAAAAGCGAGGAGGTCGCGATAACTTGATGATATATAGGCTGATACGAGGGTTTCCGCCTCGCCAAGGACGAAGCCACCTAACATCGCTCCGGGTATACTACCAATTCCGCCTAAAACCGCTGAAACGAAGGCTTTAAGCCCGGGCAAAATCCCCATAAGGGGGTTTATTTGGGGAGTATATATGGCAACCATAACCCCTGCTACGCCCGCGAGGGCAGAGCCCAAAGCGAATGTGAAGGATAAAATCCTTTCCCTGGGAATCCCCAAAAGAGCGGACATCTCACTATCCTCGGCTACCGCACGCATCGCTCTCCCCATTTTAGTCCGCATAACAATTAATTGCAAAGCCACCATAAGGACGAGGGAAGATAGAATGACGATGACCTGGATATTAGTGAAGCTGATACTCCCAAGGGAAAAACTTCTACTGGGAATTATACTGGGAAAGGAACGAGGAGCAGCTCCGAAAATCATCAGCCCCACGTTTTCCAAAAGTAGCGATATTGCAACAGCAACAATGAGAAGGGAAAGGCGGGGTGCGTTCTTTTTCCAAAGGGAACGATAGCCGAGCCTCTCAATAAGTATCCCCAGGAATGTGGAAAAAAGCATCGCGGAAAGAAAAACGAGAATGACGGATGGCAAAGAGGATTTGTCAGGCAAAAGCTGAGCGATTACATAACCAGCAAATGCTCCAGCCATAAATACATCGCCGTGGGCAAAGTTTATCAATTGCATTATGCCATATACCATAGTATATCCTATGGCTATGAGGGCATAAATTCCTCCCCACGCCAACCCATTTATGAGTTGCTGAAAGAAAAGGCTCATTTACGGTTTGATGCTTATGAAGTATGTCGGTTTGCCCTTCTCTATCTTGAGGATTACCAAAGGTTTCCTTGCATTTCTATTCTCGTCAATAGTGATCTCTCCCGTTACGCCTGCGAAGTTCTTTGTCTGGGCAAGCTCGTCCCTGACCTTCTGCCCCTCAGTGGTTCCTGCCCTTTTGATGGCAGAGCAAACCAACTTCAAGGTATCGTAACCGAGAGCAGCAAGAGCATCAGGTTCCTCGTTATACTTTTGCTTGAAGACCGATACGAACTCCTGCACCTGGGGAGATTTCTCCAGAGGGGAGAAATGCGTGCCGTAATATGTTCCCTCTGCACTCGCTCCCGCTATCTCCAAAACCCTGGGAGAATCCCATCCATCCCCTCCGAGCAGATTGGCTTTTATTGAAAGCTCTCTTGCCTGACGGATTATCAGTCCAACCTCGTTGTAGTAACCCGGAATGAAGATGATATCGGGATTGGATGCCTTTATGGAGGTCAACTGGGTGCGGAAATCGGTATCTCCCGCGGCGTAAGCCTGCTCGTTCACGACCTCTCCGCCCATCTCCTTGAAGGTTTTCGCAAAGGCTGAGGCAAGCCCAATGCTGTAATCGCTCTTGACATCCTTCAATATACCCGCCCTTTTTGCTTTCAGGCTCTCTATCGCAAAGCGGGCGAGAGCAGAACCCTGAAAATCATCAATGAAGCAGGTGCGGAAGATGTAATCACCCGTTCGGGTAACATCAGCATTTGTCGCCGAGGGAGTTATCAAGGGCACTTTATATCTCTGGCAGAGGGGGGCAACAGCCAGGGTTATACTGCTAATGACCTCCCCTATAATCAAGGGCACTCTGTCCTTGGTCAAAAGCTTGGTTACAACCGTCTGGGCAGTGTCAGTTTTACTCTCATCGTCCTCTATTATCAACTCAACCTTCTTCCCAAGCACCCCTCCCTCTCTGTTAACCTCTTCCAGAGCCAGCTCCACTCCTTTCCGCACGGACTGCCCAAAGGTTGATAGTTGCCCAGTTAAAGGCAAAATGACACCAATCTTGATATTTCTCTCCTCCGTCTTTTTGCCACAGCCAGTTAGAAGGATGCCAACTATTACAAAAAAGACCAGCGAATAGATGATGAGTTTCTTCAAGTTCGCACCTCCTTCAGCTTTTGGATTAAAACATTACAAAAAAATATTATAAAGAAAAACACTGTATTTTCAAAATTTTGTTGGTAAAGAAATAATAGGTAGAATTACTATGTGAAGGAGAAATGTCAAGAGCGAGATTTGCCAATAACAACTTGTTTGGGTTCCTTTCTCTGCTTGATAATCCTTTAGAAATTGCTGAAACATTCAGGAATTATAGGTGGAAGGAAGTTTTAAAATGACAATGAATATGGCAGGGATACCGATAACAATGAACGATTTTGCCAAACGGGGCATTAAGATATTAGTCTGTGTTCATCGCGGGAGGGAACCCCTGGTAGGTCAAATAGAGATAGATGAGGAAGCTATGATGACAAGGTGCCCGTGGTAGCTTTGTATGAAAGGGGAGGTAAGAGATTTTTGGTGGAGGCATTTCCGAGATTAAAGTGTATCTTTTGCTTTTCGCACTCCATCGTGCAGTATCAAATCTCAAATTTGGGGAGGCAATAAAGGAGATTTTTAAGATTGTTCTTCTTTTCGGCTTAATTTATAGGTGGTTTATCATGACAAAATACAGCTTGATTCTAAGGAAAAGTAGAAGTAAGGTGATTATATCTTGCTAACCAACAAGATTCTTAAAATACAGCGAAGGAAAAATTGGGAAAAGAAAATTGAAATCCTTTTGAACAATTGAGTAAATTTCCTCGTGCTTTAAAAAGATTCCCTATTTAGATACCCTTCTCACTTGGGGAGCAGTTCTATCTCGCTTATCTGAGCTGCGTTTTCCCAAACCTTGCTTGCAGAACGATAGATGGTTAAGCGAAAATACCTCATCGGTGTGGGCTCCACACGACATTCATATCTTCTTGGGTTCCCATAATTCCTCTGGGAGAATATCTTTTGCCATTCCTTTCCATCCAAGCTTACTTCTCCATCAAAATCCACTGGATACCCTTGCGGGTCGGCAAAATGGATTATCACTCTTCCAAGAATTTTCTCCTCGGGAAGTATGAGTGATACCCAATGGGGATGAGGAGTGAGGGCTGAATGCCAGCGTTTACCCTCGAAATCGTCCTCCCCAGCAATGATTCCATCGTTTACCTTCGCCGTGCATCCTGGTTCCCAGGAAAGCTCCGAATCGGATTCAGCCCTGACGCCATATTTCGCCAGGGCAAAATCGTCACTATGAACGGTTAGTTTACCGGAGAAGAAAAGGGGTATTTCGGCAACGAGCTTGTTTCCAGGCGTATAGAGAAGAATCTTGCCACTGATATTTTCTTCCTTTATCTCTTTCGCTCTCAGAGTTAACCTCAAACAGCCTGGCACTTCTATACGGGAAACACTTGGAAAGATACTGATACCACCTTCCATCTGACAGATGATTTTCAAGCGAGCGATTCTCCCATCCTTGCTACTCAAACAAAGCTTAATATCACGCAACTTATCGCCTTCAATGATTGGCTCGCCATTATAATCAAGGGTCACATTCAAGCTGGGAAATTCGTAGAAAATCTGGTAAGGTGTGCGCGCCCAGAGGCGCGTTATAGTTTCTTTATCTATCAATTTCAATCTTGAACTCGCATCGGCAGTCGTCAAAGCTTGGGGTTGAATATCAACAGGGGCATTATGGTAGCGAAGAGCAACCTTTGCCATTTTGACGACCCTATCCGTCAGTTCCTTTATGTTGCTTGGCGGTTTGAAGCCACCGATTGCCACATTGGCTAATTCCTCGCTTATCGGCTCTCTCCACATTCTATGTATCCCTTTCGTCCCATAGAGGATGCCCATAATAGAGCCTACCGTCGCTCCTGTGCAATCGCTATCATCTCCGCAATTCACAGCGGTGCAGATGGCTCTCCCGAAATCACCCCCACCGTAGAGCAAACCGATAACAACGAAACCTATATTCTGGGGAGCCATAAACCATCCAGTCTTTCTTGAGGCTTCAACGACTTTTTCCCTTGCCGTCCTCCAATCGAGTCCCCTTCTCCAGCAATCTCTCGCCACTTTCACGCTTTTTGCCACACCGCAATCCGGTGGTATATAGCTGAGAGCTATCTCAATGAGCTTTTCCTTATCCCTTTCAACGAATGCACAGCTTTCAAGAACGGCAAGAAAAACCTCCCCATAAGTTCCTTCTGCTATACCGTGGTCAACGCAGGCATCCTCAAATGCATACTTAGCCGCCAGAGAAGGAACTCCTGGATAGAGGCAAGCCCATATTTCCGAGCGTATCCAAGCTCCGTTGCTATCCCTCCAGATATTGCGAAAATGACCGCTCAAAGGTGGCGGTATCCCCAATCTCATATTCCTTTTTCCCTATACCGTACTCGTTCCAATCAACAATCACATATTTAAGCCAGTATCTCCCCAGAATATGGGCATCAATCTTTGGACCGTTATCCTCAACGGCTTTCAACCAGAGAAGTTGAAGGTCAAGGTCATCGTTGGGCACGGGTTCCTTCGGGACAGGCTCATAATATGAAAGATTATGCATCTCCCTCTGCCCCTCATAGGGCATACCGAGTGTCCCTCCAATAACCTTGCCAAGCCAGCAGGCATAAACCTTATCCCTGAATTCCTCCTCATTCAATATCACTTTGGCGCCCCTCGTCCAGCCAATAAGTGGGCTAAATGTTAAAGCGAATAGTAAAATGAAAAATTTCTTTTTAAAATAAGTCTCGCTATTTATCATTTCAAGTAGATGATAATTTACCCGGGAAAAGGAGGCAAGAGGTATGAAGCTAAACAGCGAGAAAAGAGTTTGCATAATAGGTGGCACCGGTCATATAGGGAAAAACCTTGTGGAGATGCTTATAGAGGAGGGCTTCCTCCTTTTCGTGATTGCGAGAGGGGAACATCCGATACCCCATAATTCAAGATGGGAAAAGGTTGAATTCAAAAAGAAGGTTTATGATAATGATAAGGCGGAATGGGAGGAAATATTTGCTGGTATGCGTCCCGATGTGTTGATAGATATCCTTGGGACATATGCACCCGTGGTTTATGAAGCTGTTCGCCCCTATGCGAAGCAGTTCGTTCTCTGTGGCTCTCTCTGGATGTTCGGTGAGCCTAAAATAGTGCCTACTCCCGAGGAAACCCAATTTGAATGCCCTTTCCCTGGTTATGCCAAGCGCTATCAGGATATGCTTGAATTGAAGAAAAAAGCTCGTGAGGATGGGATA
>JACIXQ010000094.1 GCA_014360465.1 bacterium
AAGAGTTGTTCTTCAGAAAATTTGCCCTTTCAATTCCGGGCTTGCTGGAGCGGTCATAGTTATCCTGTTGATTTGGACAGCGCAGGCTATGCAAAAAAGCCAAAAGTCAGATGTTTAATAGACTTGTTGCTTAATAAGCTTACCATAAGGTTTTCCTTCCGGCAAGCCAATTTTGGGTAGCGTTTCATTTGTTTAGGATTTGTTATCTTATTGTTAAAACCATTATAGCCATTAATATCAAATCATTCAACCTCCCGCTTTTAATGCTCACAGATAAAGATTTAGATGATAGAAAGGTGAAGCTTTTATTGACATAACCCGTGCATTATCACAGGATAAAGCAATGAAAGCTGATAAAGTGTTATCCTACATTTGACCTTCTCTCTTTATCATTCGGTATGCATAGGTTGATAAGGCGGTTGAACGCTCCATTCGGAAGCCAAAAGACAAAAAAGCAGAGGGAATTCCTAAGTAGAAGGGAAGGAGCACGACTACAAAGCATTCACAGAGGGGTTTCCCTTTAAGTAAAGCGAACTAACTCCATTTGCTCTCGGGATTGACTTGCTGGAAGCAAGAGAAAGGGATAGAACGGCTGTTTAAAAGTTACTTCGTGACAAATCTAATGTTAATAAAGTATCGCATCAGCCCAGTCAGCATGGTCAGCATTTATTCCATCTCCTCCATCTGTCACTCTTAGTTCCAGCGTTTTTACACCTGTAATATCAACTTCTATCCGCTTCGGCTCATCGTTAACCGTCATCAAACCACTTTCCCAGAGCTTTTTACCGTCCGCCCATACTTCGAAAACCACCGTGTTAGCGGACACCTCTCTGTCAGCACCCACATAGGCAGTGAACTTCCGATATCTTCCATCCAATTGATAGACGATCCTGCTGTTTGCATGCGTGCCCAATCCCCTGCGGAAAATCCTTGAACCTATATGGATTGGGTTACCCTGAACGCTCTTGTTCCTATGTAATTCACCCCAATCCTGCTTCGCCTCTTTTGGTTGCAGGCTGTCAAGATAGACCCCTTGAGAAATATATTCTACGGGCAGTTCACCCTCTATCTCACTTCCCTGGAATTCTGTGGTAGCAATCAAGCACTTTGACCTTCTCGCCTTCCAATTGGGATAGGATGGAAATGATAACAGTTCGTCCCTGAACTGCACCATATCGCTTCTCTTTCCCTCACTCAATGCCCAGAGGGAAATCACTCCTTTATCTTTGGAATAGACCTCCAACTTGAACTTACCAAATCCCTTTAGGGGAATCTTCACGAAAGCCCAATATTCGGTCTTGGAATAAGGTCCGGAAGCAGCCCATCCCGTTTCCGAGCTTATGACCTTCGTCTCTACCTCTTTTCCATTGAAATAAGCTCGGGCATAAGGCAGGTCAAATTGGGCAGAGGGATATTCCAAAAGGACAAGAAGTTCGCCACCCTCCGGCAGGCTTATCTTCCCCTCAGCTGATAATTTGAAAAACTGCTCAGCTTCACCTATAAGGCTTGTGTAGTTGGCTCCATAAGCGGGACGCTTTTTCCTAACCCTTACGAGATTCATATTGTAGGAGAAATCCTCAACCTCTACGAGGGGAAGTAGCATCGGGAATGGAGTGTAATCGGCTGATTTATGCTGAAGGAGAAGGAGGGTCGTTTCGTAAGGCTTCAACAATATCTTAAACCTGTCACCATAGGCTAATCCATTTGTCAAAACTTCTTTAACAGGGTAGAGGCGAATAAGTGACAGGTCTCTTTGTAAATTTTTTACCCCGATAGACGAGTCAAGGACGAGCTCAAATTCTCTTTCTTCAATAAAGGGATTGCGAAGGCAGAGAAGGACTCCCTTATCATCCCAATGGGCGTATCCGTAAGGGAGGCGAGACATTCTATCCCTCGTCCAATCCCCCGAAGAAACCTTCCAGTCTGCAGGGCGAATTAAACGGGTATTCCGCAAAATCCCCTGGTTCTTCCTTGCCCATCTGATTAACTCCGCAAGGAATCTCCATTCTTCATCACTCATAAAACGGGGATTGATGTAAAGGGATTGGAAGAAATGTCCCCTCATAAGCGTAATCACCGCATCGTTGTAAATTGGCTCGTCTGTCTGATGGACAATCCCAAGAACTTCCTTCGCAACCATAGGTATTGGGGTGTTGTCGTGTAGATTATAGAAATCCCTTGCGCTCGTGTAACTTTCCCTGTAAATAGGGCAAGGAACCCTCCCATAGGGAGCATCGTCACCATAAGGACCCACAACTGAGTTGATGTACATAAGCCACCAGGGACTTGGTTCCCATCCAAAACAAGTTGCCTCCAACCAAATATCGGGTTGGACCCTCCTCACAGCTTTGCATATGTCTATCAACCCCTCCGCTATAGCTTCCCGGGAATAAACGCCTGGTAGGTGATTATGTGCATTTTCTGGGCATTCCGGAACATAACCATCTAACTTCAACTGGTGAATATCATACAGCTTGACTATATTCAGGAGAGATTTTTTCATATCCTGCTGATAGCGGTTGCCTTTTGCCAGGCAAGCAAAAAGCTGGTTGTTCATCTCCAATACCTCATATCCATTTTCCCTTGCCCATTCCAAATTCTGGGCAAATGGATAACAGCTTGAAGGCGACAGCCATAATCCAAGCTTGCAATTCATCTTTTTAAGCTCCTTCACAAGGGTAGAGAAACCATCCTTGAATCGCTCCGTAGAAATCCTCCAAATGCTCTTCGGCTCTGACCAGCCAGCATCAATTGTGAATGTGTCTAAATTCACTTTATATCGCTTGTACAAATTCTCCCTGAAATACGAGATAAGCTTAAGCACATCGTCCTGCTTATAAATCACAGGTAAACTCCACCAACTGTTGTAATTGAAATGGATACATTTTGGGGAAGGACGGAGCGATTCTATGTATTCTTCAAAAAATTTCCTCGCCTCTCCCAAAGGGGAAACTCCAATTACCTCTTTTTTGCTCTGGAAAGTCTCACCTCCCTTCAACAAAACCCCCGGTTGATGACCTAAAATGAAAACATTCCCCTCTTTTCTCCAATAAGATACGGGAAACTCTATGCCGAGAAAATAGTCCACCCCAATAATCGGCTGGCTCTGCCACCAGTTGGGAAATGTTTCCGGCTCATCCGCTGGGGTGAAACCTTCAAGGATTATCTCATATAGGTAGAGCGGATGGTCTGCCTCTAAAAGAGTAATGGATAACCACTTCCTCAATAGATTCTTTGAAATTGAAAGATTCAACTCCAGGGATAAAGTAAACCCCTGCCCCTTAAGAGGTTGAAAGAGTATTTTGCAGGACTCCTTCCCTATTTTCATCTCCTTGATTTTTAAGCTATCTCCACCGCACCACTCGCTCCCGATATTCAATTTCATTGAAGAGAGAGGAAATCGTAGAGTGGAATTGGTAAATTTATTGAGCAATAATATAGAGTTATCTTTGAGCTGGAGTGAGAGGAACTTATTTTCCAGAAGCGGCTTCGTGTGAAGAAAAGGAAGGAAAATCAGAGGTAAAAGGAACTTTATAAGAGCTTCCAACTTCATTCTTCAACCTCCTCCTTTCTTTCTGCCTTAAAAATCAGGGTCCTGCGTGTTTGCTCGGTTATCTTCACTCTTTCCGATAGGCGAACGCCAACGACCCAGATTATTCCCTCCTCATCGCAAATCAGGGGAATTCTATGTCTTTCTTCCCGCGGAACCTTACAATCAACGAATATATCCTGGAGCTTCTTCGCCGACTTCATCCCCAACGGAATCATCCTATCGCCCTCTCTCCAATTCCTTGCAACCAACTTACCCCTAACTTTGTCCATATCCAAACTTACTTTGAGACAAGAAGGGTCCTTTATGAGGATTCGTCCCTCCACAATCTCTGCGCTAACAAATAAACCCATAGGAGGGATGAATGTCTCCCCTGGAACTTGTAGGGGAATTTCAAAGGGAATTTTCCTTATCCACCTTAATTTACGAAAGATAAGCTCATCATTCTCCTTTTTTACCTGTATTCTATTAGGCAAGGTCATCGCTTTGCCCTCTTGCAAACTTAAGATACATTCTATTTCTTCGCTCCCGAACCCACTCACATCGCCAGGAAACTCCAGCAGAAGAAGGCGGATTATCTCCTTCTGGAGAGCAGGATGCAGAAGTAGGAAATCCTTAAGCTTCAATTTTACGACGCTTGGTTCTTCTTTTTTCTCCAATTTCTCCTTTTCCCTTCCTGCTTCCCGTTGGACATAGTCATAAATCTCGCCAGCTATTTGGGCAAGCCTGTGAATGGCTTCCTTTACCTTTGGATTTATTTCCTCAAGAAGAGGTATGACTCTATGGCGAATCTTGTTTCTCGTAAACTGTAGGGATAAATTGCTTCTATCAATCACAAAGGGAATGCCCCTCTCTTTGAGATAACCTTCAATCTCCCACCTCCATATGTTTATAAGTGGGCGGATGAAAGTTATACCACCATCTTCTCTTAGAGGAGGAATTCCTCTCAGACCTTTCAATCCTGTGCCTCTTATGAGATTGAGTAGAACAGTTTCCACGAGGTCGTCAGCATTGTGTCCAAGAGCCACTTTTGATGCTGTGAAGAACTTACAGGCTTTTTTAAGGAAATCGTATCTCACCCTTCTCGCCCCTTCCTCAAGTGTTTCCCCTTTTTTGAGAAGTGATTTCACATCTCTTCTCTCGCTGTAGAAGGGCAAAGAAAATTTGGAAGCAACTTCACGAACGAATTCTTCCTCTTGAATAGCCTCTTCCCTAAGCATATGGTTAAGATGAGCAACGAACAAGGAGAGGTTATATTCTGCAGAGATTTCTAAAAGAAGATGAAGCAAACAGATTGAGTCAGGTCCGCCTGATACAGCTATAACCACCCTATCCCCCGGCGATAACATCCGGTGACTTACAATTGTTTCCCTCAGCCTTTCAAGAATATCTCTATTAATTTATTTCCCTCCTCAAGGAAATAATCCTTCTCCTTGCCCCATCTTTCGGAAAAGTTCTCCTCACCTTTTAGCGGTTTCTCTGAGGAATAGATGAAGAAGGGAACAGGATCAGAGGTATGGGTTCGGACGGAAACAGGCGTGGGATGGTCAGGCAAAATGAGGATTTTGAAATCCTCATCAATGTAGGGCAACTCCCTTAATATTGTGCCGACTATTTTTTCGTCAATCTCCTCAATGGAACGGATTTTATTCTCAAGGTCTGCGAGATGCCCGCATTCGTCTGGAGCTTCAATATGTATGAAAACGAAATCTATCTGTTCAAGAGCCCTCAAAGCATATTCTGCTTTCCCTTTGTAATTTGTATCAATGTATCCTGTGGCTCCCGGAACATTTATGACCTGAAGACCGGCAGCTTTGCCCAATCCCCTTATCAAATCCACAGCCGATATCACAGCCCCAACCAATCCCCACTTCAAAAAGAAGAGAGGTAAATTGGGCAATCGCCCCTGACCCCACAGCCATATCATATTAGCCGGCTGTAACCCTTTGTCCCTTCTTATTTTATTTATCTCCAGCTTATCGAGAATTTCATATGAATTGTAGATCAAGGAACGAAGAAACTCCTCACTCTCTCCCTGGGGAAGATAGGGTTTGAATGGTTGACCGACGATGTTGTAGGGAGGCGTGAGAAGGAGCTCGTCTTTGCCGTTCCTCCATACCATAAGGTGGCGATACGATACACCGGGATAGAACTGAACTTTCAAGGAACCCAGCTTCTCGTTCAAAATCTCTATTATCTTTCTTGCTTCCTCACTGGAAATGTGCCCAGCGCTATAATCAATTATGCGCTCCCCATCGGTAGAAACGAGATTACAACGAAATGCGACATCCTCCTTGTTCATCGGCACATCCATTGCGATGGCTTCCAAAGGTCCCCTGCCTGTGTAATATTTCCTTGGGTCGTAGCCGAGGATGTTCATATTTGCCACATCAGAACCGGGTTCCATACCCTCCGGCACGGTCTGTACCAACCCACCTATCAACGCCGAAGAGGCAAGACGGTTCATATTGGGTTTATAGGCATATTCAAGAGGGGTCTGCCAATCTATCTCCTCACTTGGTAGGTCAGCCATCCCATCGCCAACTATTACCACATATTTCATATCAAATCATCCTTCCCGGTCAATCTGCGATATGCTTCAATGTATCTCCTGCTTGTTCCCTCTACAACCTCAGGGGGCAATGGAGGAGCGGGAGGCGTTTTATCCCAGTTTATGCTTTCAAGATAATCCCGCACAAATTGCTTATCAAAGGAGGGTTGGTTCTCGCCCGGCTTGTAAAGCTCCTTATCCCAAAAGCGAGATGAATCAGGTGTGAGCACCTCGTCTATGAGAATGATTTCCTCGTCATACCAACCGAATTCAAACTTTGTATCAGCTATTATTATCCCCCGTTCCTCCGCATATGCTGATGCTTTCTCGTAAATTGCGATGCTTTTTTCAACGAGAAACTGGCTATTTTCTTTGCCAATGATATCCTCCATTTCCTTCAAAGTGATGTTGACATCGTGTCCTTCTTCCGCTTTCGTCGCCGGAGTGAAGATGGGAGAAGGAAGTTTTTCAGCGAGTTTCAAATTGGGCGGCAACTTTATGCCGCAAACCAATCCGCTTTCCTGGTATTCCTTCCAAGCAGAACCGAAAAGGTAGCCGCGCACGACACACTCAATGGGAATCGGTTTCGCCTTAACACCAACGATGTAGCGTCCTTTAAGAGTTTCCTCGTACGGTTCAAGTTCGGGAGGAAGGGGAAGAGAACGAATGTGGTTGGGTATGAGGTCCTTTAGGAAGTTGAACCAGAAGAGGGAAAGGGCGGTCAAAACCTTTCCCTTGTAGGGAATGGGAGTGGGTAGAACAACATCAAAGGCTGAGAGCCTGTCTGTAGCTACGATTAAGAGATGCCCATCAATCTCGTAGATATCACGCACTTTTCCCCTTTTGAATAGGGGCAAAGGAAGGTCAACAGAAAAAATAGCTTTCTCCATAGCATTTTTAATTTTAACTTCAAAAATAGGAAAAAGACAAGAAAACACTCTTACTCAAAAATAATTTACTCTAAAAAGATCTTCTCAATTCCGGAAAAACTATACTCCCTCGGGAGCAAACACGAAATAATAAAAGCGAAAACCAGGAGGTAAAAAAAGCACTAAAAGAAGCAACTGAATATAAACCCGCTACAAATGTAAACTCTGAAGGCTTTGAAGAGCATCGTCAGCGATATTTCTGTAAAAGTTGATTCATTCGAGTTCCGCTCTACGAGATATTTGATAAAGCAAATCTGCTAACTGCATTAATTGCGCAGATGATAAAGAAATCTATGAAGTAGGAAAGGAAAACTATCTGATTATTTTTTATCTTTTTGAAATTTTCCAGGATGTGGAAAAGTGGGCGGAGGGGCAGATGCCCCTCCGCCCGTAATTCTCAATAATCCAAGATAGCCTCAAATGCCTCCCTATCGTATTCGTGGCACATAGGAATGCCAGTTACATCCCTTGCTATCTCGCTGAGCGTGGCGAGGTCGCTGCGGTCTATCAGGTCAAGGCGGAACTTCCTACAACCTGCCAGCAATTGTTGAAGCCCAACCTTTAATCTTTCCGAGAAGTAGGTATATACGCCAACGGCTCCCCAAGGTATCTCCTTCCCAACAGCATCGCCGTATTTTCTCCTCAGCTCCTCATAGGTAATGAACCATGTCTCGGGAGAATTGCCGTACTGCTGGAGGAAGCTGGAAGGAACCTTGCCATCCTTAAGAGCCTCAACGAAGTATGTAGCCTTCATCGCTGCGGTTATCGGAGCTCTTGCCATTGAGATAGCCTTGATATAGGGACCGTCGCCGAAGTTGCTGATAGCAATGGCTTTGAATATTTGCGTCTCGTTGACGAACCCTCCAGCAAAAGCTATATCCGGCACATATTTACCCTTCTTCTTGAGTATCTGAACCGCTTCAAGGACCTGTGCCAGGAGGAAAACCGTAGGAGTGGAGCATTCGTGCATCATCGGAACAGGACTCATTCCCGTTCCACCGCCGGCTCCGTCGAAGGTTACAAGGTCAACCTTGGCTTTGGAAGCGCATTTCAGGGTGAATGCAACAACAGCTGGATTGTAAGCTCCCGTCTTTAGAAATACCTTTTTCGCTCCCTGCTGACGAAGCCATTCTATATCTTCTACAAAGGACTCAAATTCGGGCATACCGACCCTACTGTGGCGTTCAAAAGTTTTGAATACGCCCATCTTAAACGCTTCCTGAACTCCCTCGTCCTCGGGGTCAGGAATGACAATATAGCCTCTCCTCTTCAGCCTAATAGCATCCTCAATGCTATAAAGTCTAACTTCACCACCGATCGCTTTCGCTCCTTGTCCCCACTTCCTCTCAATTATGTTGACCCCCAATTCCTTGAGCACATAGAGGTCAACTTTAGCCCTCATATCCTCAACATTCGTTTGGACCACTATGTCGCCGTGCTTTCCATCCCAGAACTTTCTATAACTTTCAACCCTGAAACGCATATCGGGAGAATCCACAACCTGACCGTTCTCGTATTTCGCATCGGGGTCCATACCACAGACATTCTCACCGACTGTCTGGATGACGCCGGAGAGAGCTGCCCCTATCGCCAGGCTTTCCCAATTGCGCTTTGCTACAGCGGTGGAACCAAGTGCTGCAATCAATACAGGGATTTTCTGCGGCACTCCTCCAACCACTGTGGAAACATCGGCATTGGGAAAGATAGCTTTATCTGGGTCAGGCTCTATTCCCTTCGCGCCTCTAACCTCAACCATTATCTGAAAGTGAGACCAGTCCAGGAAATAATCCTTGTTTGAGGCAGCTGTGCTATCGCCGAAGTACTCTGGGCTGGGGTAAAGGACCTCCCTGCCTCTGAAGGCTGACTTGCCGATTTCACAGAGGACTGGACACTCCTTAATACAGAGTGGACACATCCCGCTTGTAGGCGCAGGATCGCGCGCCCGCAAACTCGTCCCGGTAGTGGAGCGAGCATTTTCATTGTACCAAGGCATTAC
>JACIXQ010000095.1 GCA_014360465.1 bacterium
ATCGGCTCTGAGTGCGTTCGCCACCCACTCGTATTCATCGCCAAGCAGGGTTTTCATATAAATGGGGTCAAGAGTTCCTGTGATAGGGACATCGTTCAACTTCTCGTATTCACCTGTTCCCTCCTTACGATAGAGGTTGAAGCCCATAAAGCTCCTCGGCGTTTGCCCCAGGATGATGTAGACCTTATCCTTGTCGGGGATGGCGAAGAAGAGGGGGGCTTTGGCTACCTCCGCAAAGCAACTGGATAGGAAGAAAAAGAAAAGGAGGGTTATAACGATTTTTATCCAATTGTTCTTATTCTCCATTAACCAGTAAATCCTTTTCATTTTTCTACTCTTTATATACATTCCTTCTCACCTCCCTATTCCGGGGCGCTCGCGCTCGATTATTTCCTCTCGCGTGGGCAACTCTATGGGGCGTTCGTAGATGATGGTCGTTGTGGAGACTGTCTCCAGTCCCGCTCCATTTATCGCCTTCACTGAAATTAGATATGTTCCACCGAGCAGGTTATCCGGCAGGGGGAATTCATGGTTCATACCAACGGATGTCCAGGGCACTATCGCCTCGGGATTTTCAGGTCTTCCAACGGCGCATTTGTATTCAACGATGCCTGATTCTCTATCACTTGCTCGCGTCCAGGTCACCCTGAGGGGACGAAGGGCATTCCAATTAACCTGGGAGGGCTCAGCTGTTGGGCGAGGAAGTTGTCTCAAAACCCCCACATTGGGAGCAGTGGGAGGAGTGGGGTCGTCAAGCTGGCAGGTCACGCTTACAACTCGTTCATCACCTGCTACGCCAGCACCGTTCACCGATCTAACCCTCAAGTAATATGTCACTCCACTCCTTGCGGGGAATTGAACTATGGATATTGAGGTAATTGTGTGCTGGTCAGAGGGGACCCAGCTCTCGGGAAGAGGGAGGTCTGTCCAGTTCAGGATTTCGGTATTATCGGGAGCTGTGCCTATGGCGTAGCGATGCCCTGTGATACCTGATTCCCCATCGTTATTGATATCCCATTCCCAGCTCAGACGCAGGGTGAATGGGGTCTCCTCTGCCTGTGCCATCGCTTGGGCAGCGGAGCTCGGGTCAAGCAGGTAAGCCTGCCCGCCAGTCACTGTCTCCATAGTTGAGCCCCTTAACCCACCCAGGGCACCGGCTTGCAGACCGCCAGCTACTGTTCCTGTTGCGGGCAAAGCCCTTATATTATCCCTTGGGGCAAGGGAAGTGCCACCTGAGGGGGCTGTAGTGGGATAGCCGAAGAAGTTCTCCAGGGTGATTGTAGCGTTGTAAGGTGGGTCGGGAGGGGTGAGGTCAACCTTAACGGGAATGGATTCTCCTACCTCGCTCCATAACCCCACACCATTTTTCGCCCTGACCAAAAGCTTATAGCGATTATTGTGCTCCAAGGAAAGACCCCTGATGTTCATCTCCGTCATTCCACCAGCGGATGTCCAGGGAATCACATCTACCGGCTGGAGGGCTTCTTCTATTCTCCCCACCTCTTCCAATCCTGCCCTGCTTCCGGGAACTCTTCCCCTTCCCCCGCCCATCCGAGCTCGCTGAGCGCCCGCAGCCCCTCCGATTGTGAGGGGTGAGGGCTGGGAATGACCATTGTAGGCATAAGTTGAAGAACGACTCTGTGAACCCGCCCCCGATGTGGGGAGGAATAGCTTCACAATCTTATACTGGTATTCCTGTATACCTGATTCGTAGTCGGATGATGACCATCTGCCCCACATCTCCCCACTGCTTGCCGTGAAGGGACCTTTGACCTCAACTACTGGTTTGAGGGGCGGGGTATTGTCCTCGGTATTCATACTGGTCCTTTGCCCTTGGGAGGCATAATTCCAAGTAAGCCTTCCCATCCTCTCTATCGTGTAGCCACCAGCGCCCCTCACCCGCAAACGGAGCTCGTGATCTCCGCCACCTGTCATCTCCGAGAGAACGAGGACATCAAATCCCCCAGCATCTGGAGTTTGAGGTAATGGAAGGGAACTCAGGGCTCTGGGCTTGCCAACCGAGTACCACGATAGCCGGGAGGGTCTTCCAGACCTGCCAAAGACCCAGGATAAAAATGGTCGATTACCTACAGGTCTTTTCAGTGTCCAACTGCATTCAACAACACCGCTTCTTTGGGGATAGCGGGAGTCCCTGTAAGGATGATAAGCCCTCCAATTCACGCTTATATTGGCGTAGCCCCAACCAACATATACCTCTCCCTGGATGGAAGTTATCTCGGGGACGACGAGATAGAGAGCGGTCTCGGTTTTCTTGAGATTGAAGTAATCGCTCTTCCTCATTAAAACTGGAGCTGTGCTTACTGCCTGCCCTATATTTGCCGGCTGAGGTCTTGGTCCCCTCCCTGGACCAGAGGGTCCACCCATACCTTCAATTCCCCTTATCTCTTGAGCTCCCTGCAAAATTTCCTGCAATCTCTCAATGGTTTGGGAATTCCTCAATGTCATCCCTGGTAGGTCTGGCGAGGTCCCAATTGTAGGATCGACCCTAATCCATCCACCATCGCAGAGCGCCAGCTGGTCATAAAGGTCATAAAGTATCTCGTAGAGCCTCGCTTTTCTCCTGTAGATGTTGTCAAGGGAGTCCGTATAGCTTCCCCAGGCAGGACAGAAGTTATCATTGATAACAGTTATGTAGCTATTGGCGGTGTCGCGCCGCTTCTGGTCAGTATCGGCTATGGCATCGTTCAGACCAGTTTCGGGAACTCTACGCCAGAGCTCCACTCCGGATTCCGTGAAGACCTCCTTCCACCGCTCCGGTGGGTCGGAGTCGCTAATCAGAGGATTGTAGCTATCCTGTTCTCCCCTCCTTTTGCCCAACAGACGATTAATGTTATCTATTCTCTCATTCGTCCAGCTCTTTAAGGTATTGAGATTATTTGTTAAGATGAGGGCCTCGGCTATGCTATCAAACTGTCTTTCAAGCGTCCGCTCACCAATTCCTACTAACACACCCCTCCTTCTCAAACTGCTCTGGAAGTTTTGGTGGATGTAGTCTATGTACTTCCTATAATGTTGTGTAATCTTATGGAATCCCTCAGCGAAATCGCTGGCAAGTGGAGCTACGGCGGGGTCTTCCCAATGGAGGAGGTTGTCCAACCTCTGAAGGTTCTCCTCCATATTGGCAACCAACTGGAGGAGCCTCTGTTGATACTGGACGGAGTTCTCTCTGACCTCCTGAAAGGCGTTAGCCTGTTGTTCTGCTTTGGAATAATCTATCTGGAAGCCCGTGCGAATCGTTCTTGTAGAGCCGTCGCTACCAGTCACCGTCTGCATCTGATAGCCCTGGAAAGGACTGCCCATCTCCCCCAATTCCCTTATCGTCGGCAACTCTGCCTCTAAAACGGCGGAATATTGATTTATCTTCTCCACTACAGCATTATATTTTTCTACAATTTGCTGATTAAGTTGGTCTATCTCGTTTTGACTATTCAGGAGCTCGGTTCTGAGATTCGCCAGGTTCTCTGCTTCCGTTCCATCAATGACATCCGTCCAGATGGTCCTCAGTTCTGGTATCAAATTGTTGATTCCCCCGAAGCGATTTATCTCGGCGTTATAAACCTCCCTAACGAGCTGGTATTGCTGTTCATCAGGTTGTATCACAGTCGCCCCGGCAGCTCGCCTTTGCTCCTCAGAGAGCCTGTCAAAAGCTCTCTTAGCTTCATCCATCGCCTGCTGTACCCTTTCTTTCTCCTGCTCCATCTCATTCGCCATATTTCTCGCCTCATCTATAAGCTCATCGTAACGGGAGTTCCTTCCCGTCCCTCCATCTATTCCATCCTCCGTGCTGAGGGCAACCCAGACGCTACCTTCAAACACCGTCACCCAGCAAATTTCTACCTTAAGACCTCCCACACAGTAGATTATTAGGTCGGGAGAGGTATGGATGAGGGCACCTTCAAGGGAAATGCTTGCGCCGATTAATCCTCCAAGGACATCGCCCCAAGCTTTACCCTTTGCGTAGGCGCCCCAGGACGAGGGAGGAGTTCTCTTGTACCAGAAGAGAGTCTCAAGCTCAAAACCTCCGCTTACAATGTAGAGATTTATACTTGCCCCCACTTTACCATCAAACATAAAGCCGGGATTACCGACGAAAAGCTCAGCCGTCACACTTATTATGCGGATTACCTTCAAATTGGCGTGTCCCATTATGCCCCAGGCATCACTGCTATATACATAGAAATCAAGTTGCCCATTGCCGGTGATTATATTCACAGCGTTTACCTCAATATGTATGGAGCCCTCGGCGTAGAAGGGGTCCCAGCCAATTCCGAGATAAACTATCCCTTTCGCCAGATTGGCACTTGGAAGCACATCAACCTCAGCATCCAGATTGAAGTAGTTCTCCGTAAGGGTTATGAGGGCTTTGCCTCTTACCAGGTCCTCCGAGGCGATTACCGCTCCCGCATAAAGTAGGACGGCGAATTTGCCAGGATTATCCGCTCCTCCCGGTCTCCTCGCCTCTATCCTCTCGTCCATCTCCGGTCTTTGGAATCCACACAAATATCTGACGGTCTCAAGGTCCTCCTGCACCGGATTGTAGAAGAACCCCCCACCCACATCGGTTAGCGTCACGGGACCTATCTGAATCGTCAAGCCACCAACCGCCCCGAAGAAACCGAATGTCATATCTCCTATATCCTGACCCCAACCCAACTTGCCAACGATAATTATCTCCTGCCCGCTCGGTATCGTCGCCTTACCAGCCACCCTCAGCAAAGGATTGTGATAATCATAATCGCTCAAAATCTGGATACCCGCTACATTGACATCCGCATGCCTTATTGAAACTTTAGTGTCTCCATCCTCCTTGGTATAAATCAAGAACTGCTCCACGCTACCATGAAACCAGCTTCCTGCTCCCCCTTCTTCCCTCCTCCCAAGGTCTATGGAGGCATTCTCAAATTTGAAATACCTCTTTACCCGGATGGTCTGGTCTCCACTTTGCTGGAACCTTCTACTTGTGCCTTCTCCCGTCGTGTTATCAAAATTGAGGGTGATTTCCCTCAGCTCAGGACCACCCCAGAAATCCAATCTATCCACGCCTATATGCACAACATTTACTATATCAAAGTGTCCTCCCCCTCCCAACCGCCAGTCAACATTACCATCAAGGTCTATATCCAGCCCAAGGGTTATACCTCCCTCTATCATAGAGAAGTCCACCCCAATCGTGCCGTTTATCCTTATTAGGAAGGGATATACCTGGAATGCAAGCTCGTTGAGGGCAAGGGTTATCTTGTTGTCAAGGAAGGCGAATCTCTGACCCCGCACAACTGTGATTATCGGGGCGTTCCATTCCACCCCTCCATCCATCAGTATTCTCACACCAGGTGTGAACTCCCCGCTTGCATTTACATCGCCTACCTGCACCCTCCTGCGGTTCTGGTCCTCAACCCAGTTGCCCGATTCGTCCTTGAATTTGGGCAGATAAAGGTCCGCCGCCAATTCCAGACTGCTCTGGTCCCTTATGAAATCGCCATTCTCCCACTTGAGGTTTATCCCAAGATAGGTCAGGTCGAGCACATAGTCTATCTTGGGAATCCGGTACTCCGTTGGGTCTGCGGAGGAGGTGCGGGAATTTTGGAAATCATAGTCAAGACGATGCCCCGGTCCACCGCTACGAAGGTCATTGAGGAGGGAAATCTTACCAACGATGTTTCCGTCCTTGCTGAATTTGAACTCCACATTATCGGGCGTGGGTATTCTGGCGAGGATGTCCCTAATGCCATCGGGAAGGTTCTCCTTGTGGAACCTACTGGTAACTTTGAAGTACCAGGTATCCGTCTCCTTGGTGAACTGGATATTTGTGAGCTCAAAGTAATTGTTGCCTGGGATGAAGCTGAATGGGTCGGTTACCCTGAAGGTGCCAAGGACATTAAAATCGTCCGTGCTCCTATTGTAAGCAAATTTGAAGTTGCTGAATTCGGCTATCTTCGTTGGATTCGGGTTCCCCCTTTCCCCTACTCCAAGCTCTCCCGAGATGGAGATATAATAACCCGTGCTGTCTTTCCCAATGGAGATCGCGGGCGCACTGCCTATGTCCTTGATGGAGAAGCGGAAGCCATATACATTCCACTCGTGAGGTGAATGGAAATCCTTGCCCACTATACCGTCTTTAGTGCAATGTAGGTCGTTTATCTGATAGATGTCCTGGTCCAAATAGGGGATATGAAGCATTCCACTGAGGGATAGGTAATCGGGTTTCGTTGGGCTTCCTTCCGGATAATTGTATTCAACCTTTCTTATTACAAGGGCGTCCTTCCATTTCTTGAAGAGCGGCTGAGCTGTTTCATCCACTTCCTTAATTACTCTTCCTGAGCGAATCGTTGAATTCTTAGGGTCGCTTTGGTTATACTCAATCTTCAGGTTTTCAATCGTTACATCGGAAACCTGCTGATTATCAAGTGATATTATGGTTAACTTAGCGGTGCCGTTCAGCGTATAGCGGTTTGTGTTGCCCTCCCTCTGGGGAGGTGAGGGGAAGTTGAAATTGGTGAGCTTCGCTGTATCAGCTATGAGGATTAACTCGTTCAAAGTGAAGGTGGGCAGTTGCGCCTCCCTGCTTACCTCGTAATTAGCCTGAGCACTGAGGGCGGTAGGTTCAACTATCTCCACCCTTATGGTGTGCCTGCCTACATCGCTGTCAGCAGTAGGGAGAGGGTCGGTTTCAAACTCGTTTTCCCCGCTTTCCCTCAAGCGAACACCAAAGCTTCTCCATCTATTGCCATCCAGATAGATGACGCCCCTCACATCGCCGGGCAGGGTGCCGGAGGCATCCATCAATACCCTCGCTCTTACCTCCTGCGTGATGGCGAAAGGACTATTAGCTGTAAACTGAATTCTAAGATTGCTGACGGTGAAGGCTTCTGGGGCACCCGACCTCACCTCTATGCTTATCCTTGCAGAACCACTCACGGCGTTTCCGCTATCATCGTTTCCGCTGAAAGTAGCTAATATATCAAATGTCCCCGATGTTCCTCCCGCCAATACCCTCGTGCGAGTGGCATCATCAAGGGTTATCGTCCTGGGCATCTCCACGCTTCCCCCAGCCTCTATCCTCTGGGAAATAACCTCGGGCGTCTCCTCCGAGGTTCCATCCCTGTATTCTTTTCTAAGGGTCAGTGCGGTGAGATTAACCCCCAGAGCCCCTGTAGCCGTTATCCTGTAAGTTACATCCTTGCTATTCTCCCCTGCGCTGAATGTCAGGGCATTAGGTGTAACAACAACCGTGAGGGTTACAGCTCCTACCTGAATTGTTGTCTGGGTATCAGGAGCAGCTGGCCAGTCCTCCTCATTTCCTGCGTTATCCCTCGCCCGGCAGCGGAAATAGTAGGTATGACCATTTACACCCGTGAATTGAGCTTGGGTAGCCGTTGTAGCCATCTGCCAATCCGTCCAAGCTCCCGTGTCACCGTCCCTGTATTGAACATCGTAGTTGAGAATGCCGGAGAGGTCATCCGTTCCGCTCCAGGATACGGTAAATGTTTGAGAACTTTGGGGCGTAGAAAGAGGATTGACCTGAGAGCTTGGCGGTTGAGTATCAACAGTGATGCCATCTGTGGGGGTGAAGCCTCCCGTTATGTGGTTCGCATCGTAAGCCCTGACGAGGAAGTAGTATGTCCTTCCATGACTCAGGGATAAGCCTGTCCTTGTTGTGGAGGTTACATTGCCAACATCTGTCCAGTTGAGCACATCTGTAGTTGTGGGCGATGTCCCTATCGCAACCTCATACCCATAAGCACCACTCACGGATGCCCAATTAGCCGAGAGCTGGGTGGTGGAGTTGGTGAAATCTATATCGGGAGGAGTAAGCCCATCGTTCACATAGGAGGGAGCAGGTGGACCAGCTACCTGAATGGTCGTATATGTGTCGTAAGTAGCTGGCCAGTCCTCCTCATTTCCTGCGTTATCCCTCGCCCGGCAGCGGAAATAATAGGTGTGACCATTTTCTCCCGTGAATTGAGCTTGGGTAGCAGTTGTAGCCATCTGCCAATCCGTCCAGGCACCGGTGTCGCCGTCCCTGTATTGGATATCGTAGTTGAGAATGCCTGCGGGTGAATCTGAACCCGTCCAGGAGACTGTGAAGGTGAGGGAGTTCGTCGTTGCCGGGAGGGGATTGACCTGAGAGCTCGGAGGCTGGGTATCTACCGTTATGCCATCGGAGACCGCTATTTCCCCTTTGTCCACACTCAGAAATCCACGTACAGCGAAATAATAAGTCCTTCCATGCTGTAAGGTGGGCGTTTGAAGTGTTACGGAAGTTACATTTCCCACATTGGTCCAGTCCACAACATCTGTGCCGCCCGGCGTGGTTCCGATGGCGCATTCATAACCATCTACATATTGGGTAATAGGTGCCCAATTAGCGGAAAGGCTGGTCGTTGAGTTGGTGTAATCAATATCAGGTGGGGTCAATCCATCAAAGACATAAGATGGTGCTGGTATACCAGCAACCTGACACCAGGACACGCTGAAAAAAAGAGAGAAGAGAAAGGCAGCAAAGAAATAGAAGCATTTTCTATCTCTTTGCCCCCTCTCTACTCTGGCGACCCTCCTCGCATCTTGTTCCTCTCTCTTCATATTTTTAAAACCTCCCTTACCTTAGACCTTCTACTTTAAAATCACTTCTCCTTACCAACAAAAGTTAATTGAGGATATTTTTCAATATTCTATGTCAAATCTGTTTTTTTGTCAATTTTTTAATTTTGGATATTATAAGGAAAGTCTGTTTTTGTGTCAACAAAACGCTCTTCCTCAAAAATAATTTACTCGAAAAGGGGTAGTTTCCTCAATAATAATGATGACAAGAGGCAATCATCCCCTACAATTTATTCCTATAACAAACCTTCTAAAAGGAGGTGTAAGAAGATGATTGCCTCTATTCCGAAAGAAGTATACTCTCTTGAGGGCAAACGTGCAATA
>JACIXQ010000096.1 GCA_014360465.1 bacterium
AGCCATCATTTTGTCCTGGAGGAATTTCTTGGAAAGCTCGGAATAAATTCCTTGCCTTTTCTCTGTATTTAAGTTAGCAGGGCTCACCAAATAATACATATCATAATATGAAGGCACAAAATTCTCACCATAGATTAAAAATTGATTGCTCCACTCCCATCCACTTTTCCTGAAAAGAAGTCCTATAGAAGCCCCTTCTCCGAAATCTCTTAACTTCGCCCATTCGGCAGTAGCATAAATTCCTATTTTATGAAGCGGCACTTCCATATCAAAGGAATAACCTCCCTTTGCTTGTCCGAGTGAGGGGTCAGCATTGTCATCCCAAGCTACTGTGGCACCAATCTTGCTTTTCCCTATTTTGAGTCTTAGCCTCGTAATACCCAGTTTCGTTGGCGTTAGGATAAATTGAAGATTGTTATCTGAAGTGCCCAATCTTCCAAAATAGCATCTTTGGTCCATAGAAGTGAATTTATTCACGAGTAAACCGTAACCAAAAGTTGCCCTTGAAATAGGGCTATATCTGAGAAAAATGTTACTTTTCTCAAACTCAGCAAATCCTATCCTGATGAAACCCTTTCTCTTCTCAGGAACATCTCCTCGGGAATCATAGGATAAATTGAGGTCCAATCCCCCTCTAAGTGGTCCAACCTTGAAAGCCTGTTTCATAACCGTTTCCATTGCCTGTTTTTCCCCAAAACCAATCTCGCTCACTCCTTCATATCTAATCCCTTCCTTAACCGTCGGATATGCCTTATCCCCCACGAAAACAACTTCATCCTCAGCCCAAAGAGGTATCCAGAGAAGAGCGATAATCCACAGAAGATATCTCATCTTTCTCAACCTCCTTTCATATTCATATTCTCTTGAAACCGAGCGATTCATAAAGTTTTATCGCAGGCTTACGATACTCCTGTGTATCGAGTATCGCCTTCTGGGAACCCTTTCCCTTTAGATAATGCAAAACTGCGAGAACGATGGCTTTGCCTAACCCTTTACCTCTATGTTCCTCTCTCACGCCCACCCAGTGAACTCTTCCCACTTCCTTAACATTCAAATCGTCATACCATCCAAGCGCCGTGGCAACATATTCGTCTCCCTTTACTATAAAGAATAATCCTTCTGGGTCAAATTGAGGCTGGGATGCGAAAACCTCCACGAAACGTTCAACCGTCCAATCGCTTTCGGGAAATACAGCCCGCATCAATTCTACCCATTTAACCTCGTCCCCCGGCTCAAATGTCTTCAACTCATAGCCCTCGGGCAAATTTATTTTCTCCAAATCTTCAAGGCTTTCCTTTAACATCACAACGCTTTCATTGGGCATTTTTAATCCTCCTTATTTACTGATTATAGTCCAGATACCAACAACAATAAAGAGAATTCCCGCAACAAGTTTGATGTATTTTGTTGGCAAAGCCATACCTATTACCTTACCAATCGCTACAGAGATTATTGTGGCAAGCGATAAGCCAAGGACAACAGCAAGATAAACCATAATTGGATTTTGCCTGGTGGCGAAAGAAATCGCTGCAAGCTGGGTCTTATCAGCGAACTCAAGGAGAAATATCATACCTATTATTGTGAAGAACTCCTTCATAAAGAATTTACCTCCTTATTTTAGTTTTCGCTAAGTAAACTTGTATAATAAATATAATATGGATAGCACCTGGTCAATCCTGACTTTCTTTGTCTCTTGTTTCGCCGGATTTCTCGGCTCACTTTTGGGACTTGGCGGAGGAATCATCGTCATTCCTTTCCTTACCCTTGTGCTCCATATAGATATTCGCCACGCCATCGGCGCATCCCTAATCTCGGTAATAGCTACTTCAAGTGGAGCAGCCGTTGCTTATTTGCGAGAGAGAATAACCAATATAAGAATCGCAATGTTCCTGGAAATTGCCACGACCCTCGGAGCTCTCACGGGCGCTTTCGTAAATTCTCTATTGAGAACAAATATCTTATACCTCCTTTTCGGACTCCTGTTACTTTATTCCGCTATCAAAATCTTTCAAGGCAGAAAGCAAGAACTACCTGAGGGAGTGAAAAGTAGCCCCTTGGCTCGAAAATTGCGCCTCCCAAGCTCCTATTACGACCAGGTACTTCATAGAGAGGTCAAATACGAAGTTACGGGGGTTGGGCAGGGTTTCTTCACACTTTACTTGGCGGGAATCGTTTCGGGGCTTCTCGGTTTGGGAGCAGGAGTTTTCAAGGTCCTCGCGATGGATACATTTATGCGACTACCGATGAAGGTTTCAACTACAACTAGCAACTTTATGATAGGAGTTACAGCAGCTGCCAGCGCCGGCTACTACCTTACGAATGGTCTTGTGGACCCTGTGATTGCTGGTCCAGTTGCCCTCGGCGTTCTCCTCGGCGCAATGATAGGCACAAGGGTCCTCTTCCAAACGAAAAATACGACCATCCGCCTGCTATTTTTCCTAATACTACTTTTTATTTCTATCAGGATGATAATTAAGGGATTGTGATATGACAGAGAAAAAGGATAATTTGGAATATATTCTCAGCTGGGTCTTACTCATAGGAGTAGCTACAAGCGCTTTTCTCCTTCTCGTCGGTCTTCTCCTCCTCCATCTCCATCCCCAGCCGCATCCGCAAAATATTTTCTCACTATTTCAAGGGCACTTCCATTTAAACGGTTACTCCTTACTCGCCTTGGGTCTTTTGCTACTTCTTGCTACTCCCATTATGAGGGTTCTGTTTTCCCTTATCCTCTTCGCAAAGATGAGGGATTTCACCTATGTTTTCCTCACTTTCATCGTCTTGATAGTGCTCATCATAAGCATCATCCTGGGCGGATTGATGAAACGCTCTTTTGGTCCCTAATTATCCACCACGACACTGACAAGCCTTTTCGGGACGATTATCATCTTTTTGATTTCCTTCCCTTCAAGGTATTGCCTTAATCTCTCCTGCCGCAGAACCTCTTCCTTTATCTCCTCATCACTTGCCTCGGCTGGGACCGTTATCGTTCCCCTTACCTTCCCATTCACCTGAACTGGCAGGGTTATCGTCTCGGTTTGTAGTAGTTCCTCTCGCCAGGAAGGCCACTGCTGAAGATAGATGCTATCCTTATTGCCGAGCTTCTCCCAAAGTTCTTCACCCATAAATGGTGCGAAAGGAGCGAGGAGACGAACGAGCATCTCCAAAGCCTCGCTGAAACAAACCCTCCATTTCTCGTCCTTATTCGCCTCCTGAAGCCAGTCGTAAATGGATGATGTGAACTCCATCAAGCTGGCGATGGCGGTATTGAAATGAAAGCGCTCTATATCCTGTGTTACCTTCTTTATCGTTGAATGGGTGATTCGCCGCTTTTCCTTGTCGCTCATCCCTTCAATTTTCACTCTCCAGTTGGGGTCATAGAGAGAGAAATTCTCCTCAAATATCCGATACACCCTGTTCAGAAAGCGGAAGACACCCTCAACTCCTCTCTCGCTCCATTCTGCATCCTGGTCGGGAGGACCGATGAAGAGCGTGTAGACACGGGCTGTATCAGCGCCGAACTTCTCACAGATTTCCTCTGGGGTGACAACATTCCCCCTTGACTTGGACATCGCGCTTCCTCCAAGTGTTATCATCCCCTGGGTGAAGAGCCTAAGGAATGGCTCCGGGAAGGAGACAAGACCGATATCGTAGAGAAACTTGGTAAAGAAACGGGAATACAGTAGATGAAGGACGGCGTGTTCAATTCCGCCTACATACTGGTCAACCGGCATCCAGTATTCCACAGCTTGCTTATCAAATGGAGCTTTATCCTCCTTCGGACTAGTGAAGCGGAGGAAATACCAAGAAGAATCCACAAAAGTATCCATCGTGTCAGTCTCACGCCTTGCCTCGCTTCCACAGTAGGGGCAGGTAGTGAAGGGGAATGAATGGTGACGAGCAAGGGGAGAAGGACCAGTCGGTTGGAAATCAACATCCTCGGGCAATAGAACGGGAAGCTGGTCCTCGGGAACGGGAACTACACCACATTTGGGGCAATAGAGCATAGGTATGGGAGCACCCCAGTATCTCTGGCGGGAAATGCACCAATCCCTCAATTTATAATAGACCTTCCTTTTACCTATACCTTGGTCCTCAGCGTACCTGATTATCGCCTCCTTGGCATCCTCCGACCACATCCCGTTGAAGATTCCCGAGTTGACCTGAATTCCAGGTTCAGTATAAGCGGTTTGCAATTCCTCCTCTTTTAAAGCGTTATCGGGAGGCTGGATAACTATTCTGATTGGTAACCCATACTGGCGAGCAAATTCCAAGTCACGCTCATCATGGGCTGGAACAGCCATAATTGCACCAGTGGCATATTCATAGAGGACATAATCGGCTGTCCATATAGGTATATCCTCTTTTGTAAAGGGATTGAGCGCATAGCAGTTGAGGAAGATTCCCTCCTTCTTCCTCTCCATTGCGGTTCTGTCTATCTCGCTCCGCAGTTTAACCTTCTCCACAAATTCCCTTACTTCTTGTTCAAGAGGAGTTCCTTTGACGAGCTCAAGCGTGAGGGGGTGCTCCGGAGCGAGGACGATGAATGTGGCACCATAGATCGTATCGGGGCGAGTAGTGAAGATGGTGATGGATATATCCTTGCCCTTAATGGGGAACTCCGCTTCAAGCCCCTCGCTCTTCCCTATCCAGTTCCTCTGCATTATCTTCACCCGTTCTGGCCATTCCGTGAGAAGCTCAAGGTCCTGAAGGAGGCGTTCAGCGTAGGCGGTGATGCGGAAGAACCACTGCTCAAGGTCCTTCTTGATTACCGGCGTATCGCAGCGCTCGCACCTACCTCCTTTGACTTGTTCATTTGCAAGGACGGTTTGGCAGGAAGGGCACCAGTTAACGGGCGCCTTCTTTCTATAAGCGAGGTCGTGCTTGAAAAGCTGGACGAAAAACCACTGCGTCCATTTGTAGTAATCAGGGGTGCAGGTAGCTATTTCCCTTGACCAGTCAAAGGAGATGCCGAGCAAGTCGAACTGCCTGCGGATATTTGCAATGCAATCAAATGTCCATTTCTGGGGATGAATTCCATGCTTTATCGCGGCGTTCTCAGCTGGGAGCCCGAAGGCGTCCCAACCCATCGGGTGAAGAACATTGTAGCCCTTGGCTACCCTGTAGCGAGCGATAACATCACCTATAACATAGTTACGCACATGCCCCATATGTAGGTAACCAGAGGGATATGGGAACATATCAAGATAATAGAACTTGGGTTTGGAGGGGTCGACCCGGGTGAGATAAAGGTCGCTTTCCCTCCATCTACGGCGCCACTTATCTTCTATGGATTTGAAGTCGTAGGGCATAGGTTCTCTCCTGCTTAGGGTTATTTTTGAAACTTGAAAATTAATTATAACGGACTACATTTAGCGTTTCAAATAAATCACATAAAACTTGTGAAACCCGTCTCATAGAGACGAGCAAGCATCTCCAGAACCTTCTTCGCAGTTAATGGATATTTGAATTTATTCTGGAATATGTCCCATTCCGTCAACACATCGCGTGGGCTTTCAGCTCCCTCGGTCTTGGCCTCTTGGCTTTCAGCTACCTGCTTTTGCTTTATTTCTTTAAACAAGTGAGAGATGTCTTCCCAGCTTTTCGCTTTTCTAGACAGCTCATCCATCCCAAAACACCGTAAAAGCACTTTAATAAGTGGAGCTTCGACTTTGCCCTTCGGTCCGTGAAACTTGGGCAAAACCTTCATAAGAACGGCGAGGTCTTTGTAAACATTTTCCTTAAGCTCGGGGAGAAATTCCTTTTGGTTTTTGGCGTTCTTGAGGAAAAGCGCTATCTCATCAACCACACGATAGCCGAAGCCAAGGTCATAGGGGAGAAGAACATTATTTAACTCCGACAATTCATCTTTGAAGCCTCCCAGCTCATTTACTACATTCTTGATATATTCCTTGTTATGAGCGTAAAACTTGCCGTCATTTACCAAATCATTTGATATAACCTCTTTCAGATTCTCCCAGCTCCCGCCTTGAGCAGTGGTATCTGTTGGATATATCTTTAAATCAACATCCCTGAATTCAATCGTGAATGCTCTGTCGAGAACTTTTGGACTGAACATATAGGTTGTCTCATCGATGTTAACGGTGCCGATGACATAAATATTGGGGGGAAGGGCTATATTCTCGGGGATTTCGGCTCCTTTCTCATCCTTAACAACGCCAGCTGAATGCAATTTTATCTTCTCTCTCGTAAAGCCATTATCTTCTCTCCCAGATTCCAAGACGCTGAGAAAATCGGCAAAGTAATATTCAACATGGGCAAGGTTCATCTCATCAAGGATGAGAAAATAGGGCTTTTTCTTTTCATTCTCTTTGTATTCTTTCTCTGCATTGAGAATTAACTCAAGCAATGGCGTGCTTTGGTATTTTACGGTTATCGGATTGTAGTAGCCTATGAGGGAAGTGGAATCCCTCCAATCGGGACGGACTGAGAGGAAGCATATCTGTTTTTCTTTGTCATCCACAATTAGCTCAGCGAAAAGCTGGGCGATTTTTGTCTTTCCCGTTCCAGATAGTCCGGCAAGGATAACGAAACCCTTCGTCTTCAGCGCATTGTAAAATGCGAAAATCTGCTCATCCCTGAACTGAAAACCCTTACTCTGGAAATAGTTCTTCAAACCAAGCTCCTCCTTTCCAAGAGATTTTTCATCAATCCATTGCAAAAACCAGTAGACATCACAGAGATTCTGAAATCCGAATTTCTCTTGCAAATGGAGAAAAAACTCGTTTAATTTTTCATAATATTTAGAGAGAGTATCGAGGTTCACCAGCTGTTCGACTAATCTTTCATCCTCGCCGATATGTTCTCCCCATAATTTGCCAAGTGCTCTCGCTACATATTGGTCTAAATGAATATATTTTTGGGGTTTAAGAATATGTAAAATACTTGTCAGGCGGCTAATAGCCATTTCATATTTCGCTTTACTACTCCCGAGCAATATCTTAATCTCTTGTTGTTTCTCTTTAACACTTTCTCCATCCTTTGAAAGAATGGAGAAAATCCTTCTTGCCAAATCGTCCTTTTCAGATTCTGGCGAATCGGCTAACCCGCTTTCCTTTGACTCGGCTACTCTTGATGAAAATGTATACATTACGTCCTTCCAAGCTGGATTTCCACTTTTTATCTTTATAGTTTCATCTTTCAAACCACTTTTTATTTGTTCCACGCTAATGTCCTTATTTTTACAGTATTCCCAAGCAGATATAAGTTCTTTTTTACCACTAACTTCCAACTTCACGGGTGCCAATAGCTCCTCGTCGAATAGTTCAGCCGTCAATTTGCTCTCATCCTGTTTCCACTCATCTATTTTTTGTTTAAGTCGTTGATGAGCCTTCTCGGCTACCAATAGATATTTCTCTCTGAATGGTTCTTTTTTCCACTCCTTTATCCACGACCGCATTTTGTTTGACTCCAAAAGACCTTCAAGATTTTGCATAATATCCTCTATCGCCATCTCACTCGCCTCCTTTTGTATTATTCCCTCAATTAAGAGTTCTCTTCAAACATTCAATCAAAATATAATCATTATCCTCGCTTCCCGGAATGAGTGGAATATACCCCACCCCCTCAAACCCGAAAGGAAGTTGCTCTATTTTGTTATCTTTTTCACTACCAAATTTCTCCGGTTTTTGACATTCCTTCGGCTTTCTAAATAGCATCCACTCTGTCCCGGGATAAACAATAATAGCTGCCTTCAATCCGAGGGCGTCCTTATATGTATGCATCTTGAAGATATCCTCCAATTTAGCAATCCTCTCTATATCCCTCTTATTCAGTGCCTCCTGCTCCTCCTTCTCAACATCAATTTCATCTATATCCTTCTGAGTGCTAGGCTTGCCTTCGCCGCCTGATATCGGCTTAAATCTGAACTTCGCATCCAACGCCAATATTGCTTTTTTATTATTCATAATCACGAAATCTGGTTGCAATGGGATTGAATAGCTTCCTCCGTTCCCGTGCCCAAATCTTTTATTATAAACCAGTTTATACTTCCCGTTTCCATAACAAACCTTTGTTTCTTCCACCTTAAACCCCTCAGCAAGTCGCTCAATTTGAAACTTCAATTCGCCTTTTCCCAAGACTTTCTCCAGGAGATTCGCAATCTTGAAAAAACACCAGAACTCGTAAAGTGTGGCTATATCCCTCGCCTCCAGAGCATTTTCCAAATCAGCGAATATAGGATAATAACTAAGCAAGAACTCCCTGTAGAGCTGAAGAAGCTCCCTATAGCCATCTCTCCGCATAAGGACGGTTGAATTCGCCGGGAAAATATGCATCTCCCCCGCTTCCTCAATCAAAGGCTCCCTCTGATAGGATTGTAATTCCCATTTCAACGATTGGAAGGATTCTATGGTGTCTCGCAACTTATCACTTCCCAATTCCTTCTCATATGTCCTTATCACCTCATCCAGCCAGGATAAAAGCCTCATCCAGAAGAACTTGACGAAGCGATTCTCGGGAACATCGTAGGTTTCATACTTCTCCCTTTGGAGAACCTGCGTCGGCAAATGCCTTTTGTCCTGAACCTTCAACATCTCCGATAAAGGAACCGAAATCATCGTCTCAGCCCATCTCTCGGAATGAACAAGGATATCTCGTATAACCTCCTGGTCTATCTCCTTCACCCGAGCTATGTTGACCCACCTTCTCTCGTCCCTCAGTCGCTTATATGGCTGATTGAATATTATTGAAAAAGCTTGCTTTATCTTCTCGTGGTTGTTTTTGAAGTAATGAAATAGGAAAAGAAAAGAAGGTGGTCGGTGAGTTTCCTCCACTATGTGATAAGTTGGTGTGAAATAGTGAAAGGGAAAAGAAAGGCAATATTCAATGAGCTCGTTTCTCAAAGTGTCATAGAATTTTGGATAGAATAGCTCATCCTCCGTTTCTTTATAATTCAGCT
>JACIXQ010000097.1 GCA_014360465.1 bacterium
TAAGACCGGATAGTCCTGTGGAGGTATTTGGAAAGGTGCTGGGCAATCTGAAGGAACTGAATAAGGTGAAGGATGGAGACATCGTGGTCATTGAGAAAATAGAATGAAACTTCAAAAGGAAGTGAGATAGATGACTCTTTTGGAATTAGCTCGTGAGGGCAAGATAACTGATGAAATCTTAGCAGTTGCCAAGGAAGAAGGGCTTGAGCCCGAATTAGTCAGGGAAAAGGTGGCAAGCGGAAGGGTGGTAATACCGAAGAACAAATTAAGGGATGGGAAGAGGATTCTTGGAATAGGGGAAGGGCTTTCGGTTAAGGTAAACGCCAATATCGGCACTTCCCCAGACATCGCCGATATATCTCAAGAGGAGCAGAAGCTCGCCTACGCTATCAGGGCAGGAGCTGATACGGTTATGGACCTCTCAACGAGAGGGGATTTGAGCCAGATAAGGAGACTCATTCTCGCCCAATCTCCCGTCCCCGTCGGCACCGTTCCCATCTATCAGGCTGCAGTTGAAGTAGCTCGTAAAAAGGGCAACATAGCTGAAATGACGGTTGAGGATATCTTGAGAGTTATAGAAGAGCAGGCGAGGGATGGGGTTGATTTTATGACCATCCACGCTGCGATAACTCTTGATTCAATTGAACGAATTAGGAAGCAGGGACGCCTCACCGGTGTTGTGAGTAGGGGAGGCGCCTTCCTTCTCTGCTGGATGGTGCAGAATAAGAAGGAAAATCCCCTTTACGAGCATTTTGACGACCTCTTGGATATCCTCCATCAGTACGATGTAACAATAAGCCTTGGCGATGCATTAAGACCTGGTTCAATAGCTGATGCCTCCGACAGAGCCCAGTTTCAGGAGACGATAATACAGGGCGAACTTGTCCAGAGATGCCGGGATGCCGGGGTTCAGGTTATGGTGGAGGGTCCAGGTCATATCCCCCTCCATCTCGTTGAGCCAACGATAAAGATTACCAAGCACCTGACCGATTACGCCCCTCTCTATCTTCTCGGTCCCCTTGTTCTTGACATCGCTGCCGGCTACGACCATATAGCCTCGGCAATAGGTTCAGCCATTGCCGCTCTCGCTGGAGCAGACTACATCTGCTATGTCACTCCTTCCGAGCATCTCGCCCTTCCCAGTCCCGAGGAAGTTTACGAGGGAGTCATTGCCGCAAGGATAGCAGCAGCGGCAGCCGATTTAGCAAGGGGATTACCTTCAGCAATTAAGAGGAATGAGGAGATGTCAAGAGCACGCTTCCGACTTGACTGGGAAACCCAGATGGAACACACGATAGACAAGATGAAGGCGGAAAGGATTAGGGAGACGCATGGGCTTTCCGTTTCAGGCGCCTGCACGATGTGCGGAGAGTTCTGCGCTATGAAAACGGTGGAAGCGTTTCTGAATCTGGGGAATAAATGAATTCAAAAAGATTAGGGGAAGTAGGGGAGTTCAAGATAATAGAGAAGATAAGGGAAAAATTTTTGAAGGGGAGTGGGGTTGAGGTAGGGATAGGTGATGATACGGCAGTTCTGAAAGTTTCAAATAGCAAACTCCTCGTTACGGTGGATATGCTCGTTGAGGGGGTGCATTTCCTCCCATCAATATCGCCGGCAGATTTAGGATGGAAATCGCTTGCCGTTTCTCTCAGCGATATATCTGCGATGGGTGGGAAACCGCTCTTTTCCCTCCTTTCGCTCTCCCTTCCTTCCCACTTACCCGAGAAATGGCTTGACGATTTTTTGGCTGGTTGGAGAGAATTGGCGGAATTGTTTGGGGTTTCCCTTGTGGGAGGGGATTTAACGAAGGGAGAGAGGATAATCGTTGATTCTATAGTTTTGGGTGAGGCAGAGAAGCCCGTTCTCAGAAGTGGGGCGAGGGTAGGGGATAGGATTTATCTCACTGGTTCAATCGGCGATTCATCAGCGGGACTTCATTGCCTTGAAAGAGGGCTCGATTATCCGAATCTCATAAGAAAACACCTACGACCTATGCCGAGGGTAAAGGAAGGTATAAGGATAGGAGAAAGTGGTAAGGTTCATTCAATGATAGATATCTCCGATGGGCTTGTGGGAGACCTCGCTCACATATGCGAGGAGAGCGGGGTAGGGGCAGTCATTTACTCGGACAAGCTGCCTCTCTCGGCTGATTTGCTTACCTTTTGTCGTGAGCAAGCCTTATCGGCAAAGGAATTCGCCCTTTTTGGAGGCGAGGATTACGAGCTTCTCCTTACAGCTGAGGCTGACCTTGCGGAATTTTTTGAATTTCCTCTTTATGAGATTGGAGAGATTAGGGAGGGTGGGGGAATCTTTTTGCATGATAATGGCGAGGAGAAACCCATAGAGAGGCGTGGCTTTGACCATTTTCGTTGAAAATGCCTTTTCCCAAAGAGTCTTACGCCATTTCCATCATCCCAATGAGACATTCTTCCCGTCAATCTACGGCATCGCCGCAAGACTCGCAATCACACTACCTTCTCGTCATTCTGAGGCTCTGCCCTAAGGCTCGCAATGCCTTCTTCCATCATTCAGAGGCTTCGCCGTCGGGTTTGCAATGCCCATTCCTGTCATTCAGAGGCTCTGCCATAAGACTCGCAATGCCCCTTCCCATTATTCAGAGGCTTCGCCGTCGGGTTTGCAATGCCCATTCCCGTCATTCAGAGGCTTCGCCGTCGGGTTTGCAATGCCCATTCCCGTCATTCAGAGGCTTCGCCGTAAGGCGAAGCCGAAGAATCTCGTTTTTCAATCATTCAAACAACAATATTTTTTATGGATAATCTCAAAACACCTCTCTATAATTATTTACAAAAGGGAGTCAGAATATGAAACAAAATTCCAACCGACAGAACCAGAAACCTTTATTTTTGCGGAAAGTAACCCGCGAGGAACTCAACTCCCTCGTTGATAGGGCAGCCGATTTGATAAGGACGGCTGTTGACTACAAGTTCATCCTCGTCCTCCTTTTCCTAAAACATATAAGCGATAAATGGAAGGCTGAGACAGAGCAAGCCGCTGACAGGCTTGTAAAGGAAGTCGGATTGCCCTATGAGTTAGCCGTAAAGGAAGCTCAAAGCTTCGTCTACCATACTTACAATATCCCAGAAGAGCTCCTCTGGGACGAGATAACGAAGGATGTTCAGAAACTTCCCACGAAGCTTGCCTTAGCGATAAATGAAATAGCCCAACGCAATAAGGATTTAGATGGCGTGATTAATAGGGTTGATTTCCTTGAATTCGCAAGGAATGAGGAGAATAGGATTATCCTTCATAGACTTATCCAGCTCTTTGACCAATACAACCTTGGTGGTGAGGAGGTCTCGCCGGATATCTTGGGCGATGCTTATGAACATATCCTCAGCAGATTCCTACCTGAAAAAGGAAAGGAAGGGGAAATATATACACCCCGAGAATTGATAAGGTTGATGGTGGAGATATTGGACCCCAAGCCTGGGGAAAGGGTCTATGACCCTTCCTGTGGCTCTGGTGGTATGCTCATTATATCCTATATGTTTGTGAAGGAGAAGTATGGAAAGGAGGAGGCGAATCGGCTATTTCTCTATGGTCAGGAGAAAAGCCAGGATATCTACGCAATATGCAGGTTAAATCTCCTCATCCATGATATAAGGAACGCCGAGATATATCCAGGAGATACCCTCTTATATCCCAAGACGAAGAGGGAGGATGGAAGGCTTGAGCAATTCGATGTGGTGATAGCCAATATCCCTTGGAATCAGGATAGATATGGAGAGATGACTTTAAGAGATGCCGAGTTAAACGAGCGATTCTCCTATGGTTTCCCTCCCGATAATAGCGCCGATTGGGCTTGGGTTCAGCATATGTTGGCATCGGCGAAGGAGGATGGCAGGATTGGACTTGTTGTTGATAATGGTTGCTTGTTCAGGAGTGGAAGGGAGAAAGTGATAAGGAGCAAGGTGATTGAGGATGATTTGATAGAATGCGTCATCTTGACACCGGAGAAGCTCTTCTACAACACGGGAGCGCCTGGGGCGATAATAATCTTCAATAAGAGAAAGCCAGAGGAGAGGAAGGGGAAGATTCTCTTCATCAATGGGGGGAAGGAGTTCGCTCCTCATCCTTCAATAAGGCGGTTGAATTCTTTATCTAAGGAGAATATAGAGAAAATTGTTGATGCTTATAAGAAATTCGCTGATATTCCCGGCTTCGCCAGGGTTGTTGATAAGGAGGAGGTGGTTAAGAACGATTACAATTTGAATGTAACGCTTTATGTTATGCCAGTTGAGGAAGAGGAGAGGGTTGATATAATGAGGGAATTTTGGGAGTTGAAGGAATTGGAGAGGGAAAGGGACGAGGTTATGAGGAAGTTGGAAGGATATATAGAGGAAATAATAAATCTCAACGAGATTTGAGAATGAAATTCTATAAGGAGAAGGAATTCAAGGATACGGAGATTGGCAAAATCCCAAAGGATTGGGAAGTTGTGAGGTTGGGGGAGATAGCTCAATTACAACAGGGGCGGACGCCACCGCGAAACGCATATTCTAACGAGAATGGTCATCGTATTATCAAAGTTAAAGATTTTACGGATGGAGGGGTTGTTAATTTTGAGGCAAGTGGCGAGAGGTGTTTTACAACTTTAGAATTTGATAGCAGGTATGAGTTAGAGCTTGGTGATATCCTTGTCCTTTCAGCGGCTCACTCAAGTGGAATAGTGGGGCAGAAAATGGGTTATGTCGCCACAAAGCCAATTAAGAAGGCATATTTCGTTGCTGAACTTATAAGAATAAAAGCGGAGAGTAGCAAAGTATCTTCTTATTTGCTTTTCCAATCGCTCAACCTTCAGAGGTCTCGGGAGCAGATAAAGGATAAAGTTAAAGGTGGACATCTCTATCCGAGATATTTAGCAGAGATTATGCTTCCTCTCCCTCCTCTCTCCGAGCAAAAGAGAATTGCTGAGATTCTTGCCACTGTTGATTCTGCCATTCAGAAGACGGAAAAAGTGATTGAGAAGACGGAGCGATTGAAGAGGGGCTTGATGCAGGAGCTTTTGACGAAAGGCATCGGGCATAAGGAGTTCAAAACCACCGAAATCGGCAAAATCCCCAAGGATTGGCAAGTTGTGAGTGTATGCGAAATCTTTGATGTCGTGACAGGAACTACTCCATCAACACTTGAAAATAGATATTGGGAAGACGGGTCAATAAAATGGGTGACACCCCTTGATTTAAGCAAGATTAACGGTATATTGTATATTAACGATTCTCAAAGAAAAATAACCCCAAGTGCACTTGTAGAATACAATCTTACTATTTTGCCTAAAGGCTCAATAATTATTTCCACCAGAGCCCCTGTGGGCTATGTAGCAGTGGTAGGTGACGAGATGACATTTAACCAGGGCTGTAAGGGGTTGAGAAAGAAAGGAGAATTTATAAAGACCGAATACTTTGCATATTATTTTTTGCAAATCAGAAACATACTCGAGCAACTAAGTGCTGGAAGTACATTCAAAGAACTTTCTAAAACGATGCTTGAAAACCTTATTGTGCCTTATCCTCCTCCCTCCGAGCAGGAGAGAATTGCGGAGATTCTCTCAACTGTTGATAGAAAGATTGAGCTGGAAAGAAAGAGAAAGGAGAAGTTGGAAAGAATCAAAAAGGGATTGATGGATTTGCTCCTCACGGGAAAAATCAGGGTAAAGGAGGATTGAAAAATGCCCGCCATATTAGTGTCTAATATAGATTTTGAGGAGTGGTCTGGAAAATATTACATAGATTTACAAGAACTCCCTGTTGATTCAATTAAATAAAGAATAATCTGCCTTAAATAGGCAAACTGCGATGCCTTATACGGAGAAGGGAACGGTTGAGGATTTTATAGTTAAGGAGCTTCAGGCTCTCGGCTGGAGGTTCGTTGAGCCGAGGGAGATTAATTCCCTTCGTGATGGCGATACCCAACAACCAATCCTCACAACTACCCTTAAAAACTCCCTCAGAAGAATAAATAAGAAGCTCAACCTCAGCGATGCCAACATCAACTTCGTCATAGATTCCCTCATCAAATTTATCCCTTCAAATATAGAAGGCGTTAGACGATTCCTCGACTTTTTCAAAAACGGAATCCTCGTTCCCCTCTCAAAGGAAAAGAAACAGGAAGTGGTGAAACTCGTTGACTTTGATAACCCCCAAGCCAACGAATTCCTTTTTACCCGCCAATTCACCCTTGAAAGCCTTACGAGCTCGATAAGAGCCGATATCCTGCTCTTCATCAACGGCATTCCCCTCGTCCTCATTGAATGCAAAAGCCCAACCAGAGAGGAAATCAGCTGGCTTGATGCCTATAGACAAATCAAACGCTACGAGGAAACCGTTCCCGAGCTCTTCAAATATGTCCAGTTCTCCATCGCCACAGATGGAATCACCACCCGCTATTTTCCCAATTCCTTCGCCCCAGAGAGCGAGGAGCAAACCTCTTTAAGCGAATGGAAGGACCCCTATCCATTTGAACCCCAAGACTTCAAAGACGATTACCTCAAAATAACCATTTATGGAATGCTCCATCCCCAAAATCTCCTCGACCTAATTGAGAACTTCATCTTTATCAGGAAAAGAGAAGATAGATTATCAAAAGTGATGGCTCGCTATCAACAATTCAGAGCGAGCAACAAAATTTTTCGCCGTGTGGTTGATACGCTCTTGGGCAAGGATAATAAGAAGTTCGGATTGATTTGGCACTGGCAGGGCTCGGGCAAAACCTACACGATGGCTTTCTCCGCTTGGAAGCTCTTCCATTGCCCCCAAACGGAGAGACCCTCTATCTTCGTTATGGTTGACAGGAAGGACCTTGAAGAGCAGATTGAGAAGGACTTCGCCTTCATCGGCATTCCTATTGAGAGAATTCCCTCCATCGAAAAGCTCATTGAAACCTTACAGTGGGGCGGAGAGGGCAAGAGGGGAATCTTCCTTGTGACGGTTGAGAAGTTCCGCCAGAAGGAGTTTGAGGAGATAGAGAGGACAGGCTTTGAATTGGAGATAAAGAGGGAGAATGTGATAATCTTAGCCGATGAGGTCCACAGGACGCAATATGGAAAGTTCAGGACTCTTTGGAGCCACATCTTCAAGAATGCCTTCGTCTTCGGCTTCACCGGCACCCCTCTCTCCAAGCCCGAGAGAAATACTTTCCAAAAGTTCTGCCCTCCCGATGAGCTCTATCTTGATAGGTACTCTATGGCAGATTCCCTTAAGGATGGCTTCACCGTCCCCTTATCCTATCAAGCAAGGCTTCCCCAATATCACCTGAAGTTTGAGGAGTTGGAGGCATTCGCAAAATTTGAGGAGGGAATGATAGAGCAATTATCCCCCGAGGAGCTCAAGGCTTTGAAGAAAAAGGTCAGGGTGATAAAGGCATTTGCCAAGAAACCAGAAAGAATTGAGAGCATAGCGGGAGACATAGCCGAGCACTTCAAAGAGATAGTCAAGCCAACGGGTTTGAAAGCTATGGTTGTGGCGATAGATAGGGAAGCCTGCGTCCTTTATAAGAACGCCCTTGATAAACTTCTTCCTCCCGAGGAATCGGAGATAGTTATGACATTTAATCCCAACGATGAATCTCCAATAAGGGATTATCTCCTCCGATTAGAGAATAAATATTTATCAAGTGAAATAAAACATATTCACGATAGGATAATCTACGATTTCAAGGTTAAGGAAAATCCCAAAATCCTTATAGTCACCGATATGCTCATAACGGGATTTGATTCCCCCAATCTCTGGACGATGTATCTGGATAAGCCCCTGAGGGAGCATAGGTTGTTGCAGGCAATAGCGAGGACGAATAGACCGTACCTCACGAAGAGATTCGGTTTGATAAACGATTACATAGGCGTCCTTAGCGAGCTTCAAAGGGCGCTTGAGAAATTTGAGGCAAGCGATGCGAGCAGATTAAAGGTCGTCATAAGGGACCTGGAAGATGAGAAGAAGGAGTTTGAAAGGCTCCTCTTTGAATTATTGGAAATATTTGAAGGGATAAAGCTGGAGGATACCAGGGAAAGCCTTGAGAGTGCTATGGAAAGGCTGATGGATCCCGACACAGCCGGAATCTTTGAGGAAAAGATGAGGGAATTGATGAGGTATTACGAGATGCTTGGAGGAGAAGCTTTTCTAAAGTCATACCTGAAAGCTTACGACTGGCTTCTGCGTATTTTCATTGCCTACAACAAAAAATACTACAGGACTAATATCGACGAACTTAAAATAGAAGAATTGTCAAGGAAGGCAATCCAAAGAATTCAGCAAACCGTGGATATAAAGGAAATAGAAAAATCCTATCCAATTTTAGAGATAGATGACGAGCTCCTCAAGAAACTGGGTTCTATCTCAAGGGATGACCCAAGTGGTGTCATTGAGGTGATTGCAAATGTCCGACGGGGAATTACAAACCTCGTAAATGAACATCCCTCATCCTATTTTCTTTCAAATCTGCGTCAAGAGATAGAAGCGGTATATGAAGCGTTGAGGTTCAGAAAAATTGAGGTTGAGGAGGCTTATAATAGAATAAAGGAGCTATCAGAGGAGGTCATCAAGTGGAAGGATGAGGAAAAGGAAATAGGGAAAGAGAAGCATCCCATATATGAGGCAATAAAATCGAAACTTCCCAATAAAGAGAAGGGGGAAATTCTCCAATTTGTTGATTCTCTTTTGTCGCATCTCAGGGATAAGAAGCTCTTGTTCAATGGATGGCATCTGCAAAAAAGCGTGAGGATGGATGTGCTTAGGGA
>JACIXQ010000098.1 GCA_014360465.1 bacterium
ATCTCGTCTTTTCCGCAACTTTGAAGCAGATAAACGAGAAGATAGATATGGGCGTTCTGGGAGGTATCATAATCGGGCTTCTCTCTGCCTATCTCTACGAGCGTTTTCACCAAGTTAAACTTCCTCCTTTCCTTGCATTCTTCGGAGGCAGACGCTTCCCACCCTTAATAACCGCCTTCGCATCTTTATTTTTGGGTTTGCTCTGCGGTTACATCTGGCTTCCTGTGCAGTTTGCAATAGCTAAGTTCGGGGATTGGATGGTTCGGTCAGGTGGAATCGGATTATTCATCTATGGCACAATGAACAGGCTACTAATTCCTTTCGGACTTCATCACATTATAAACAGTCTCGTTTGGTTCCAGTTTGGAAGCTACGAGGTTCATGGTAAGATTTATCACGGTGATATGAGTCGTTTCTTCGCTGGTGACCCCACAGCAGGAAGTTTTATGGCTGGTTTCTATCCCATAATGGTCTTCGCCCTCCCAGCCGTTTGCCTTGCTATGTATCAGGAAGCCAAACCGGAAAAGAAAACCCTGGTTGGAGGAATTCTCCTTTCTTCAGCACTAACTTCCATTATCACAGGAGTCACAGAACCAATAGAGTTCTCCTTTATGTTCCTTGCTCCACAGCTTTATGCGCTTCATTCCATCTTGACTGGCTCCTCCTTGGTCGTCGCCCATCTATTAGGAGCCAAAAGTGGATTCAGCTTCTCCGCAGGATTAATAGATTTCCTTTTGAATCTCGGACTTGCTAAAAAGCCCTGGCTCCTATTACTTCTGGGAGTCCTGTATTTCATCATCTACTATGCTACTTTTCGCTTCGTCATCAGACGTTTTAATCTTCCTACACCGGGAAGAGAAGAGTAACTTTCTCCCAAATTTGCAATCTAAATAAATACCTTGTAAAATTATTTATCAGAAATTTAGACTTTAGAAAGGATAGGTGAATAGCAATATGAAAAAAGTTTTCGTCTTTGTTCTGTTCGTTGCTTTGGCTTTCCTTCCACAAATGGCGAGAGCAGAGGGGATAGGTCGCGTGGACATAGACAAGGTCGTAAACAGCTTTACCAATGCCGAGGAGTTTCAGAAGCAATACCAAGATGTGCTAAATAACCTCCAGCAAGTCCTTAATCTCCACCAGAGTAACTTAATGCTTACCTCTCAGGAGAGAGCAGAATTTAAACAGCTTATCAGCAAAACCACTCTAACAGATAGTGAGAAACAACGCTTGCAGGAGCTGGAAAACATCGCCACCGGTAGATTGAAAGAATTGCAGGAATTAGAGAACAATCGTAATCTCAACGATACCCAAAAGCAAAGGCTTACCGAACTCCAAAACATCCGAGACGCAGCTTCCAAAGACATAGATGCGATAGTCCAGGAGTATAACAACCAACTAAACCAAAAGCGTGAGGAACTGAGCAAAAAAATGGAAAGCCAATTGAGAGAGAAACTGGCTAAGTTGGGTATAACCGTTAAGGAAAACGAAGACATAACCCCCTACATCAAACAGGCTATTGATAAGGCGATCGAGCAAGTTGCTAAAGAAAACAATCTGTCAGTGGTTTTGTCCAGCCAGGTAGTTTTTTACGGTGGAGTTGATATCACTGATAAGGTCATCAAGGCTCTCAATAAGTAAAAACATATTCCTTCTTCTTGCCTTCATAGCCTTTATAGGGCACTCCTTTCCTTTGGATAGGAGTGCCCTATACGATAAGCTTCTTGAGGAAACCCAGTTGACAAGAGAAGCAAGTTATAAAAATTTTTTGCTTGAATTTGAAAAAATCAAAGAAAAGAAAACAATTTCAGAAGCGAAAGAAGTAAAAGTAGAAATGAAAGAAAGCGTATGGAAGATGCTTCCTGAAAAATTGGAAGAATGGAAGAAAGAACACTCCCTATCTTTGTTCTCGCTCCGCTTGAAAGAGTTGGCATCTCAGATTAGTGGCAAAACGGAAGAGGCAAATGAGCTTCAAAACCAACTTTCCACCACTTTCCAATCCCTCTTATCCCAATGGCAAACCCCTGTCCTTCCTACCACCACGCAACCGTCAGAAAATATAACCCCTGCCCTTCCTTCACCACCTCAACCCATTGTCGGCTGGTGGAAAGCACCACAATTGGTCGGTACCCCCTTACCTATGAAAGAAAGCGTCATTGAAAGAGACTACCAAAAATTGATCGTATCTATGGATAGAGAAATCGCAAGACACAAAGAAGAAGTCGGGGCTAAAATAAGTAGACTTGAAAGAAGTCTGGAGGAGGTGAAGCGAAGTTGCCCTTTACCTTAAAGGAAATAGCCAAACATCTGGATGGTTCCTTAAAGGGAGACCCCCATACGATAATCTATAGGTTTGCCCCATTGGAAAAAGCAAAGGAAGGAGACCTCAGCTTCGTCGACAACGAGAAATTGCTAAGCCTTGCAGAAAATAGCAAAGCCTCCGCTCTAATACTGAAAGAAGGTTGGGAAACAAAGAAGAACGCGGTATATGTCCAAAATCCTCGTCTCGCCCTTGCAAAAATTCTTCAGCTTTTCTCACATAGAAGAAAACCCCTTGCCGGAGTTCACCCCACCGCTATCCTGGAAGAGGGAGTGAAGCTGGGAAAGGATGTTTCCATCGGCGCCTATACTTACATTTCCTCCAATGTTCATATTGGAGATGGAACGATAATTTATCCCCTATGCTATATTGGAGAAAATTCTAAAATAGGGAAAAATGTAACAATCTACGCGGGCGTAGTTATTTACGATGATGTAGAGATAGGAGATAATTGCATAATCCATTCTGGTACAGTTATCGGTGCCGATGGCTTTGGCTATGTCAAAGATGGGGACAAGAATGTCAAGATTCCCCATATTGGGAAAGTCATTATTGAAGAAGATGTAGAGATAGGAGCGAATACCACCATAGATAGGGCAACTATGGGTGAGACGAGGATTGGTAGGGGAACAAAAATTGACAACCTGGTGCAGATTGCCCACAATGTTGAGATAGGTGAGAATAGCATAATAGTTGCTCAGGTAGGAATTTCGGGAAGTGTTAAGATAGGAAAAAATGTCACTCTTGCAGGACAGGCGGGTATTGCTGACCATCTTGAGATAGGAGATGGAGCAACGATAGCTGCCCAGGCTGGAGTTATTGGGAATGTGCCAGCCAACAGCGTCTATTCCGGTTATCCTGCCCGTCCCCATAGCCAGCAGATGCGGATTCTCGCCCTTCTTCAACGGCTTCCCGAGCTCGTGAAGTCCGTGGAAGAGCTCAAGGAAAAAATAAACCAATTAGAGAAAGGAGGAAACGAGCAATGAAGAATCTATTGGTCTGCCTTTTGCTCGTTATGCTGGTAGGCGTCACCTTTGCTACCCAGCCGACGATTTACGGTTATTCAGGTATATTTACTGCCCCAACAGCAGAGACGATTAAAACCGCTGGGGTTGCTCTTATTGGTAGCACCTCCAAGGATGTGAATACCGTGGGAGGATGCGTTGGGCTCTTCCCAAACTGGGAGCTTTCTGCCGCCAGGGTGTCCAACTCGGAATCCCAAACTATTTTAAGCGGTAAAATTCTCCTTCTTCAGGAAGGGCTTGCCCTCCCAGCTATAGGGGTTGGAGTGGCAGATATCACCGACGAAATAGGAAGCTCTGTATATGTTGTTGCTACCAAAACCCTAACCGTAACCCAGGTGGCAACCAAAACTACTGGTCTTCCCTTCGGACCCCCTCAGATAAGTGCCGGCATTGCCTCGGGCAAGATAATGGATGGTGTTTTCGCTGGAGTCGTCCTTCCTCTCTCTGGACGCAGCAGGATAATGGCAGAGTATTCAAACAAAAAAGTAAATTTAGGCTTAGCTATGCAAGTACTGCCTCTTGTTGAAGTTGAGGTCTTCACACTGGAAGGCAATGTGAGTGGGGCAGTTTATGTTAAGCTTGGCTTCTAAAAAATAAAAATGCATCAAGCAACGCTTGCTAAACCGATTAAGATAGAGGGGCAAGGTCTTCACACGGGCAAGCGAACAACTTTGACCCTCTATCCTGCTGAACCGAATAGCGGTATATCCTTCCTCCGAATCGACCAAAAACCTCCCGTTAGAATTGAGGCAAAGCTTGAGAATGTAGTTTCTTCCAATCGCTGCGTGTCCTTAGGTAAAGGAGAAATAGTTGTCAATACAGTTGAACATCTTCTCGCCGCGCTATGGGGAATGGGCATAGATAATGCCCTAATAGAAATAGACGATGAGGAGGTACCTGCTCTTGATGGTAGCGCCTCTGTTTTCGTATCTATGATTAAAGAGAGCGGGATAGTTAAATTTGAGGAGAAGAAAAGAATAGCAAACCTAAAAGAAACGCTCTGGGTTCACAAAGGAGAAGCTCATATACTGGCTATTCCTGCCCCTCGGTTGCGCATCACCTATTTAGTCGATTACAATCATAATCACGCCAGCGAACAGATAGGTTCTTTTATTATAAATCAAGAGGTTTTTGAAAAGGAGATAGCTCCAGCAAGAACCTTTGGTTTTGACTACGAATTGGAAGAATTATTAAAAAATGGCTTCGCACTCGGTGGTTCACTTGAGAATGCTATCCTCATAACAGAGAATGGACCGGTCACACCTTTGCGATTTGAAGACGAATTGGTAAGACATAAAATCCTCGACCTAATTGGTGATCTTTCCCTTATCGGTTTATATCCAAATTGTCATATAATTGCTATAAAGGCAAGCCATAACCTCCACCTTGAATTGGGGAGAAAACTCATCAGTGTTTTCAATAGGAGGTGTCAATTAGTATGATAAAAATCAAGGATATTTTGAAGATACTTCCACATAGATATCCCTTCCTTCTCGTTGATAAAGTGATAGAAATAGAACCAGGGAAAAAGGCTGTCGGCTTGAAGAATGTCACTATAAACGAACCATTTTTCCAGGGACACTTTCCAGGTGAACCAATTATGCCCGGGGTTCTCATTCTTGAAGCTATGGCGCAAGTGGGCGGTGTTCTGTTGCTCTCTATGACAGGTAATGAAGGCAAACTCGCCTATTTTGGCGGAATGGATAATGTTCGCTTCCGCAAGCCCGTGCATCCGGGTGATACGCTCATAATGGAAGTGGAAATAATCAAGACGAAAGGGAACGCAGGCAAAGTGAAGGCAACCGCGAAAGTAGAAGGTAAGTTAGTTGCTGAGGGAGAATTCATCTTTATGCTCGTTGAAAGAGCGGAACCCTATGAGGAAGTAGAAAAAGTTACCAGCAAGGAAAGGTGAACGAATATGGCGGTTAATACATCCATCCATCCTACTGCGGTTGTCCACCCTTCAGCTATTATTGAGCCAGGGGTCATCATAGAAGCCTATGCATATATAGGTCCTAATGTTCGGATTGGAGAAGGTTCTTATATTCATACCCACGCAATCATTATGGAAAATGTCATAATTGGGAAGAATTGCCAGATATTCCCGGGCGCCGTCATCGGCGCTCCTCCTCAGGATACCCGCTATAAAGGCGAAAAAACATCCGTGATAATTGGGGATAACAACATAATCCGTGAATTCGTAACCATCCACAGAGCATTGGGAGAAGGAAGCACCGAAATAGGCTCCAATAACCTTCTAATGGCTTATAGCCACATCGGTCATAACTGCAAGGTAGGAAATGGCGTGGTAATGTCCAATTATGTAGGGATAAGCGGACATGTGGTCATAGAGGATAATGTGACTTTCGGAGGGATTGTCGGCGTCCATCAATGGGTAACAGTAGGAAAACTCGCTATGGTCGGCGGATATTCAAAAGTCGTCCAGGATGTCCCTCCCTTTATGATAGTGGATGGCAGACCTGCCAAGGTTGTTGGTCCAAATAAAGTCGGACTACGCCGCGCTGGCATCCCCCCTGCGGTCAGAAACCAACTTAAAAAAGCCTTCCTTATCCTCTTCCATTCCAAACTGCCCCTCGGCAAGGGCATCATTAAAGTTCAGGAGGAAATACCAGAACAAAGCGAAGAATTGAAAAAATTGCTTGAATTCGTTAACGCTATGAGACAAAGCAGAGCTGGTAGACAACTTGAACGTCTGGCAAGGAGAAGAAGTTAAGGTATTTATTTCCGCTGGGGAAGCCTCCGGCGACCTCTACGGTTCATACCTGACGAAAGCAATCAAAAAAGAAATACCCAGAGCTATTTTCTGGGGTCTGGGTGGACATAATATGGCGAAAGCAGGGGTCTCCCTCTTGATGTACTCAACCCACAAGGGAGCAATAGGTGTTGTTGAAGCGCTTAAGATACTCCCAAGCTCCCTAATAGCTCTTTTCCGCGTCAAGAAGCATCTCGCTACCAATCCTCCCCATATCCTCATCTTGATAAACGCAGGAGCATTTAATTTACGAGTGGGTAGATGGGTCAAAAAATACCTCCAAATCCCCATCCTCTATTTCATTCCACCTGGCTCCTGGAAGCGACAGGTTGGAAATAATGTTATAAGGCTTAAGCAGTCAGCCGATAAATTCGTCTGCATCTTTCCCTGGAACCAGAAAGCATTGAGGGAAAAAGGTCTTGATGCCTACTTCTTCGGACACCCACTCTTAGATATTCTCCATAAAGAGGATAAGAAAATAGCGAGAGAAAAACTCCAGTTGCAAGAGACACTCACTCTGGGACTCCTCCCCGGTAGCCGCCTCCAGGAAATCCGCCATATACTCCCCACTCTGCTTCAAACTGTCCCTATTCTCAGAAAAAAACTACCCCGCCTTCAATTCGTCCTTGCACCACCAATCCATTCCCTTCCATTTTTGCCAAAGTGCTTGCCCAAAGGTTGGAGAATTTCCCAAGATGCGCTCGTCAGCGATTCAGATATAGTCCATCTGAGAATAGGACAATCCTGGGAGGTTATGAACGCCTCCGATGCACTCATAGTTACCTCCGGTACAGCAACCCTTGAATCAGCAATCTTTGAAACTCCTCTCATAGTCATCTACAAGGGCTCACCATTATCCCACCTTGAATATCACCTTAGAGCACTCAACCTTCCCTTCATTTCCCTTCCCAACATAATCCTTGACAGAAAGGAATTTCCCGAGCTAATCCAGGAACAGGCTATCCCACCTTTGATTGCCAACCTCGCCTATCAGCTACTGACTAACCAATCACTAAGAGATAGACAGTTTGAACTTTTCCGTGAGATAAAACGCTCTCTTGGTGATAAAGGAGCATTCCAGAAAACAGCATTGCTCGTCAAGAAAATGGTGATGCGTAAATGAAGATTCTTAAGTTCCTTTCAAGCAAAAGGACTGCTTTCCACCTCTTATTCCCCCTCGCCTGCCTCATTTTTGCCCATCCCAATACTCTTGGGCTTCTCATCGGCATTTCTCTCACCCTCCTCGGAGAGGGAATAAGGGTTCTTTCAGCCGGATATATCACTAAAAACGAAGTTCTCACAACCTCGGGTCCATATTCCTGGACGAGAAACCCTCTCTATCTTGGAACATTTTTCATTGGATTGGGCATCTGCTTCCTCTCGGGTTATCCGGCAATCGTGTTCCCAATTTACCTGGTTCTCTTCGCCCTCATTTACATCCCTACGATTAAATCAGAAGAGGATTTCTTAACCAAAAAGTTCGGCAAGGAATACGAGATATATAAAAATTCCGTTCCCATTTTCTTTCCTTTCCCACCTTTCAAGTTTCGCCCTTCAGCAGGTTACTTTAGTTGGTCAAGGGTTAAGGAGAACAAGGAACTTCGTAGCCTTTTCACACTTTTATTGCTTCTTTCACTCTTCATCTTAAAATTTTTCTTACAACCAAGATGAATGAGCCGAGCGTATTTGATATCTATACCAACGAATACGAAGAATGGTTTGAAAAAAATAAGTTCGCCTATCTAACGGAATTGGAAGCAATTCGCAGAGCTTTACCTCCTCATCCGGGACGCGGTCTTGAAATAGGCGTCGGCACTGGCAGATTCGCCCAACCACTTGGCATAGAAGTGGGCATAGACCCTTCCGATAAAATGCTTGAGATAGCAAGAAAAAGGGGCATCAAAGCGGTTAAAGGGGAAGGGGAAAACCTGCCATTTAAAGATGAAGAGTTCGACTTCGTCCTCCTTGCTTTCACACTCTGCTTCGTGAAGGACCCTAAAAGGGTTTTGCAGGAAGCTCAAAGGGTGCTGAAGCCCAATGGACTGATATTGATAGGCATAATAGATAGAGAGAGTGAGCTCGGCAAACTTTACCTTTCAAGAAAGAACGAAAGCAAATTCTATCGCATTGCCACCTTCTTCTCCACGCAGGAGATAATGGATATGCTTCAGGAATTGGGTTTCAAAAACATCAGAACCCTCCAAACACTTTTCGGGAATCCCACCGAGTTA
>JACIXQ010000099.1 GCA_014360465.1 bacterium
ATGATGTTGACGATGCATAGAAAGGCGTTTATAATTATAATAAATTGGGCTTGCCGGAAGGAAAACCTTATGGTAAGCTTATTAAGCAACAAGTTTAATATATAAAAATTCGAAATGAGGAAGAATGGATTTGATTTGTAATTTTAGATTCGTCTCTGTAGAGCTTTTGGGACTCCCCGTTTTCTTGAAGATGGATTTCAAGAGGCGATGCCAGCCTATTTTATTTAAAAAGAGGGAAATTTCTTTTCCCTCTTTTTAAATCGTCGGTTAAGCTGGGTTAGTCCAAAATGGAAAAATAAAAATTTTAAAAAGGAGGCGAAGTTATAATGAAGAAGCAAGGTTTCACCTTAATTGAGCTACTCGTAGTTATAGCGATTATCGCTATTTTGGCGGCTATCCTGTTCCCTGTCTTCAGTCGCGCTCGTGAACAGGCGCGTAAGACTGCCTGTCTGTCAAATATGAAGCAAATAGGAATGGCTGTTCAGATGTATTGCCAGGATTGGGATGAGACATATCCATTCCTGGGTTGTTGGGGTTGTGGAAGTGGCCCGGATGCGAATAATCCGTTTTGTTCACCGCAAGCTAAGATTTATCCCTATGTGAAAAACACAGGCGTCTTTGACTGCCCCTCTGCCGATATGTACAAGCTTGTAGGCGTCTGGAATGGTTGTGCTCGAAATTCATCTGGAGGTTGGCCTTTCCCTCCCGATTGGGAAGGAACGAGCATTGACATCGGTTGGAACGACAAGATGTATGCTGCAAGAATGTCGAGTATGCCGACCCCAGCGGAGACGGTTGTTTTCGCTGATGCTGCGATGTTTGTTTCCTGCGGAGGAACGAGAACGGTCTATGCCAATGCCTGCGGAGCCGCTTGCACTCCTTCTTTGAGGACGAGGAACAATACCCGCCATGTTGAGGGTGAGAACCTCGTGTTTGCCGATGGTCACGCCAAGTGGATGAATCATAGGGAGATAGCGGATAAATGTGGCAAGCTCTTCTGGCCTATGAGGGATAACGATAACCTCACCTTCTGGTCCAAGTGGGGAGGCGGACCAGCAGATTAAGCATAGGAAATAGAGGCATCTTTTCCTGAGGGGGAGATTTTCTCCCCCTCTTTTTTATGAAATTATTGACACAAATGTTCTATGATTTATAATGGGGATAATTATATTTTGGAGGAGATGAGAAAGCTATGCAAGAACCTGTACTCCTTTGGGGATTGCCTTACTGGGTATGGGTATGCCTTGCTATTATATTCTTTATCTTTGTCTTACCTTCCATCAGAATAATAGGTCCAACGGAAGTAGGTCTCGTCACCAAACGATTTGGGTTCAAACGACTATCGGAAGATAATCCCATCGCATTCAATGGAGAAGCTGGTTATCAGGCTGACCTTTTGATGCCTGGTTGGCGTTGGAAATTCTGGGTTCTCTATAAGGTGGAGAAGTTCCCTTGGGTTCAAGTTCCTGCTGGGGAGATAGGGGTTGTAATCGCCCAGGTGGGAGACCCATTGCCGATAGGCGCAAAGTCGGCGAAATACAAGCCCGAGTTCGGCAACTTCACCGATTTGAGAAAGTTCGTTGAGAACGGAGGGCAAAAGGGCGTTCAACGCCCCGTTCTTCCTCCGGGAAGCTTGCTTCCCATCCATCCCATTGGCTTTCTCGTTATAACGAAAAATAAGGTTTACGGACGTCCAATTTCCCCTGAGCTCAAAGCAATAGCTGATAGGGAAGGAGCGCTCACACCTGAGGCATTTGGGCTAAGACCTGAGCAACTGGAGCTCGTCCGCATAGAGCCACAGCCTAAAGGACCAGATGGGAAAATGGTTGATATGATAGGAATCGTGACCACATTTGAAGGAGACCCCTTACCACCGGGGGATATAGCGAGCAGACTTGGAGGCTTTGATGATATAGCGGAGTTGGAGAATAGGGGAGCGGATGATTTGGAGATAATAGAGGCGCTTCTCGGTAGCAAGAACCACCTCCACAATAACTATCAGGATTTCCAGGCTTTCCTTGACAACGGTGGAAGGATAGGATTGCAACACGACCCGTTACTTTATGGCGCCTATGCTCTCAATCCCTTCCTTGTAAGCGTGGAGCTTGTCCCTATGCTTGTGGTTGAGCAAGGGGAAGTAGCAGTGATAAAGGCTTATGTAGGTCTTCCAACCCAGGATATATCGGGAACGGAGTTCAAGTTTGGCAGTCTTGTTAGACCAGGGCACAGAGGAATCTGGAAGGAACCCTTACGAACGGGGAAATATGCCATAAATCCCCGTTGCTACGAGGCGGAAATCGTCCCTACCTATATTCTTACCTTGAACTGGGCTGAGGCTGTTTCCGAAGCTCATAGGCTGGATGCTAACCTTATGCCCATTATAGCGAAAAGCCGGGAAGGGTTCGTTTTCAAAATAGACCTCCAGGTGCAGATACATGTTCCCGACACATTGGCGCCAAAAGTGATATCCATTGTGGGGACGATGCGCAACCTTGTAACGGAGGTCCTTCAAGCGGCTGTAGGCAACCATTTCCGCGACAAGCTGCAAAGTATGCCAGCGATAAGGTTTATTGAGACCCGACAGCAGGTTCAGCAGGAAGCTTTTGAGCACATAAAAAGCAAATTGGAGGAATATCAGGTTGAGACAAAGGGTGTTTACATTCAGGATGTTATCCTTCCTGAGCAGTTGGTGAAGGTGTTGACGGAGCGGGAGATAGCGAATCAGGAGATATTAACCTATCAGAGGCAGAAGGAAGCCGAGGAACAGAGGATTGCGATGGAGCAGGCGAAGGGAACGGCGGATATGCAGGCGAGCTTGGCAAGGGCGAGAGTTGGGGTTGATATAGCCCAGAATAACGCCTTGGCTCGCAAAGCGGAGGCTGAAGGTGAAGCTACCTACATCAGGGAGACGGGAGCAGCGAAGGGAGCAGAGGTTGAGGCGGTTGGTCTCGCAAGGGCCAAGGCTTATAAGGCGCAGGTAGAGGCTTTGGGGCAGGTTCCTACGGCGATAGTCAATGCGATAACCGCTCTTGCTGAAAGCAAGGTGAAATTCGTTCCTGACATCCTGGTCACGGGTGGCGGTAGTTCCATAGATGGATTAGCAGGTTCATTGATGCGTTTCCTTTCTTTGCAAGGGGAAAAGAAAGAGATGGAAAAAGAAGATAAAAAAGAAGGAAATGAGTTTAAGCCGGTTGAAAAGCAGGAGCACGAAGAGGGGGAAGAGCGAAGTGAAGCAGGGAAATGAGGAAGAATAAAAAGGTGTGCGCTCTATTCTACTTTGAGATTTGATACTGCACGACGGAGCGCGAAAAGCAAAAGATATCCTTTAATCTTCGGAAATGCTTCCACCGAAAAATTTCTTGCCTTCCCCTTTCATACAAGGCTACTACGGGCAACTTATCATCACAGCATAGGAATTCTATCTATTATTGCTTAACCAACGAAATTTTGAAAATGAAGCGGAAATGGGTAAATAGTGAAAGGGGGTTTAAGGGGTGGTGCCGGGGCCCAGAGTCGAACTGGGGACGCCAGGATTTTCAGTCCTGCGCTCTACCTCCTGAGCTACCCCGGCTTATAAAAAAATGGCGGGGTCGACGGGACTTGAACCCGCGGCCTCTTGCTTGACAGGCAAGCGCGCTAGCCGGACTGCGCCACGACCCCGTAACTCAATGGTGGGCGAAGTAGGACTTGAACCTACGACCTTCTCCTTGTAAGGGAGACGCTCTCCCACCTGAGCTATTCGCCCAGTTTGGTGCCCTCAGGGGGATTTGAACCCCCGCCGCAGGCTTGAAAGGCCTGTATCCTAACCGGGCTAGATGATGAGGGCACCAATGGTGAGCCGTGCAGGAGTCGAACCCGCGGCCCCCGGCTTAAAAGGCCGGTGCTCTACCACAGCTGAGCTAACGGCTCAATATAAGTATAAACTCATTTGTTTTTTTCGTCAAATTCTTATCATCAAATGTCTCTATACAAAATATCACGAATGCATTATAATTTGGGGAGAATATTTGTTTTGACTTTTCCTATACTTGTTTCTTAAAATTTAGAGGAAAAAGTTTCCAAAAGGAGGTCTTACTATGAACGGAGAGCTGGAAAAGGAATTCGCAAATCCCCCAAGTGAGTATCGTTTGGCTCCTTTCTGGTTTCTTAATCGGGATTTGAAGGACGAGGAGCTGGTGAGGCAGATTAAGGAGATGCATGATAAAGGGGTGGACGGTTTCATCCTTCATCCTCGGCATGGGCTTCTCACTCCCTATCTCTCGGAGGAATTTTTCCAGAGAATTAGAACTTGTATTGAAACAGCCAAGAAGTTGGGGATGAAAGCCTACCTTTACGATGAGAACAACTGGCCTTCTGGCAATGCGGATGGAATTATCGTCCAGGAAAATCCTGCCTATAGGATGTCTGGCTTATTTTTGGCGAATAGGTGGGATGTAAAAGCAGGTACCAAGCTATCTGTAAAAATAGATATTATGGACGAATTGGTAGCTGTAGTAGCCTATCCATTGCAGGATGGCAAGGTCGTTGGCTTTCCCACCGATGGCGTTTTGTTGAACGATTTTGTGAAAGACGATGTTCTTGAATGGGATGTGCCAGAAACGAGCGATTATCGTGTTTATGTCTTTTCTCGTAAATTTATGACCTCTGGTACATTCTATGGACCAGCGATTGATACTCTGAACCCCGATGCCATAGGGAGATTCATAGAACTTACTCACAAAGAATATGCCGAGCGCTTCAAGGACGAGTTTGGAAGCACTGTTTGGGGCATCTTCACCGACGAGCCAGCAATGGATTACAATCCGCAGGAAGCTATCCCTTGGACTCCTCGCCTTCCTTCCCTCTTTGAAAAAAGGAACGGATACTCTCTTTATAAGGTCCTTCCAGCTCTCTATGAGGATGTCGGTCCTCTCACCCCTATGGTGAGAGCTCATTTTCGCGATACAGCTACGGAGGCTTATGTCTCCGCCTTCTTTAAGCAGATTTACGATTTCTGTGACAAAGTCAATCTTAATTTCGTTGGGCATGTCCTTTCCGAAGGGGAGCTTTACCAGCATACACGCCATCAGGGAGATTTCTTCCGGGGGGCTCAATATATGCATTTCGGTGGCGTGGATTTTCTTTGTGAGCTCACCTGGCCGCAGGAAGGCGCTCTTTGGGGACTGAACAACCTCGTAGGTCCTAAATTTGCTTCCTCAGCTGCTCATCTTCTGGAAAAGCCTCGGGTTATGAGCGAGGCTTTCGGGCTTGCTTCCCAATGGGGCATATCTATCAGCACTTTGAAATGGCTTACAGATTGGCAGGTTGCTCTGGGAGTTAATCTTATTATGCCCCACGCATTCTATTATTCAATACAGGGCTTCAGGAAGTGGGAATGTCCACCAGATGAGTTCTACAGAGTGCCTTTCTGGAAGTATTACAGGAAATTTGCCGATTATGTAGCAAGGTTATGCTATATCTTTTCCGGTGGAAGCCACATCGCAGATGTCGCTTTGCTTTATCCCATCAAGTCTATGTGGGCGTCAATAAACCCTAAACCCACGCCTGAAACGGAGAAAATCGTGGCTGGCTTCAACAACACGAGCGAGGCACTGCTCCGAATTGGGTTTGACTTTGACTATGTTTCCGAGGAAATCCTTCAGCAAAGAGGGCTTTTCCAGCGAGGAGTAATCTGGATAATGGACGAAACTTGTTCGGATGTTCTGGAGGAATACAAGGTCCTTGTAATACCAACTACCACAATGCTTAGCTGGGAAACTGTGGAGATAATAGAGGACTATCTTGAGGAAGGCGGTAGGATAATCGCTCTCGGTTCCCTTCCTCATACTTCCTTTGAAGCGGGGGAAGATAAAGAGCTACTTGAAAGGCTTGCTTTCCTCTTTGGTGTTGAGCCAGAAGAGGCAAAGCTCAATCCGGCTGGAATGGAGAAAAAGGTTTACAGAAAGAAGCATGAGAAGGGTGAGGCTGTCTTCATTAAGGGGGCTCATGACCTTCCCATTGCTGAACTTGAGGAAACACTCTTCAATATATTGAAGGATTTGATAGAACCCGATGTCCTTGTCTTGGAGGAAAACAAGCCAGCAAGGGATATCGTCCATCTCCATTATCTTAAGGGGGAGAGAAGCTACTACTTCTTCGTCAATACATCACGAACACGGAGCGTAACTTTCCAAGCCACCGTTTCAGAGGGAGGAATCCCTCTTGTTTGGAACGCCGAGAATGGCAAGGTTGAGCCTTTCCCCTTCAAGTGGCGTGAGAAGGAGGGGAAGACGATTTTGAATATAACCCTCCCACCAAACAATTCCCTAATAGTCTCACTGGAGGATGAGTTGCCCAAAGAGCTGATGCCCGTGGTAAAGAAGGAACCAAAGAAGGAGGAGAGTGTCGTTCTTCAGGAGAAATGGCAATTCTCCACCTGCCGTCCGAATGCCTTACCATTGAAGAGTTGGCAATATGAGATGGTAGCACAGGTGGTCGGTCGTGATAGCGATATATATCTGCATATTTACAAGACGAGCTTTGAGGTGGAGGATGTTCCTTCACAGATGCGGATGATTATGGATGGAGCTTTAAATGAACCTGTATGGAATGCAAGCGCCACGAAACATATAGAAATACTTGTAAATGGGCAAGCTGTTTTGGATTGGCGAGAAGATGATTATCTTGATAGGTTTATGTTCTCCGCCGATATAACCTCTTTGATAAAGCAGGGCAAGAACGATGTAGAGATTAGGTGCGCTGCGGGATTATATGAGCCGGTCAATCTTGCCCATCCGCCTATACTCATTGGGAGCTTTGCCTTGAAGCGAGATGGCGAGCGATGGGTGATTGTAAAGGAACCCGGAACTGCGAGGGTTGGCGAGTGTTGGACAACTTTCGGCTATCCATTCTACTCGGGCTCTGCGATTTATTCCCAGAAGATATTCCTTCCTGAGCTCAAGGGTAGAAAGGTCGTCGTAAGGATGGATAAAGTTGGAGAACTGGCAGCGATAATGATAAATGGGCAATTAGTAGATGTTCGTTTGTGGGAACCGTTTGAGGTAGATATCACTCCCTTTGTGAAAGAAGGGGAAAATCTCTTGGAGATAGAGGTAGCCAATACAATGCAGAACCTCGTTGTTGGAGAGCCGAAGCCATCTGGTCTAATAGGCAAGGTAGAGGTGTTGATTGTTGAATGATTAAAGTACTTTTTCTATGCTTATTCTTGACGCTCCTGGGGATTGCCTGGGAGTTGTCCCCCGATGCGGTAGATTGTTTCAACTTGTTGGGGGATGGGATGACGATGGGGAGCACTAACTTTTTGTTAAGGCAAGCTGAAAAGGAAAAAATAAAAAAAGCAGGCGAGGAAGGTTTGGATGCCTTCTTAACCGCCGGGTTATCTACTCAAGCGTTGAAGCTAATCACCCATTGTAAGAGACCCAATGGCGAAAGTTATGATTCATTCCCCTCAGGGCATACCGCGATGGCGTTCGCCTCTGCTAAAGTCTTTTCCCATTATTATCCCGAGAATAAAGTTCTGTATTACATAATCGCTATTGGAGTTGCGGTAGCGAGGGTGCAGTCAGGAGCGCATTATACCAGAGATGTCATTGGTGGAGCACTTGTCGGATTGTGGAGTGGAGAGTTGGCTCTGGAAGGGAAGGGGGTTTTAACCATATTGAAGAAGAAGTTTTGAGGTTGGTTTAGGTGCGATGAAGACTTGCTACTTTTTGCTTTTTCTAATTTTAATCCTCTGGGGTGGTAATGCATTTTATCAATGTGATGAGATTCCTCACATCTACGCTATGGTTGACATCGCTCATGAGTTTACTTTTTATTTTGATGGTCGTTTCGGCAATGCATACTTGAGACCGATTGGCGGTCAAGATGCAAGATGCTGGGCTTCGCTCTCTAATGCCGATTTGGAAAATATCAACCTTTTGGTAATTCCCCAGGGAGCTACTCCTTGCCCCTACACACCTTCTGATATAAGAAAAGTAGTCAGTTATGTGCGGGAGGGTGGCGGGTTATTGATGATTGGAAATTATGGCATCCCCAAGGGAGAGCAAGAATTTATGCTGAACGCATTGGCGAAGATGTTCCAGGTTGAGTTCATTGGAGAGAAACCCAAGGGCAAATTGAGGCTGGAGAGGAATCCCATAGTTGGTGAAGGGGTTGAAGTGCAGGGCAATGCTAATTGTTTGCTTAGCTTCAAGGCAGGAAGATGGCTACCTATAGTAGTTGATGAGAATGGTTATCCTGTGGTGGCTGTGAGGGAATTCGGTAAGGGGAGGGTA